>NZ_BAAASL010000009.1:0-317538 GCF_039532865.1 Streptomyces luteosporeus
TTGGTCTCGATGCCGAGGGACAGCGGGGTGACGTCGAGGAGCAGGACGTCCTTGACCTCGCCCTTGAGGACACCGGCCTGGAGCGAGGCGCCGATGGCGACGACCTCGTCCGGGTTCACACCCTTGTGCGGTTCCTTGCCGGTGAGTTCCTTGACCAGGTCGGTCACCGCCGGCATCCGCGTCGAACCGCCGACCAGGATGACGTGGTCGATGTCCGCGACCTTGATGCCGGCGTCCTTCACCGCATTGTGGAACGGTCCCTTGCAGCGTTCCAGCAGGTCGGCCGTGAGCTGCTGGAACTGGGCGCGCGTGAGCTTCTCGTCCAGGTGCAGCGGGCCCTCGGCGGACGCCGTGATGTAGGGCAGGTTGATCGTCGTCTCCGTGGCGGCCGACAGCTCGATCTTCGCCTTCTCGGCGGCCTCGCGCAGCCGCTGGACGGCCATCTTGTCCTGCGAAAGATCGATGCCGTAGCCGTTCTTGAACTGCTTCACCAGATGGTCGACGACCCGCTGATCCCAGTCGTCGCCGCCCAGCTCCGTGTCACCGGACGTCGACTTCACCTCGACCACGCCCTCGCCGATCTCCAGCAGCGAGACGTCGAACGTACCGCCACCGAGGTCGAAGACGAGGACGGTCTGGTCGTTCTCCTTGTCGAGACCATAGGCGAGCGCGGCGGACGTCGGCTCGTTGATGATCCGCAGGACCTTCAGCCCCGCGATCTCGCCCGCCTCCTTGGTCGCGGTGCGCTGGGCGTCGTTGAAGTACGCGGGGACGGTGATGACGGCCTCCGTCACGTCGTCCCCCAGGAACGCCTCCGCATCCCGCTTGAGCTTCTGCAGCACCCGGGCGGAGATCTCCTGCGCGGTGAAACGCTTGCCGTCCACGGTCCCCGAGTCGGGGAAGTGCCACTGCGCATCGCCCATGTGCCGCTTGACGGAACGGGCGGTGCGTTCGACGTTCGTCACGGCCTGGCGCTTGGCGATCTCGCCGACCAGCACCTCCCCGCCCTTCGCGAACGCGACGACGGACGGTGTCGTTCGCATACCCTCCGCGTTCGTGACGACCGAGGGCTCCCCGCCCTCCAGGACGCACACCACGGAGTTCGTCGTACCAAGGTCGATTCCGACAGCGCGTGCCACGATGCATCACCTCTCTGCCTTCATAAAACTTGAGCCGAGGTATGTCAAGGCGAGGAATCCTCCCAGCGGAGCGCGGTCACCGGTAACTGCAGTACATGGCGGTCGTTTTACTCTCCGTGAGCAAGCGATGGAAGGCGACCTGGGTGCTGTGCGCCGTGGCCGCCTGTGGGTTGTCGGTGGCCTGGCCGCTGCAGGACCCCGAGCGGATCTCCGCTGCCGCGGCGGTCGTGAGCGCGGTGATCGCCCTGTTCGGCGTGCTGTCCGGGTGGGCCTCGCGCGCCGGCCGGAGCCGGGCGCCCTCCAGCAGCAGGCAAGTCGCGGAGGCGGCCGAGGCGTTGGCCCGCACGGTCCGCCGGCAGTGGGAGGACGAGGCCACCCTGCGGCAACTGTACGATCCCGAGCCGCTGCCCGTGGTCTGGTCGGACTGTTCCGACCCGGGAGTGTCCGACCACCGTCGGCTGGTGGGCACCGCCGTGGTCTGCCGGGCCGACGATCCGCAGCAACTGGCCGCGGCCTTCGGAGCGCTCGCGCGCCGGCGCCTCGTGGTCCTGGGCCCGGCAGGATCGGGGAAGACGACCTTCGCCGTCCTGCTGCTGCTCGCCCTGCTGCGCACGCGCAGCGACGGCGATCCGGTGCCGGTGCTCTTCTCGCTGTCCTCCTTCGACCCCGCGCGCGAGAGCGCCGGCACGTGGCTGCGCCGCCGCGTTGCCGTGGACTACCCGGCGCTGGCCGACACCGAGAACTACGGTGCCGGCGTCATCGAGGACCTCCTGACGGAGCACCGTCTGATTCCGGTACTCGACGGTCTCGACGAGCTGCCCGAACAGCGCCGGGCAGCAGCCCTGGCCTCCCTCAACGACACCGTGCCGGCCCACACTCCGCTCGTCCTGACCTGCCGTACCGACGACTACGTGCGAGCGGTGGCCGAGAGCGGCATCCTGACCGGAGCGGCCGTCCTGGAACCCGCGCCCGTACGCGCCGGCGACGCCCTCGCCCTGCTGAAGCTGGCCACGCCACCCGGGCCCCGCCAGCGCGGCTGGAACGCCCTGGCCGAGCACCTCGACCACCAGCCGCAGGCCCCTGCGGCCCAGGCCCTGACGAGCCCGCTGATGGTGGCCCTGGCCCGGTCCGTCTACGCCGACAACGACAACGATCCCGCCGAACTCGCCGACACCCGGCGCTTCCCCACGGCCGCCGACATCGAGCGTCATCTCCTCGACGCGCTGATCCCGACGCTCTACGGCCGCGCACGCAGGCAGCACCCGGGCTGCAGCTGGGATCCCCGGCAGGCCCATCGCCACCTCGCCTGGTTCGCGGCGGGCCTGCACGCCCAGGGGACGTACGACCTGATGTGGTGGCAGCTGTACCGGTGGACTCCGGCCCTGGCCGGGCCGTGGCGGCGCGCAGGGACGTGGGCGCTGGTCACATGCCTCGGACTCCTGCTGACCACCTCGCTCCTGGTGGCTGTCCTGGACGTGCCGTCATGGAGCGAAGGCCTGCAGTGGTACCCCTTGTCGGCGATGGAGGCCCTGATCAACGTCCCTGTACTGGGAATCGGCGGCCTGATAGCCGTGCGGGAACGCAGCCTGGCCCGTACGGCCGCTGTGGCTGCGCTCCTGTCCTTGTCCGGCGGCCTCGCGGCCCTGCCCGCAGCGCTGTACTACTACCACGGCCTGTTCGGACCGGTGCTGGTGGCCGCCATCGGGTTCGTCTGCTTCAGCCTGTGGCTGTGCATGCTGGGTGCCGGCGGCCTGCCGTCCCCTCCTCGTATGCCGAGCCGTAGCCGGCCCGCCCGGCGAGGCCGGTCCAGGCAGTTGATCCGTGCGCTCGTCATCGTCGCGGGCGTCGCCGCAATCAGCGAAACGGTCTTCGCCGGATACACGTTCGCCGGCTACGAAACCGCCCTTCCGACCGGGACGGTGCCCTGGGGCCTGACGATCGGGGCCGCGGTGGGCGCCGGCCTGGCCGCACTGGACTGGGTCCGGGGCCCGTCCACTGCTGACGAAGTGGCAACGGCAAGCTCCTCCGTCCAAGCCGATCGCCTGATTTCGCTGATCAGTGGAGCAGCCTGCGCAGTGGTCTTCAACATCCCCGACGGCATCATGCGGGCCGTCGTGTCATGGTCGCCGTACAACCCCCTGCGCACCACTGTGTTCGCGGCTGTGATCGGCCTCTTCCACGGCGGATTCCTCGGTGCCGGTGTGGCGCTGCCCGCTCACTCCTGGCCCCACTACACCCTCGCTCGCCTGATCCTCGCCGCCCGCGGCAGGCTCCCCTGGCGGCTGCAGGCGTTCCTCGCCGACGCGCACCGGCTCGGCATCCTCCGCCGGGTCGGACCCGTCTACCAGTTCCGGCACGCCCGCCTCCAGCACCACCTCGCCACCCGACCCCGGCTTCCGGCCCCGCGCGCCGGTCGGCGGCCGGACCGTCCGAGGCCGGTGCGCACGCCCTTCGGATGACGCGTGCGTCATGGCTCCTGCCCCTCCTCGCACCGCTCCACGAGCAGCATCGCCGCGTCGTCCGCCAGGTGGCCCCGCGTGTGCCCCAGCAGTGCCTCGTGCAGGTGTTCAAGGAAGTCCTTCGGCAGACCGCACGGCAGCTCGGCGGCGGTTTCGCGCATGGCCTCCGGCAGGGGGAAGAAGGCGTCGTTCGGGTCGCGGGCCTCGATTACGCCGTCCGTGTACAGCAGCAGGCGGTCGCCGGGTGCGAACGGGTGGCTCTCCGCCGTGGCGGGGTGGCCCGCGGCGAAGTCCTCCAGCCACAGGGGCGGGAGGGGGTCGGCGGGCGTCAGGACGTGGAGGGTGTCACCGTGCGTCATGAGTGGCGGCGGGTGGCCGCGGTTGACCACCTCGACCACGGGCCCGTCCGGCACCTGGGCGACGAGGGCGGTGACGAAGCCCTCCAGCAGGGCGACCTGGTCGAACGCCCCGGGGACGGCGGTCTCACGGCGCAGGGCGGCGGTGCAGCGGTTCATCACGTCGGCGAGGTCGTCCTCGTACTGCGCGGCCTCGCGGAAGGCGCCCAGGACGGCCGCGGCGGCGCGTACGGCCTGGAGCCCCTTGCCCCGCACGTCGCCCACGATCATCCGGACCCCGTAGCGGGTCTGCAGGATCTCGTACAGGTCGCCGCCGATCTGGGCGCCCTGTTCGGCCGCGAGGTACATGCCGGCGGTCCGCAAGGGGCCGAGCCGCTCGGGTACGGGGCGCAGGACGACCTCCTGGGCCGCGGTGGCGATGCGGCGGACCTGGTCCAGTTCGTTCTCCCTGCGCGTGCGCACGGCGCTGTTCGACGTGATGCCGGCGACGGAGACCAGGAAGATGGCCAGCAGATTGGTGTAGACCTGTTGGGTACCCCAGGCGTCGTTGTACGTCGCGGTCGCCACGCTGATGGCCACCGCGAGACCGATCGACGCGAGCGTGCCCCGCAGCCCCAGCGTCACGGCCGCGAGTGCGGGCGTCGCCGTGAGGAGAGGGCCGGTGTACAGAAAGTGTGCGGGTGAGAACTCGATGGCCAGCACCAGCAGGGCGATCACGAAGGGCAGGCACTGCCCCACCATCAGGAGGCCCCAGGTGTGGGCGCTCCCTCCCGGCCGGGAGGCGGAGCGCAAGAGCGACCCCATGCCTCCAGGCTCGCCCGCGGATCGCCCGGGGGCCACTCGTCGTGCGCCGGGGCCGTGTCCTCGGGTCCCGTCGCCCGGACCCGCGGGAAAAAAAACAGTTGAACGCGATGATCTTCGTGAGATAGCGTGCGCTCGACCGTGACACCGCACGAGGAGGTGAGACCCATGAACGCAGTACGCACGTGGGTGCTCCCGCTCGTCGTCACGGCCGAGCGGACGACATAGGTCGTCGCCGGGAGCGCCTGGGAATGACAAGGCACTTCCGAAAGGCACCACCTATGTACTCTTTGCAGTTCACTTCCCGGTCGTCGTCGAACGGCATGGTCGAGCGCGACTTCACCGTGGGCGGCGTCCCCGGCGTTCTCTGGTCGCCGGCGTCCGGCGCCGACCGCGCACCCCTGGTACTGATGGGGCACGGCGGCGGCAACCACAAGAAGCACCCGGCGATGGCCGGCCGTGCCCGTCTCCTCGTGACCGGTTGCGGCTTCCACGTCGCCTGCATCGATGCGCCCGGTCACGGCGACCGGCCGCGTACGGCGCACGACGAGGAGGAGATCGCCGCACTGTACGCGGCGCGGGCGGCGGGCGAGCCGGAGGGCCCGATCGTCGTCCGCTACAACGCACACCTCGCAGAGCTCGCCGTGCCCGAGTGGCGGGCGACCCTGGACGCCCTCCAGGAGCTTGCGGAAATCGGCACCGACGGGCCGGTCGGCTACTGGGGCATCAACATGGGCACCGCAATCGGCATACCGTTCGTGGCGACCGAACCCAGGGTCACGGCGGCGGTCTTCGGCCAGCACTGGCCCCATGTCCTGGCCGAGCACGCGCAGCGGATCACCGTCCCCGTCGAGTTCGACATGCAGTGGGACGACGAGCACATCTCCCGCGAGGAGGGTCTCGCGCTGTTCGACGCCTTCGCCTCGAAGGAGAAGTCGCTGCACGTGAACTCGGGCAGGCACAAGGAACTGCCCCGGTTCGAGGCCGAGAGCGGTGTCCGGTTCTTCGCCCGGCACCTCGGCGGCGCCGCCGGCCGCAGCTGACGGGCGCCGGCGCCCGGTCACCGGCCGGGCGCCGCTGCACCACCCGCTGTCCCGCCGGGTTCCGCTTCCGGGTCAGGAGACCAGCGGCGGCTCCTCCAGCTCGGCCAGCTTCACCGTGCACAGGCCGTTGCGTTCGGACGTGACGTCGGTCACCTTGAGCTGCGTGCCCGGCAGGAGGATGAACTCCTCCTCGTCCGTGAACGCGGAGAAGCTGCGGATGCCCACGGCCCGGGCGGGCAGCACCTCGAAGAGCGTCCGCTTGCCGCGGCCGCCGAGGAACGCCCGCGCCACGCTGTGCTTGGACGTGCACGAGGACACGCCCCACCAGGTCACGGTCCCGCCGACGGGGTACTGGGCCCGCAGGTCCAGCGGTACGCCGCGCCACAGCGGCTCCGTCCGGGCGGGAAGGCCCGACACCGCCGAGAACAGCAGCCGCAGGTAGGGGAGGTACGGCAGGACCCTGGTCCGGTCGGGGGAGCGCAGGATGGCGTTGATCTCGCGGTAGAAGGCGGACTGGCAGGTGTAGAGGTGGAGGGCGGCGATCGCGTCGGCGGACAGGCTGCCGGACGCCGCGTCCGCCGCATCCGCCCGCCTCTTGCCGAATTCGTGCGAGAGGGTCACGTGCCGGTCGAGACCGGACAGCAGCCGGGCGACGGGGCCGACGGCGTCCCGGAAGTCCATGAGCGGTGTGTCGAGGACCCCGGTGATCGGGGAGAGGAGGAGGCCCTCGTCCTTCACGCCGGCGAGCCGGTCCAGGTACAGCTGGTGCAGCTCCATCGTCGACGCGATGAACGCGCCCATGCGCTCGGCGACGCCGCCGTCCGCCCCGCCGCCCCCGGCCGCGTGCGCGTCCCAGCCCTTGCTCGGCAGCCAGTCGACGGCGTCGGCGCCCAGCGAGGCGAGGGCGTCGTTCACCACGCGGAAGTGCTCGCCGTCGCAGAAGAGGTCGCCCTGTGCGGCGGGGTTGGCATGGTCGATGTGCCGGACGTCGACGTCCGGGTACTTCTCCTGGAGCCGCAGGACGACCTTCTTCAGGGTGCGTGCGTGGGCTCCCCACCACGCGAAGACGACACCCCGGTCCTCCTCCTCGGCCGCGTCCTGCTTGGCCTTGAGGATCTCCTCGACGATCCGTTCCACGACCGGCCGCCAGAACGCGGTGTGCCGGTCGGTGCCCATCGCCCCGTCGGCGCTGGCCGTGAGCGCGGCGTTCAGCAGCAGGACGCCCTGCGTGAGCATCGCCTGGAACCATTCCGGCGGCTGGACGGTGTCCTGCTTCTTCAACAGCGCCCGGATGTCGGCGATCGGCGTCTTCTTGGGGATGCCGTACTTCCACATCGCCGCCGCCTTGATCAGGCAGCGAATGCTGACGACCCTGCCGAACTGACTGTCCTTCCAGTCGTGGAAGGTGTTGTCGAACATGGCGATGCCGGTGGCGCTCTCCGGCCGCGGATAGGGGTTCTGGCCGAAGACGACGACCTTCCACTTGTGGGGCGCATGCGGCTTGAGCGCCTGGAAGGTCAGTTCGCGCACGGGTACGACCTCGGGGCTGCGCCCCGGGCCCATGAACGCGGCGGCGCCCGGCTGGGCCTCGATGACCGGCTTCAGCAGCGGGAGCCACGGCTCGCCGCCGCCCTTGAACAGGTCGGCGAGAGCCAGCGGGTCGCCCGCGTCGGGCAGGGCGGAGGTGTGGGCATCACTCATGGGAGGGGCTCCGAAAAAGTCGAACAGCGCTGGTGGGAGGCCTGATCGGCGAAGTGCTCACGACGATAGGGCAGCCCACTGACATCCCCTCCGGGCGCCGGTCCGGGCCGGACGCAGTGTCAGTGGGGCGCGCTAGCGTCCCGGTCAGTCGAGTGAACGCTTTTCGATCGGAGTGAACCATGACCGTGAATCCCGTGCCGTCGCCGCTCAAGGTCGTGCTGACCGACCTCAACACCGCGGTGGTGGCGGCCTGGCGGGCGGCCTTCGCCGACACCCCCGGCATCGAGATCCGCAAGGGCTCGATCCTCGACGAGGACGTCGACGCCTGGGTCAGCCCGACCAACTCCCGGGGACGGATGGACGGCGGTGTCGACGCGGCCGTCAAGCGGTACCTCGGCGCCGGCATCCAGCTGCGCGTCCAGCGGGCGATCCGGGACGGCTTCGGGGGCACCCTTCCGGTGGGCAGTGCGGTGTGCGTCCCCTCCGGGGCGGTCAAGCCGAAGTTCCTCATCTCGACGCCCACGATGGAGACGTCCGCGCAGAACGTGAGCGAGACCTTGAACGTCGCCCTGGCGTGCGCCGCCGCGTTCCAGGCGATCCACCGGCAGAACGACAAGGAGCCGGGCAGCATCCGGTCGGTGGCCCTGGTCGGCATGGGCGCGCAGACCGGCCGGGTGCCGGCACGGGTGTGCGCGAACCTGATGTGGACGGGCTACACGCTGTTCAACGACTTCTGCTTCGAGGACGACGACGACCTGCGCAGCACGATCACCGCACAGCTCGACGACATCGAGAACGCCACCGGCGGCCGGCGGGTCCGCATAGCCCCGCCCCGGCGCGGCGCCTCCCGCCGCTGACCGGCGGCTGCTCCCGCCGAAACGAGAGACCGGCCGACCACTTGGGCCGATTCCGGGAGAAGCCCGGGCGAGAGGGATACCGTCGGATGTCATGGGGCGACATGCGGCGGGTACCCGGCCCGGGTGGGGCTTCACCCACACCCAGTACAGCGCGGAGTACGGCGTACCGGACGCCACCCGCAGGGCCGGCGCCCTGCTCTCCGCGCAGCCCCTGCCGCAGAACCAGCACATCATGGGCTGGGGCGCGGAGAACCCGGAACCGTCCCCCGGCCGCCACGACTTCGAGGCCCTCGACGAGCGCGTCGCCCTGATGCGCGGCACCGGCGCCGTCCCCGTCCTCACGCTGTGCGCCGCCCCCGACTGGATGAAGGGCGGCCGGGCAGGGCACACCGACTGGTCGCGGCTCGAAACCGCCCCGGATCCCCGGCACTACGCCGACTTCGCCCGCCTCGCGGGCACGGTCGCCCGCCGCTACCCCGACATCCGGCACTTCCTGGTGTGGAACGAGCTCAAGGGCTTCTACGACGAGGACAAGCGCCGCTGGAACTACGAGGGCTACACCCAGCTGTACAACCTCGTCCACGCGGAGCTGAAGAAGCAGAACCCCCGCAACCTCGTCGGCGGGCCGTACGTGGTGGCCGACCACGATCCGCCCGCCGCCCACGAGGAGGACTGCTCGCGCGAACTGCGCGGCTGCTGGGGCGAGCTCGACCAGCGTTCGGCCGACGTCGTCCACTACTGGAACGCGCACAAGACGGGTGCGGACTTCGTCGTCGTCGACGGATCGAGCTACACCCGTGACGGGCACCGCACGATCCCCGACGAGTTCGCCGCCACCGAGAAGTTCGCCGACGTCACCCGCTGGCTGAGGCGGGTGACCGGGCTGCCGGTGTGGTGGGCCGAGTGGTACGTCGAGCCGCCCGCCGACGACGACCGGCCGGGCGGACGGGACGGCTGGAGCGAGCAGCACCGCACCGCCGTACAGGCGACCGCCATGATGCGGCTGGCGGAGAGCGGTGCGGCGGCCGCCTTCTACTGGAACCCGCAGCAGACGGGGGACGACTGCCCCGGCTGCCTGTGGCGCAGCACCCACCTGCGCGACGGCGGAGGAGCGCTGCCCATGGCCCGGCTGCTGAGCCGGTTCGCCCACGAGTTCCCTCCCGGCAGCGCCTTCCGGCCGGTTGCCGTGACGGCCGCAAGGGGCGAGAGGCTCCAGGCCCTGGCCGACGACGCGGCCGTGCTCGTCGTCAACACCGAGGCCCGCCCGGTCGTGGCCAGGGTGGACGGACAGGCGCTGTCCCTCGCCCCGTACGAGGTGCGCTGGCTGCCCCACTGAGCCGTCGCGCCCCGAGGGGGCGCGGGGCAGTGTCGATCTGCGGCTGCCGCCGCGTGGGCGCGATCGGCCACGGACGGCCCGCAGGGGCCGGTGGCAGCACGGCACTTCGGCTGCGGGCGCGTCGTGGCTTGTCGCGCAGTTCCCCGCGCCCCTGACGGGGCGCCGCACGGGCAAGGGGCACCGGCCGACGGGCAGCCGACGCCCCCAGGGCGCGTCAGTCGCCGGGCCTGATGCGGCCGCGCCAGGCGCCCGTCTCGCCGCCCTGCTTCTCGATGTAGTCCTTGAAGCGGCGCATGTCGCCCTTGACGCGGCGGTCGATCGTCCCGGTGAGGTCGCCGGCCTTCTCGGCCATGCCGCTCGGCTCGACGTCCATCACCAGCTCGACGCGCGTGTGCGTGTCGTCCACGCGCCGGAAGCTGACCGTGCCCTTCTGTTTGGTCTCGCCGCCGACCGTTCGCCAGGTGATGCGCTCGTCGGGGTGCTGGTCGACGATCTCGGTGTCGAATTCCCGCTGGACGCCGCCGATCTTGGTGGTCCAGTGGTTGTGACGGTCGTCGATCTGGCGGACCTCCTCGACGCCCTCCATGAAGTTCGGGAACTCCTCGAACTGCGTCCACTGGTTGTAGGCGGTGTGGAGGGGGACGTCGACCTCCACCGCTTCCTTCACCGTGCTCATAGGGACTCCTCGCTGTAGTCGCGGCAGCGCGGTGCGTGTCCGCCGCGCTCGGACTCCTCCGCGGGTACCCGTTCGCGCTCGCTATGTGCGAAGAGCTCGGGAAAAAATCCGGCCGGCGCCTCCTACTCCTGCGGCGTGCCCGAGGGCGCCGGGTGGGAGCTGGTCCGGTAGCGGCTGCGGAATTCGGCCAGCAGCTCGTCGGTCGCCTCGGCCCCGGCGCTCACGGCGGCGTGGACGTCGCGGAAGTAGTTCTCATAGCCGGCAGGGGTGTAGAGGCACAGCGCACGTGCGGTGACCGTGCCCGCGTTGCGGAAGCCGTGCGGCGTACCGCGGGTCGCGGCGAGCAGGTCGCCGGGGCCGGCCGTCACCTCGCCGTCGCCGGTGTGGAGCGTCAGCTCGCCCTCCAGGACGTAGAAGTACTCGTCGTGGCCCTCGTGGACGTGCGGCCGGGCACCGATCGTGCCGGGGGCGAGGCTGAACTCCTCGAAGGAGAAGTGCCCGTTCGTGTGCTCGCCGGTGAGCCGGAAGAAGTGGGCGACTCCGGCGACGTCGATGAGCTCGCCGTCCTGCGGGCGGCGCAGCAGCGGACGGTCGGCAGGAACATGGGCATGATCATTGGTCATGAGGGCATTCTCACCCAGGCGTTCGGCCACCGCCGCGTCGTATCGAACTACGCGAAAGGACCGGGGCCCGGCGAGACTGCCGTCATGGACCTTCTCTCCCTGCGCTATTTCCAGGCCGTTGCCCGGCACCAGCACATCAGCCGCGCCGCCGAGGAACTGCGGGTCGCCCAGCCGTCCGTGAGCCGGACCATCATCCGGCTCGAATCCGAACTCGGGGTTCCGCTCTTCGACCGCCGGGGCCGCCGGATTCGGCTCAACGAGCACGGTGAGGCCTTCCTGCGCCGGGTCGAGCGGGTGCTGGCCGAGCTGGACGACGCCCGGCGGGAGGCGGCCGACGCCTCCGGCGCGGGGCCGGGCCGGGTGGCCGTCGCCGCCGAGACCCTGGTCCAGCTGGCCTCGGTGCTGGCCGCCTTCCGTACGTACCGTCCCGGGGTGAGCGTACGGCTGTTCCAGGCGCCGTTGGACGAGATGCGGCGGCATCTGCGCACCGCCGAGGTGGACTTCGCGCTCGCCTCCCAGCCGCTGTCCGGGCCCGGACTGTGCACGCTGGAGCTGGTGCGGGAGGAGGTGCTGCTGGCCGTGCCGCCGGGCCATCCGCTGGCCGGCCGGGAGCGCGTCACGGTGGCCGAGCTGGCGGGCGAGGGGTTCGTCAGCACCCGCCCCGGCCTGTGGCAGCGTGCCCTGCTGGAGCGGCTCTTCGCCGGCGAGGGACTCGTACCGCGTGTGGTCTGCGAGGGCGACGAGGCCGCCGCGACCCCGGAGCTGATCGCCGCCGGGCTCGGCATCGGACTGATGCCCGCGATCGCCCGGCGGACCATGGCCGAGCGCAGCCCGGTGGCCTGGCTGCGGCTGGACGCCCCGGACTGTCACCGGACGCTGACGCTGGTGTGGCGCCGGGACGCCCACCTTTCCCCCGCGGCCCTGGAGTTCCGCCGCCTGGCGAAAGAACACCTCATGCCCAGCGCGTCATGAGCACATGACAGAACCGGTCGTGGAAGGTATCAGCGGGCGGCACTAGCGTCGACGGCCTCGAGGGGACATTCCGGCAAGGGAGAGCGTCAGCGATGAGCCAGCAGCAGTCCAGCGGGCACGGGCACGGGCACGAGCACGTCGGATTCCGCAGCTACGTGGAGGCCGTCCTCGACGTGTTCTCCGCCCACCCCGAGCGGGCCGCCGTCACCACCGCCGAAGGGCTGGTGATCGGCGCCGGGGAGCTGCGCGACCGCGTCCTCCGGCTCGCCGCCGAGCTGGCCGAGCGCGGCGTGGGCCGTGGCACCACCGTCACGCTGCTCACCGGCAACACCGCCGAGGCCCTCGTCGCCCGCTACGCCGCCAACCTGGCCGGTGGCCGGGTGGTCGGCCTGTACGAGGGCATGAGCCCGCCCACCATGGCGCACATCATGGCCAGTGTGGAGTGCTCCCTGCTGCTGGTGGACGACCAGCGGCACGCCACCGCCGAGGAGCTGCTGCGGCTCGGCGGCGTTCCCCCGGTGCTCTCCCTGGGCCCGAGCGGCTTCGCCGAGGACGTCCTGGCCACCGCCGCCCGGCACCCGGCCCGGCCGATGCGCGGCCGGGTCGGTCCGGACGACGACTGGTGCATCCGGCACACCGGCGGGACCACCGGCATCCCCAAGGGCATCCGGATGACCCACGGCTCGTACCGCACCGGCCTCGACCACCCCCTCGCGGACGCCGGCGACCCGCCCCGCTATCTGGCCTGCACCGCGCTCGCCCACCTCGCGGGCATCTTCGCCGACATGGCCCTGCACGAGGGCGGCTCGGTGGTCCTGCGGCACGGTTTCGACCCCGGGGACGTCCTGGCCACGATCGAGCGCGAGCGCATCACCCACACCTGGTTGCTGCCGCCCCTGCTCTACCGGCTGCTGGACCACCCGGCCCTGCCCACCACCGACCTGTCCGGCCTGCGCCGCATCACCTACGGGGGCACCGCCGCCTCGCCGGCCCGGCTGCGGCAGGCGGCCAAGGCCTTCGGGCCGGTGCTCCACGGCCTGTACGGGCAGGCCGAGGCGCAGCACATCACCGAGGCCGGCCCCGGAGACCAGGAACGCACCGGCCGCGGCGGGCACCTGACGGTCGGTCGGGCACTGCCCGGGGTGGAGATCGCCGTCCGGGACGCCGACGGCACCACCCTGCCGCCCGGGGAACCGGGCGAAGTGCAGGTGCGCTCGCCGTACGTCATGCAGGGCTACTGGAAGCAGCCGGAACTGACCGCCCAGGTGCTGCGGGACGGCTGGGTGCACACCGGAGACGTCGGCTACCTCGACCAGGACGGCTACCTCTACATCGTGGACCGGATCAAGGAGATGATCGTGGTCGTCGGCGGCCACGTCTACCCGGCGGAGCTGGAGGACCTGCTGCTGCGCCATCCTGCCGTCGCCCAGTGCGCGGTCTTCGGCAGCCGGGACGAGCAGTCGGTGGAGCACGTCCACGCCGCCGTGGTGCCCGCGGACGGACAACGGCCGTCGCTGGAGGAGATCCGCGACTTCGTCACCGCCCGCAAAGGACGCCTCTACGCCCCCGAGGCCCTGCACCTCGTCCCCGCCATTCCCCTGACGGCGGCCGGCAAGCCGGACAAGCAGCAGCTGCGCGCACAGCTGGCGGGCTGACCTACGGCGCCGGGGCCGGCACGCGCCGTGTGCCCGCGTCGTCCGGCGCCCCGGCCAGGCGGTGCTGCAGGCGCAGATGACGGAACTCGTAATGCGCACCCGACTGCCGCAGCACGCCGCGGCGGTGCGCCTCGGCGAGGAACCCCATCAGCCGCCAGGGCGCGCGCCCCGTCAGGGCGAGCCAGACGCGGGCGACGCACAGCCGCCCCCACGCGCTGAGCGCGAGCGCGGAGGTGCCGACCGGCACCCACAGTTCGGTGTGCATGGTGCCCAACGGGCCGCCGCGGCCCACCAGGAGGACCAGTGCCAGGCACACCCCGCCCGCGAGGACGGTCGCGGTCGCGCTGCGCGCGAGCGTGGCGGCGCGATCGGCGCGCAGGGTGCTGCGCGGGCCGGCCGCCCGCACCATGTCGGACGGCACGCTCAGGGCCCGGTACACGCCGGACGCGCAGCCCCCGATGGCCCCGATCAGCGCCCCGAAGCCCAGCAGGGGCAGCGTGGCGCCGCGGACGATGACGGGGGCGGGACGCTCGGCGAGCCACAGGTGGACGGGCCGGGGCAGCCCGAGCACCACGTTCCAGGCGTCGGCCCGGGGCAGACCGGGGGCGGTCAGCACCGGGCCCGCGGGCGCCGTGCGGATCCGGACGACCTGCTCGAAGTGCTCCACCCGGCGTCCGTTGCGGGCGATGCGGGCGTGCCGCGGGACGGCCAGTGGGAGCTCGCCGCGCCGGCCGACGAGCAGCTCGCCCCGGTAGGGCCCGGTGGAGGTGGCGGTACGGGTGCCGTCCGCCGCCGTCCGCAGGCGCCAGCCCTCGCTCACCGAGCCGTCCGCCGGCAGGTGCGCCGACCGGACCTCCTGCGCCGCGAAGAGCCCGGTGATGCCGCCGACGACCGCCGCGGCGGCCACCCCGACGAACGTACAGACGAGGAAGCCGCGCAGGAGGCCGCCGGCGAATCCCTTGAGGACCGCGGCGGGGCTCGTGTACTGGGCGACGACCCGTTCGGCGTGCCGCTGTCCTGCTACGCACAGCAGGACGCCCGCCACCAGGGCGGTCGTGGCCGGCAGCACCTCACCGCAGCACAGGAGGACGACTCCGGCGACCGTGGCCACCACGCCCAGCAGCCGGACGGCTCCGCTGCCGTTGTGGCCCCCGGCCCACGGCAGTCCCAGCGGGAGGGGACGGCGGGGGAGACCGGCGACCGCGAACAGCATCGCCAGGATGAGACCCATGCAGCACCCGTTGAGGAACCAGGCCGGGCGCGGCGTGACGACACCACCCAGCCGCAGCCCGAGCACGGGAGGGCACAGCAGACCCACGCACACCGCGACGACCGCCGCGGCCGCGGTGAACGTCGCGGCCATGCGCACCAGACGACGCGGCCCCTGCGGGCTGTCGGCCGTGGCAGGCAGGAGGAAGGCGAGCCCGAAGCCCAGTCCCGTGAAGTCGCCGAGGAGGTTCAGGACGGTGGACAGCGGAGTGTCCCAGTCACCGACGACACCGTCACCGAACCGGGCGAGCGGTACGAGCACGGTGGCCGTTGCCAGCAGCGACAGGGCGGCGGGGCCCAGGACGCGCAAGGCCGCCGGCATCGCCGCGGGCACCTCCCACCAGGCGAACCGCCACGTGCCCTGCACGCCGTCCCGGCTACCCAGGTCGCGGGCGAGCCGGCACAGGATGCGGTGCGCGGCCTCCGGCTGCCAGGTGCTGCCCGGGCCGCCGGTGAAGGCCGCCGGCACGAAGGCGTCCAGCAGGTGTTCCTCGATGCTCTGCGCGGTGGGGAAGCGGGCGGCGTCCGTCAGCTCGGCCGGGTCGCGGGAGGCGTCCCCGTAGACCGTCCGGGCCAGCGCCACCATCAGCGGCGTCGTGAGCACCATGGCCAGCGGCTCGGGCGGGGACCGCAGGACCGGCGTCCAGGCGGTGTCGCCGTGCTCGTCCGGCCGGGCCGTGCGCTCCAGGTAGGTGCGGGCCGTGGCCAGGTCGAGCGGGTCGAGGCGTACGACCTCCGCAGCGGTGAGCACGTCCCCCGACTCGACGGCGCGCGACCAGGCGGTGGTGCGGCAGGTCAGCAGGACGGGCAGGCGGTCGTCCAGTTCCGCGTTGAGGCGGCGCACCGCATCACCGTGCACCGCACGTGGCAGCTCGTCGAAACCGTCGAGGACCGGCAGGATGAGGCCGGCGTCCAGCAGCTCACGGGCCAGGGTGCGCTCGCCCGTGACGGCGGCCAGCGGACGGTACTCCGCGGCCAGGCGGCCGGCCAGCCACTCGCGCAGCGTGACGGCCCGCGGATCCCATCCCGCCAGCGCAAAGAGCACCGGTACGGGGCCGCCGGGGCGCCGGACCGCGAGCGTACCCAGCACGAACTGCACCGCGAGCACCGTCTTGCCCGCCCCCGGCTCGCCCAGCACGACCAGCCGGCGCGCCGGCAGCTCCCCGAAGGCCCGCACGATCCGGTCCAGCCGCTGGTCGCCGTCGCGCGGCGGGGGCAGCGGCCTGCCCCGCAGGACGTTCCGCCGGTGGTCGGCCAGCGGCGGCCCGAGTCGGGACCAGCCGACGTTCAGCGGCTCGGGATCCTGCAACCGCCGTAACTGCGCCTCCCTCGCCCACTGCTCCTGCACCGCGTCGGCGAGCGCGTCGGCCGCCCGCTGCCGCCGGCCCCGCGGCGCCGGACCGCGGTCGTCGTCCGGGGTGCGCAGCAGGTCGGCGGCGAAGGCGCACACCGAGACGACCGCGGAGACGACGGAGACCCACAGGGAGGCCGCGTTGTTCTTGTCGCCGCCGTTCCCCCACAGGACACAGGCCATGACCACCAGCGCCGAGCAGGCCACGCCCAGCCCGATGCGCCGCTGCACCCGCGCCCGCCTCAACGGCGCCCACACGGCCCCGTACCGCCGCATTCCCGACCGCCCATGTCCGGTGAACGAGGCGCCGGCCGAAGCCGTGCCGCGTACGGGGGAGGCGCACAGGAGCACGAGGGGAGCGTCTCCCTGACAGGGGCGGCGTCCCTAGGCTCGTGCCCGGCGCCCGCTCAGCTCTCGTCCTCGGCCTCGGCCGCGTCCGAAGCGGCCAGGGCCTGGGTGATCATGCGGGTGGCGAAGTTGCGGTCGTCGGTGATGCGGTTGATGTGCTCCGCGAGGAGGAAGGCGGTGGCTTCCAGCGGAGTCAGCTCGTCCTTGGTCCAGAACCCGTACTGCCTGCGCCACAGGTTGGGGCTCAGGCCGGTGCCGGCGGCGACGAGCAGGCCGGCCATGGTGGGGATGACCTCGGGGCGGATGCTCTTGGGCATCAGGCGCATCGAGCCCACCAGGTTGGGCACCACGTAGTCGATGACGTCCTCGTCCTGGGCCTCGTAAGCCATGCGCAGCCACTGCATGTACATGAAGATGAGCGTGCACGTGCCGTCCAGGACGTCGTTGGCTCCCCCGGGGCCCAGGGACGCGGCGAACCGGTCGATCATCTCTTGCTGTTCGGGGTCGGTCTCCGTCTTGCCGTCGTAGATGGCCTTGAGCCGGGAGTCGACCATCATGAGCGCAGTGCCCACATCGCCGGCGGGTGCGTGCTCGGGGTCACAGGGCGACGACACAGGGCTCCTCCTCGTGCGACCGCGTCGGCCGGCGCGGGCGCGTCCGTTGGCACAACTCCGCGACCACTGCTGGGCGCACCGGCACAGTAGCGCTTCCGAGCCTGCCGTCAGGGCAGGTCTTCATTTCATTCCACAAGCTCTCGCCGAGGCGTGCCCTGGTGGGCCGTCACCCGGTCGCCTGTTGGCCGTAGTGGGTGTGACATTCACAGAACGGAGTGGTATCGACATATACATCCCCGTTCGTACGTGAGAGGCGGATGTTGCCGATGCCCGCACCCGCCGTCGACCACGTGCATGCTCTGCCCCTTCACCGCGTTCTGGGCCGGCTGATCAGAGGGGGACCGCTCGGGCTGGTCGAGGAGGCCGGCCGGCAGGCGCAGGGGGCGGTGGTGCGGCTGGGGTTGGGGCCCTTCCGGCCCCTGCTGCTCACGCACCCCGACCACCTGCAGCACGTCTTGCGGGACGGGGCGGAGAACTACGCCCGCGGAGCCGCGATGTGGAACGCCCTCGGCCGGTTGACCGGTCAGGGCATCGCCGGGGAGGGCCCGGGGTGGCGGGCCAGCCGCGACGTCCTGCGCGGGGGAATGTCGAGCCGGTATCTGCAGCGGACGGGGGAGGCAATCGCTTCCTCGGTCGAGCAGGCGGTGGAGGAGCTGGCCGCCCGGGCGCGACCGGAACAGCCGGAGGACGCGGTGACGGCGATGACCCGGCTGGTGCACCGGATCATCAGCCCCGTTTTCTTCGGCTCCCGCATCAGCGCTGCCCAGTGCGACCGGCTGGGCAGGGAAGTGGCCACCGCGCTGGACTCGCTGCTGTGGCGCATGGCCATGCCCTTCGTCCCCCACGGCGTGCCGATGCCCGGGGACCGGGCGTTCCTGCGGGCGACCCGGACGATCAACCGGATGCTCCTGCCCGCCATCGACACGGCCCGCCGGCAGGGCGGTGACGGCGCCGATCTGATGAGCGGCCTGCTCCGAGGACGCGGACCGGACGGCCGGCCACTGACCGACCAGCACATCGGCCAGGACATCGTGGCGTTGTTCGTGGCCGGCTCGGAGTCCAGCGCGCTCACGCTCACCTGGGCCTGGGTGGTCCTGGCCCGGCACCCGGCCGTCGCGGCCGGTGTGCGGCGGGAGGCGGACGAGGTGCTGGCCGGCGGGCCGCCACGGCCCGGGCACGTACGGAAGCTGGTCTTCACCCGGCAGGTGATGGCCGAGGTGATGCGGCTGTACTCGATGGCCTGGGCCGTTCCCCGGGTGGCCGGGCAGGACGACACGATCGGCCGGGTGCCGGTGCCGGCCGGCACCACGGTCGTCCTCTCCCCGTACCTCACCCACCGGCTCGCCGCGTTCTGGCCGGACCCGCTGCGCTTCGATCCCGGACGGTTCGGGAAGCAGGCCGTACGGGAGCGGCATCCGCTGGCCTACCTGCCCTTCGGGGACGGGGCCCACCAGTGCGTGGGGCAGGCGTTCTTCACCATGGAGTCGGTGCTCGTCCTGGCCACCGTGCTGAGCCGCTACGACGTGCACGTCACCGGCGACCCCCGCCCGCGCCTGGCCGTGGCGCTACCGCCTCGCGGCCGCGTCGGCCTGGTCCTCACCCCTCGGGACCGCTCAGCCCAAAAAATCTTGGACGGCGATGTCGAGAACCCGTGGCCGGCTCCGTCCCCGGGGTGAAGGCGACCACAATGGGTCGCACCAGCACCGAGGAGAACCACCATGGCCAAGTACTTGCTGCTCAAGCACTACCGAGGCGCCCCGGCTCCGGTCAACGACGTGCCGATGGACCAGTGGACGCCGGAGGAGATCTCGGCCCACGTGCAGTTCATGCACGACTTCGCGGCCCGGCTGGAGAAGACCGGCGAGTTCGTCGACGGCAATGCACTCGCCCCCGAGGGGGAGTGGGTCCGCTACGACGGCGAGGGGCGCCCGCCGGTCACCGACGGGCCGTTCGCGGAGACCAAGGACCTCATCGCCGGCTGGATGATCATCGACGTCGACAGCCACGAGCGCGCCGTCCAGCTGGCCGGCGAACTGTCGGCCGCGCCGGGGGCGGGCGGGAAGCCGATCCACGAGTGGCTGGAGGTGCGCCCGTTCCTGGCCGCGGAGCCCGGCACCACGGAGTGCCCGCATTGATCGACGAGGTCCTGCTCAGGAGCCTCGTACCGGGCGTGCTCACCGTCCTCGTCCGCCGCGGAGCCGACTTCGCGGCGGCCGAGGACGCCGTGCAGGACGCGCTGGTCGAGGCGCTCCGCCTCTGGCCGGCCGACCCTCCGCGGGATGCGAAGGGCTGGCTGGTCACCGTGGCCTGGCGGAAGTTCCTCGACGCGACACGCGCCGACGCGGCCCGCCGCCGGCGCGAGGACCTCGTCGAGGAGGAACCGGCGCCCGGACCGGCGCCCGCGGTGGACGACACGCTCCAGCTCTACTTCCTGTGCGCCCACCCGTTGCTCACCCCTGCGTCCGCGGTCGCGCTCACCCTGCGCGCCGTCGGCGGGCTCACCACCCGCCAGATCGCCGCGGCGTACCTGGTGCCCGAGGCGACCATGGCGCAGCGGATCAGCCGGGCCAAGCGCACCGTGGCCGGCGTGCGCTTCGACCGGCCCGGCGACGTCGCCACCGTGCTGCGCGTCCTCTACCTGGTCTTCAACGAGGGCTACTCCGGCGACGTCGACCTCGCCGCCGAGGCCATCCGCCTCACCCGGCAGCTCGCGGCCGCCGTCGACCACCCCGAGGTGGCCGGGCTGCTCGCCCTCATGCTGCTCCACCACGCCCGGCGCCCCGCCCGGACCGCGCCCGACGGCAGCCTCGTACCGCTCGCCGAGCAGGACCGCAGCCGGTGGGATACGCGCCTGATCGCCGAGGGCGTCGCGATCCTCCAGGCGGCCCTCGCCCGCGACAGGCTGGGCGAGTACCAGGCCCAGGCCGCCATCGCGGCCCTCCACGCCGACGCGCCCACCGCCGCCGAGACCGACTGGGTGCAGATCGTCGAGTGGTACGACGAGCTCACGCGCCTGACCGACAACCCCGTCGTCCGCCTCAACCGTGCAGTGGCCGTCGGCGAGGCCGACGGCCCGCGCGCCGGCCTGGCCGCGCTCGCCGAGCTGGACGCCTCACTGCCCCGCCACACCGCGGTGGCGGCGTACCTCCACGAACGCGACGGCGACCTGGCAACGGCGGCACGGCTGTACGCCGAGGCGGCCCGCAAGGCCTCCAACCTCGCCGAGCGCGACCACCTCACCCGCCAGGCCGCCCGCCTCAACGCCCACCGGAGCCGGTGACGGGCCGGCCTACAGCCGGTCCCACCACCACGCCACCGGCGCAATTCCCGGTGGCCCGGCGGGCGGGGCGGCGTCGGTGAACGCACAGGTGGTGACCACGGCGCCGGGGTGGCAGCCGTCGGGGTTGCTGTAGCGGCCGGCGCGCAGGCCCCACTCCAGGTTGCCCCTGAGCAGCGCCGACAGGTGTGCCAGGTGCCGGCGCAGCGGCTCGCTCGCCCCCTGCCGAACCTGGTCCCGCAGCTGCACGAATCGTGCCGTGAGGCGGTTGTTCAGCGCCACCGCCTGCGCCATCGCCTCCGCCGGCGACAGGGAGCGCTCCTCGATCAGGACGTCCACGAGATTCAGCCGGCACCCATTGCTGTACCCGCTGTGCGCAGCCAGCCACTGTTCCTTGCCGTACGAGAACAGGTCGTCGTCGAAAGCCGCCGTGGTGAAGGCCAGTTGGCGCAGGGCCTGCACCGCCGGCGAGCCCAGTTCCCGCTCCGGGATCTCCTCGCCGTCGACGATCTCCGCCCAGCCGAGCGTCGCCGCGCCGGCCGCGGTGTGCTGCCGCATGCGGACGTAGTCGCCGAGCGATGGCGTACGGCCCCGCCGGCGGCAGGCGAACTCCCACAGCACGCCGAGGAACCAGGCACTGTGTCCCTCCACCAGGCGCCGGACCTGCACCGGCGTCCCCTGGGCGCGGCAGCGCGCCGCCAGGTCGCCCGTCGCCGCGAGGAACGGATCCGCCGATCCGTCCGGTACCGTTCCCGGGGCTTCCAGCACGCGCAGCAGGCGTGTGGCGAAGGCGGCGAAGTCGCCGGTGCGCGTGCTGGCAGGTCCCTCGTCGCAGTGCAGGTCGTCGAAGGTGAACATCAGCACGCACCAGTCCACGGCGACCTGGAGGCGGGCGGCCGGTGCGCGGGGCATGATGCGCCCGTAGAAGCCGGCGCAGTCGTTGCCGGTCATCCGTACGCGCTGCGCCCCGTCGCGGCACAGGCCGTACCCGTTCAGCCAGGCCGCCGCCCGCGCGTCGAGCTGCTGGGCGTCGGGGTGCTCGGCGGAAGGGAGGGGGCAGTACCGCGGTGGGATCTCGACCCGGACGGCCTCCGCGGCGGCCAGGACGCCGGTGTCCGTGACGCTCACGGCAGCAGGCTGCGGGTGAGTGCCTGCGCCGCCTGGGTCACGTCACCGCCGGCGGTGGCATCGAACACCGTGCCCTGGGCGGGCAGTGGGGCGGTGCCGAAGGCGTCCTTGAGCGCGTTGTCGCCGCCCTGGCCAAGGCCCAGGGCCGCGGCGCCCTCCGCCGTACCCCTGGCGAGGTCGATCTTCGTCTTCGCCGGCTGGAATTCCATCGTGAACAGGTCGGCCGATTGCTGCCGGCCCCTGCCGGCGCGCGAGCCCTCGATGGTGGTCGTCCCGGTGGCCCTGAGCGTACCGAAGTCGAATACCAGGGCGTTGAAGGCCAGAACCCGGCCCGTGGACCTGGTGAAGGTGATGCTGCCGTCGGCCGGTACGGACCCCGCACTGAGGTCCAGCGCGAACTCGCCCCGCGTCATCGGCAGGCGCACGCACGTACGGTCGCCGACGTGGGCCATCACCGCCGGGCTCCTGGCGCCGAGCGTCACCCCTTGGTCGGCCAGTGCCTTGGCGGCGGCTGCGGTGGGGCACAGGTCCGCCTGCGCCTTGCCGACCTTCAGCTGCGGGGCGGGCAGCAGGTGCGGAGTGGTCCCCGTCGCCGCGCCGGCCCAGGCCAGGGCGCAGGCGGTGGCGGCCGCCACGCAACCCAGCGCCGCGACGCGGGTCCGGTGCAGGGACATGGCGACTCCTGTCGACGGTCGCAGGGCGCGGATTCGTGGGGCGCGGATTCGTGGGGCGCGGATTCGTGCGGCTCGGGGAGCGGCCTGCCTCCACACGACCACGCCGCCGCCGCGCCCGACCACCGCAGGTGGGCCACCCGGGTGAACGGGCAGCACACAGGCGCCATGGTCGGGTTGACCCGAACACGCGGGCTGTTCGACCCCGCAGGAAGGTTGTTGATCATGTGGGTGCAGAATGACCCAGGTGCCGATAAAGAACACGCCGCAGATGGCGACGCTCGACGACGTGCAACCGATCAGCCGCGCTCTGGCCCGTGCTTTTGACGACGACCCGATGATGCGCTGGTTCTTCCCCGACGATGCCTCCCGCGAGGGGCAGTTGGGTCGTTACTTCACCACTCTCTTCACCCGGCAGTACGCCCTCCACGGCGTGTGCGAGCGCACCGACGCCGCGGCCGCGTTCTGGGTGGCGCCGGAGGGGCAGGAGAAGGCCGTTCCGGATGCGGGGACGATCCAGGAGCTGCAGGAGATCCTGGGCGACCGGGCCCCGGTGTTCCGCGACGCCGTGCAGGCGGCGGCCGCGCACGCGCCGCAGGAGCCGCACTGGTACCTGGCCGTGATCGGCGCCGACCCGGACGCCCGGGGCCAGGGCCACGGGTCCGCGCTGCTGCGCTCGGGGCTGGCCAAGGCCGATGCGGCGGGCATGCCCGTCCACCTGGAGTCCTCCAAGCCCGACAACCTCCCCGTCTACGAGCACTTCGGCTTCGTCGTGCGCGAAGAGGTGCAGCTGCCCGGCGGCGGGCCGGTGCTGTGGGCGATGCGGCGCGAGCCGGTCCGCCCGGCCGGTGCCTGACGGAGGAGGAACGAGGGTGGGGCGGTCACCCGGACGGCCGGCGTCCGGTCGACCCCGGCCGTCGGTCGCCCGATGCTGGGGGAGCGTACGGCGTCATGCCGGCGCGATGCCGGATCGCCGGGAGGACGTGCTCATGGCCACCGATGCCCATCCCGCTCCGCTGCGGATCCTGGTGTTCGGGGCCGCGCTGCGGGCCGGGTCGCTGAACGCCCGCCTGGCCTCCCTGGCGGCCCGGCTGTTCACCGAGGCCGGCGCCGACGTCGATCACGCGACGATGCGCGAGTTCGACATGCCGCTGTACGACGGTGACGCGGAGGAGGCCGAGGGCCTGCCGGCGGGCGCCCGGGCCCTGCACGACCGGATCGCGCGCTCCGACGCGATGGTGATCTCCTCCCCGGAGTACAACGCCTCGGTGCCCGGCGTGCTGAAGAACGCCATCGACTGGGTCTCCCGCTTCCGGCCCCAGCCGTTCAAGGACAAGCAGGCGCTGCTGCTGTCCGCCTCGCCCTCGCTGGTCGGCGGCAACCGCGGCCTGTGGACGCTGCGCATCCCGCTGGAGCATCTGGGGGCCCGCGTCTACCCCGACATGTTCAGCCTGGCCCGTTCCCACCAGGGCTTCGCCGACGACGGCCTGCTCGCCGACCCGTCGGGCCAGCAGCGCCTGACGGAGACGGTGCGGGCGTTCCTGAGCCTGGTCGAGGCGGACACGCGATATGTGTGCCTGCAGCGCCGCTGGTACGAGTTCCTCGGCGACCACACCGACGCCCCCGTCACTCAGCGCGCGCAGGACTAGCGGCCGCCCGCCGCGCCCCAGCCCCGCTCCAGGAGGGCGAAGATCTCGTCCGCGGCGCGCTGCGGGTCGGGGTGGCGGTGGGCGACGAGGGGGGCGTCCAGGGCGAACCGGGCCAGGGCGGCGCAGGCGGCGTCGTCCTCGGGAGCGCCCGTCTCCTCGGCGATGGCGCGGGCCAGGGCGGTCTCGTGGCGCATCCACATCCGGTGGGCGTACTCGCGCAGGGCCGGAGTCTCCTCCACCATGCGGGCGAACTCCGCCAGCTGCGGCCCTGCGGCATGTCCGCCCGGCGGCTGGGGGATCAGGCTGTGCGGGCCCACGGCCGTCACCAGGTGCTCGCGCAGGGCCTGCAGGACGGAGACGCCGGGCGCGCGTTCGCGCACGGCGGCGACGAGTGCCGCCTCGATGTCCTGGTCGAGGTCGAAGACCAGGGCCTCCTTGCAGGGGAAGTGCTTGAACAGCGTGGTCACCGACACGTCGGCGGCGTCCGCCACCTCCTTCACGCCGACCTGGTCGTAGCCGCGGTCGAGGAAGAGCTCCAGGGCTGCGTCGGCCAGGGCCTTGCGGGTCTGGGCCTTCTTGCGCTCGCGGCGTCCGGTCGGTGCGTTCACCGGCCCACCATACCCCGCGGACGATGCCGCAAGGTGAGTGAGGCAAAAAGTTAAGTCGTTGCACTTTCGTAGTGGGTGTGTTTTCGTGGGAGTGCCGCTTCCGGCATGCAATTCCTCCACCTCCCATCGTCGAAGGAGCCTTAGGTGAACGCCCGTTTCGCCCGCATCGCCGTCGTCGGGGCCGGCCCCGGCGGGCTGATATGCGCCCGCATCCTGCAGGTGCACGGCTGGTCCGTCACCGTCTTCGAGCGCGAGGCGTCCCCTTCCGCACGGACGCAGGGCGGCACGCTCGACATCCACGCCACCACCGGCCAACAGGCGCTGCGCGAAGCCGGCTTGCTGGAGAAGTTCCACGAGCTGGCCCGGCCCGAGGGGGAGGTGTGGCGACAGCTCGACCCCTTCACGGCCGAGGTCCTGGTGGTCGACGAGCCCGCCGACGGTCAGGCCGGCCGGCCGGAGATCGACCGCGGGCAGTTGCGCGGACTGCTGCTCGACTCCCTCGCCCCCGGAACCGTCCGCTGGGGCTGCCCGGTCAGCCGCGTCGTCCCGCTCGGCGACGGCACGCACCGACTGCTGTTCGAGGACGGCATGGCGGAGGACTTCGACCTGGTCGTCGGCGCCGACGGCGCCTGGTCGCGCGTCCGCCCGGCACTGACCGACGCCGTGCCCCGCTACACAGGTGTCACCTTCGTCGGCACCGGGTTCGACGACTCCGACACCCGTCATCCGGCATTCGCCCGCCTGGTCGGCAACGGCACCATGTCGGCCCGCTCCGGCAGCCAGGCACTGACGGCCCAGCGCAACAGCGGTGGCTACCTCGACGCCGTCGCCATGTTCCGCGCCCAGGAGGACTGGTACGTCACCGCGGGCCTCGACTTCGCCGACACCGCCGCCGTACGCGCCCACCTGCTGGCCAAATACGACGGCTGGCACGACAGCTTGCTGTACCTGCTGCGGGCCGGCGACAGGGGATTCGTCAACCGGCCGCTGTACGCCCTGCCCGTACCCCCTGCCTGGGACCACGTGCCCGGCCTGACGCTGGTGGGCGACGCCGCCCACCTGATGCCGCCGCTCGGCGTCGGCGCCAACCTCGCCCTCGTCGACGGCGCCGAACTCGCCCTGGCGCTCGTCGCCCACCCGCACCTCGACGCGGCGGTCCGGGCGTACGAGGAGGTCATGCTGCCGCGCGCGGCGGACCTGGCCGCACGCACGGCGCAGGGCCTCGACCACTTGCTGCCGCCGGAGGGGGCACCCGAGCCCGCCCCGGGGGCGAGGGGCTTCGAGGCCTAGGGCGACAGGCCCTGGCAGGCGCCTCGCGCACCGCGCCGTCGGCTTTGTGTCCTGGCGCCGGCTTCATCCCGTGGGCTACGCTGCCCGGCGATGACTACCGGGACGGCCTTGCGCCACACACGGATTGGTGACCCGGTGCTCTCCTGAGCACCGTACGGGCCGATGCGGGCCCGCCGTTCGATCGAGGGGCCGGCACTGCTGCGCGTGCTCCGCCTCCCGTCGTGTTGACCACAGATTCGACACGTCAACCACGACAGGAGGATCCATGCCCATCAAGACGCTGCAGATTCCCACCGCGGACGGCCGGGCCGACGCCTTCGCCGCCTTCCCCGACCGCGGCGACCGGCACCCAGGGGTGCTGATGTACACGGACGGCTTCGGCATCCGGCCCGTGCTGCGGGAGATGGCCCACGAGCTGGCCGGGCACGGGTACTACGTACTCGTCCCCAACATCTTCTACCGGCACGGACCGGCGCCCGTCATCGACCTTCCCGAGCACATCGGAGAAGAGGCCCGGCCCCGGGTCATGGCCGAGCTGATGCCCTTGATCGAGGCGCACACCGCCGAACGTGCCCTCAGTGACGCCGACGCCTACCTGGGGTTCCTCACCACCCGGCCCGAGGTCGGCGCCGGCCCGGTCGCCGTGACCGGCTACTGCATCGGCGGCCTCCTGGCGATGCGCACCGCCGCGGCCCACCCGGGCCAAGTGGCCGCCGTCGCCGCCTTCCACGGCCCCGTGGGCGCCGACGGGCCCGGCCTCTTCGCCGGGCTCACCGCCCAGGTCCACCTCGGCCACGCCGAAGGCGACATGACCCCCGACGCCCTCGGCGAGCTCAACCGGGCCCTGGACGCCGCAGGTGTCGACCACACCTCCGAGATCTACCCCGGCACCGTCCACGGCTTCACCATGTCCGACACCGACGCTTTCAACGCCGGCGGGCTGAAGCGCCACTGGGACCGTCTACTCCCCCTCCTGGACCGCACCTTGGCCAACGGCTGAGGCCCCGGCGGCTCCCTGCACCTCCCTGTGATCGCATAGCTTGGTGAGCAGGATGAGAAGCGCGGGGGTGGCGATGACCGTGGTACTGAGCTCGGCAGATGTGACACTGCGTCCGTGGGAGGCCGGTGATGCATCCGCGTTGGCGACCCTGGCCAATGACGAGGAATTGCGCCGCTGGACGTCGCACCGGGTGGCCGACCGGGACGACGCGGAGCGCTGGATCGCCGCAGCAGCAGCCGGGTGGGAGACCCGGGAGCGGCTCGGCTTCGCGGTCCTCGCGCAGGGGCGGGTCGCGGGGCACATCGTGCTCAAACGGCCGGGCGGCGTGGGTGCCGTGGCCCAGGTCGGCTACTGGACCGGTGCTCCCGCGCGCGGCCAGGGCCTGGCCTCCCGGGCCGTCGAGATGCTGACGGCCTGGGCCTTCGACGCCGACGAGGGGGAGGAGCTGACCCGCCTGGAACTGATCCACAACGTGGGCAATCCGGCCTCCTGCCGGGTGGCCGAGAAGGCGGGCTATGCCCTGGAAGCCGTCCTCCCGCCGCGCCCGCCGCGCCCGTTGGAAGGGCATCTGCACGTGCGCGAGCGCGGGGCCGTACCGTCGCTGCCGGGCATGCGCTAGGGGACGCCGAGGAGGCGCAGGACGGCGGTCGCCGCGGCGGCCGCCAGGACCACCGCCAGGAACGGCACCTTGCGCCAGGCCAGCACACCGGCCACCAGGACACCGGCCGGTCGTGCGACGCCGGCCGGGCCGTGGCCCTCGGCCAGGGCCGTGGTCGCGACCAGCGAGGCGAGGAGGACGACGGCGGAGATCTCCTCGAACCGTCGACCCGCGCCGTCCTCGTACTGGAACACCCCTAGCCAGGCCGTGTCCGGCGGATCATGCGGCGCCCCGTAGGGGCTCGGGGCAGTGTCGACCTGCGGGTGCGTCGTGGCTTGTCGCGCAGTTCCCCGCGCCCCTGACGGGGCGCCGTGGTGGCCTCACTGGATGTACTGGAGGGTCCACTTCTGGTTCGGCAGTCCCTGGTTGTCGTTGGTCACGACCGGCGACCGGTTCGCACCGTTCCAGCCGCGGTCGGGTTCCAGGACGCGGCCGAAGAGGTTCGCGATGCGGGCCGGGTCGGCCTGGGTGGCCGGGTCGACGTACCAGAGCTGGTCGACGTTGCTGAAGCTGTTGTCGCACGGGGACAGCCAGGTCGCCCAGCCGCTGGGGCCCTGCGCGTAACCCGCGAGGCATGTGCCGTTCCTGCGGTTCACCATGTGGTAGCGGCCCTGGCCGTCGGCGACCAGGTCCCACAGCTGGTACGTCTCCGTGGTGCAGTCCCACACCCGTACGCGGTCTTCACCGGACGGGAAGCCCATGCAGCGGCCTGTGCCGTAGTTCCTGACCTGGAACGGCCCGACCGCGCGCTGCGCGGAGGCGGCCGGGACCGCCGGGGCCGTCGTGGCGAAGGCGGCGGCCAATACCGTGGCGAGCACGGCGAGTCGTGTGCGTGGTCTCACGAGTTTCCCCCTGTCCGACCGTCCCCGGAGTCGTCGGACCAGACTCTCGCACCGCGCCCCGTTCGAAAGGGGTTTCGCCGTGAAACCCCTCTTACGGGGAGCGTGGGATCGCACAACGGGCGCAGCAGGAGCCAGCCCACCGCGGGCAGGGCGACGAGGGGGACGAGGGCCGTCCGCAGGGACGTGGCGTCGGCCAGGGCGCCGATGAGCGGCCCGGCCACGCCGCCCACGCTGATGGCCAGGCCCAGCGTCACGCCGCCCGCGGTGCCCACGTGGCGGGGGAGGTAGTCCTGGCCGAGGGTGACGTGCAGGGAGAAGGGGACGTACAGACCGGCCGACGTCAGCGCGACGAACAGGTACAGCAGCGGGCCGGGCACCAGGACGACGCCGGCCACGGCGGCGACCGTCAGCAGGTACGACCAGCGGATCACCGGCAGCCGGCCGTAGCGGTCGGCGAGCCTGCCGCCGGTCACCGTGCCCGCCGCGCCGCCCAGGTAGAGCAGGAACAGTGCGGCCGTGCCGGAGAGGTTCCCGCCGCCGGTGCGCTGACGGGCGTAGAGCGAGACGAAGGTGCTCAGCCCCACGAAGACGACGGAACGGGAGACGATCGCGCCGGACAGCCTGACGAAGGACCGCCAGTCGTCCCGGCGGCCGTCTGCGGCTGCCTTCGCCACCGCTTCCCCGGCGGGCGACCCGGCGGCCGTCCGCAGTGCCGCCGCGCACAGTCCCGTACCGGCCACGGCCGGGACGGCCAGCAGCGGCGAGGCGTGCAGCCCGCCGGTCGCGACGACGGCGGACACCAGCAGCGGGGCCGCGGCGAAGCCGAGGCTGCCGCCCAGCGAGAACCAGCTCATCGCCGTGTGGCTGCCGCGACTGGCGTCGCGCGCGACCCGCGCCGCCTCCGGGTGGTACGCCGCGATGCCGATCCCGGAGACGGCCACGGCGGCCAGCGTGAGCCCGTACGTGCCGTACAGCCCGCTCGCGGCGACACCGATGCCGCTCACCAGCGTGCTCAGCGGCAGCAGCCACGGCAGCGACCGGCGGTCGGTGAGCACGCCGAACAGCGGCTGTATCACCGACGACAGCAGTGATGCGGCCAGCACGATGCCGGAGGCGGCGGCGTACGAGTAGGCCCGCTCGGCGACGAAGTACGGCACCAGCGCGGCCACCGCGCCCTGGTAGACGTCGACGCAGGCGTGTCCCCATGACAGCAGAACGATCGGGCGGTTGGTTCGAGCGGTCTTCGGCGGCATGCTTTTCGTCGGCATGGTGTGATCGTGTCCGTGCAGCCACCTGTCCCGCTTCCGATGGAACGCCCGTTCCTGTCGAAAATCCGCCACGAGCCGCAGGCCCCGACGCGCGTGCAGGACCTGGCCGCCGGGCAGGGCATCGACGCCCACCGCCACGACGACCACCAGATCGTCTACGCGGGAGCGGGCGTCCTGGCCGTCACCACCGACGCCGGTACGTGGGTCGCGCCGGGCACCCGCGCCCTGTGGGTGCCCGCGGGCACCGTCCACGCCCACCGAGCCCACGGCCACCTGGAGCTGCACCTGGTCGGCCTGCCGGCCGACGACAACCCGCTCGGCCTGACCGCCCCCACCGTCCTGGCCGTCAGCCCGCTGCTGCGCGAGCTGATCCGCGCCTACACCCGCAGCCCCGAGGACGCCGGCCCCGAACGCCGCCGCCTGCTCGCCGTCCTGCGCGACCAACTGCGCGCCTCGCCGCAGCAGCCCCTGCGGCTGCCCGCCCCGGCCGACCCCCGCCTGGCCGCCGTCTGCACCCTGGTGCACGACGCCCCCGCCGACACCCGCACCCTCGCCGCCCTCGGCTCCGCGACCGGCACGGGGGAGCGCACCCTCAGCCGGCTCTTCCGCGCCGAGCTCGGCATGACCTTCCCGCAGTGGCGTACGCAGTCGCGTCTGTTCCACGCGCTGCGGATGCTCGCCGACGACGTGCCCGTCACCACGGTCGCGCACCGCTGCGGGTGGTCGTCGGCCAGCGCGTTCATCGACGTCTTCCGCCGGTGTTTCGGGTGCACGCCGGGCGCGTACCAACGGGATCAGCGACAAATGGCCGGTTTGGACGGAACCCCTCCGGCAACCCGTCCGCTTTAACGGGAGAGAGCAGTAAACCCCGTGCCCGCAGGGGCACTTGCGATGGGGGGAACCCATGCCCGCACCCCGTACCCCATGGCGCTCCGGCGCCGCCCTGGCCCTGCTCGCCGCCCTGACCGTGCCCGCCGTCGCCTTCGCGGCGGCCTCCGGCCGCCCCGCCGACGTCCCCCGCACGGACCCCGCACCGGCCACCGCCCCCGATGCGGAGCAGCCGGTCCGCGAGGGCAACGCGGGATCGGTGGTGGACCAGGTGGCCGCGTTCTACGGCGCGTACGTCGGCGCCCGCAGCGGTACGCCCGACTCCGTACTGTCCGGCGCCCTGCGCTCGCACTACCTCACCCGCGAATTCCGCACCCGGCTGGAGGAGTGGGAGCGCAAGAGCGGCGCCGACGGTGTCCTGCGCGCCCAGGACACCCCGCGCGCCTGGCGCGTGACGTACGACAACAGCGGCGCCGGCCACACCTGGACCCGCGTCCGGCTCACGTGGGGCGACGAGAAGAAGCCCACCTACACCTACCTGAGCGTGCAGTCGGACATCGCGACCCGGCTCATCTCCGACATCAAGGAGGAGTCGGCGAGCTGAAGCGGCTGAAGCCGGGTCACTTCTTCGTCAGATAGCGGTGGCGGGCCCACAGCGGCAGGCCGAACCAGCACAGCACGAGCCAGGCCACCAGAACCGCCACCACCCACGGCACAGCGGTGCCGGGCATCGCGATGCGCAGGATGAGCAGCAGCGAGGAGGTGACGGTGCACAGCAGCAGGACCACACCCACCATGGTCATCCGCGACGCCCAGGTGACGGTCTGCGGCTTGATCCGGCGTCCCGTCACCAGCCGGTGGAAGGAGACCGGCCCGACCAGCGCCCCGGTGGTCGCGGCGCCCAGCAGGACCGTGGCCACGTAGATCGCCCGGTCCGTGTCGCTCAGCGTGGGGAAACGCGGCGTGAAGGCCACGGTCAGCAGGAAGCCGAAGAGGATCTGCACCCCGGTCTGGGCGACACGGACCTCCTGCAGCAGCTCGGCCCAGCGCCGGTCCGCGCGCTCCTCCTCTGTTTCGTGACGCCCAGTGGGTGCTGGGCGGCCCGGCTGTCCACTCGGCTCGTTCGGCGGCATGTCGTCCCGTCCGTACCTCGTCGTCCCGTCCGTCTTCCCGCCCGGGGCCAGGCTATGCGGGCGGGGACGGCGGTCGGGGAGAGGACATGCCGGGGGATCAGGCGGTCGTGGGATGCGGGCGCTCGTAGCAGTCGTAGTTGCGCTGGGAGACGATCCTCCCGTCGCGGAACTCCAGGAACGTCGCGATGTGCGCACGCAGCACGTGCCCGACGGGCAGATCGCCCAGGGCCATGGCGAGCGTTCCGTGCCAGGTGACCTCCAGGGCCACCTGGTCACCGGACGCGACGGCGTTGAGCACCTCGAAGTGCTGCTCGGTCAGCACCGTCCGCCCCCGCTCCGCCGCGGCGAGCACGGCGGGCAGATCACGGACGGCACCCTCGGGGAAGAGCGCGTTGGGCAGCTCGCGATGGACCGCTTCCGGATGGAAGAAGGCAGCCAGCTCCTCGCCCGTGGCCCACTGCGCGACCGCCTGGTGGTACCGGATCGCCGTCTCGACGTTGGGATGCACGACTGTCACGGTAGCGCCGGAGCTCAGCCCGTGGCGTGCTCGCTGCGGTCACCGCTCCAGAGCGTGTGGAAGGACCCCTCGCGGTCGGTGCGGCGGTAGGTGTGGGCACCGAAGAAGTCCCGCTGCCCCTGGGTCAGCGCGGCGGGCAGCCGCTCCGCGCGCAGCGCGTCGTAGTACGCGAGCGCGGCTGAGAAGCCGGGCGTCGGCACACCGTGCCGCACGGCGGTGGCCACGACCGTCCGCCACGCCTCCTGCGCCTGCCCGACCTCCCGCGCGAAGCCCTCGTCCGCCAGCAGCGTCGACAGCTGCGGGTCGGTCTCGAAGGCGGCGCGGATACGGTCGAGGAACGCGGCCCGGATGATGCAGCCGCCGCGCCAGATGGCCGCCATCGCACCCAGGTCGATGTCCCAGCCGTACTCCTCGCTCGCCTTGGCGATCATGTTCCAGCCCTGGGCGTACGAGACGACCTTCGAGGCGTACAGCGCCTGCTCGACCTGCGCCGCGAACTCCTCCGCCTCGGCGGGGGAGAGGGCCCGGGCGCTCGGCCCGGGCAGGCCGCGCGCGGCCTCGCGCAGCCCGGTGTGCCCGGACAGCGAGCGCGCGAAGACGGCCTCGGCGATGCCGGACACGGGCACCCCCAGGTCCAGCGCGGTCTGCACCGTCCACCGCCCGGTGCCCTTCTGCTCCGCCTCGTCCGCCACGACGTCCACGAACGGCCGCCCGGTGCCGGCGTCGGTGTGCGCGAGCACCTCGGCGGTGATCTCGATGAGGTACGAGTCCAGCCGCCCGGTGTTCCACGTCCGAAACGTTTCGGCGATCCGGCCCGGCTCGTACCCCCCGACCGCACGCAGCAGGTCGTACGCCTCGGCGATCAGCTGCATGTCGGCGTACTCGATGCCGTTGTGCACCATCTTGACGAAGTGCCCGGCACCGTCGGGGCCGACGTGGGTGCAGCAGGGGGAGCCGTCCTTCGCCTTGGCGGCGATGGATTCGAGGAGGGGCCCGAGGGACTTGTAGGACTCCTCCGACCCGCCGGGCATGATGGAGGGCCCGTTGAGGGCGCCCTCCTCGCCGCCGGAGATGCCGGCGCCGACGAAGTGGATGCCCTTGTCGCGGAGGTCCTTCTCACGGCGGCGGGTGTCCTCGAAGTGCGCATTGCCGCCGTCGATGAGGACGTCGCCCTCGTCGAGGAGGGGCGCGAACTCGTCGATGACGGCGTCGGTGGCGTCACCCGCCTTGACCATGATGACGATGCGGCGGGGCTTCTGGAGGGAGGCGACGAAGTCCTCGGCGGTCTCGGAGGGGACGAAGTCGCCTTCGTGGCCGTGCTGCTCGATGAGGGCCTTGGTCTTGGCGTAGGTGCGGTTGTGGACGGCGACGGTGTGGCCGTGGCGTGCGAAGTTGCGGGCGAGGTTGCTGCCCATGACGGCGAGCCCGGTGACGCCGATCTGTGCGGTCGCCGTGGTGGCGGGGGAGCTAGGCATGCGGTGGTCCACTCCTGTCGCTGTGCGTCGAAGGCTGGTGCGAGCGTCAACACCGCGGGGTTTGGAGATCTTCCCCGCAGGTGTCCGGGCATCGCCCGGTCATCGTGGCATGCGGCGCTCGTGGGCGGCTGGGTGCGCGCTGGAGATGATCTCGGATCTGTCAGTTTCCTCGCGCATGAGAGCTTCCGCCTCGATGGTCCGATTGTGTGAATCACACAAGATGTGGAGCCGGGCGTACAGCCTCCGGAGCGACCCTTCGGCGCTAGGTGAACCTCCGGAGGTGCGGTCGGGCGGTTGCGTGATCTTGGCGCTTGCGGGCGGTTCGCGGCGGGTTCCGACGGGTCGGATGCTGACTTAATGCTGACTTTGCTGACGGCTAGTCAGCTATTCGGGTTCGGCCCCGTGCGGGCGTCGAGGCGCCAGTGAGGAGGTGGCGATACCGAGGCCGGCGGTAACGGAGCGTGATATTGATCAGAAACTGCTGGGGTTCTCGTCCAGGGCGTAGCGGACGTGCGGGCCGCCGAAGTAGCCGCGGACGATATGGGCCGGGGGTAGGTGAATCGGCATAGGCTCGCCCGCGTGGCTGATGACATAGCTGAACTCGTGCGGAATCTGCCGGGTCTGAAGAGTGTGACGGGGGTGTGGCGGCTCGCCGAGCAGTGGTTGGCGGCCGGGGACAGCGAGCGGGTCGCCGAGCTGGGTGTCCGGCTCGTTGGGGAGTACCGCGGCCGAGAGCAGGAGTTGTGGCAGTACGTGACGATGCGGGACGGGCTGCTGCGGTTGCTCGCCCGCACGCCCGGCCCCGGCCAGGTCCTCGCCACGGGTCGGCTGGCCCAGGCTCTGGGCGGCAGTCACTTCCCGAGCCTGGCCGCCTCCCTGCTGGTCTCGGCGCAGCAACCAGCGGACCTGGCAGTCCTGTTCGGTGACGGGGCGGATGGACCGGACGAGTTGCGGGCCTGCCTGGTACAGGAATTGGTGGTCCGAGGAGTCGACCTCGCCGGGCTGCCGCAGGTGGCCAACTGGGCGGGCGCTTCGCGTCAAAGACACGGTCGGTTCGCCTGGCTGCCGCTCAGTCGTGCCGAGTTCGAGCTCGGCTACCCCGTGCCAGCCCGCTTCCCGGACGGGGAGAGCCGCACCGGGCAAGGGGCGCTCATGTGGCACTCCGGCAGCGCCCCGGTGCCGCTGCCCGGCGTGAGGGAGACCACCGCGGCAGCGACCGGCGAGCTGATCGCTGCCGCCGCGCGGAACTGGGCCGAGGACTCGAACGGCTGTCTCGAGGCCCGGGTGTTCGAGTTCGTCGAGCCGCTGACGGCGGCCAGCCTGCCTGCCGCCCTTGGGGCGATCGGTCTGAAGTGCACGGCCGCGGCGGCCCAGGTGAGCCTCAGCCGCTGCTTTCCGGTGGAGGTCTGGGAGGTCCTGTTCGACGCCGCGGCCGAGGGAGGAGCGTATGAATCGGCGGAGTACGGCGCCTATGGCCGCCTTGCGGCCTGGCGTTCCCTGGCCGGACTGACGGGAGTGGAAGAGGGCACCCCGGTGGCCGAGGTCGAGGCGTTGGTGGCGGCCTACCGGTGGTACAGCTTCGGCACCGACAGCGGGTGGTTCTTCCGCCAGCGCTGGGACCTCGCCATCGTGGCCCTCTCACCGAACGGCCGCCGACTGGCTGTGCTGGCAGCCACGGACACCTACTGAGCGCCAGCGCATCCGAGGCAGACGGTCAGCTCCCCCCTCACCTGGTCGCCCGCCACGACGGTCCCGCCGATCCTGGCCTCGACGGGACCACCGGCGGACTGTCTGACTTACTGGTCGTCGCCGTTCTCCGATGCGACCCAGTCCGCCGCGAGCCAGGAGTGCGAGGCGGCGTCGACGCCGACGGCCACGGAGCCACGACGGGCGTCACTCACGCCGACTCGCCGAACGAGTGCTCCAGTGATCCTGCCTAAGGATCAGGCCCGGCGCGTCACGTGATCCATGATCAGCTCACCTACGGCATTCCAGCGCTTTTCTCGACATCTCCCGACCGTTCTCATCGAAACGACCACTTCCGACGGCCGGCCGTTGGCGTGCCAGTACCGCCACTCACCTACCGCGGCACCCATGATGGTCACGCCCTCGGCCCGCTTGGTCCCGTCCGGCCACCACTCCTGCTGCCGCCCGTGCTCGATGCCCGAGCAGTAGGTGCAGTTCCCCTGCGTGACAGGTGCGTCCGTACTAGTCCAAGTAGGTCTGATCGCCTTTGATACGCATCGCCCGTACTGACGTCGGCGTCGCCCCGAGCGGTTTCGTCGGCGGCTCGGCACCACCACGAGCCTCGACGGTGGGCCCTGACTCGCCCTCGGCGGCGCGCTGCCCGCGCGCTGCCAACTTGCGCCTGAGCTCTGCGCGCCAGCGCGCGGCGTTGCTGCCGTCCAGTTGCCCGGCGAAGGCGGCACGGGCGGCGTCGACAAGTTCGGCAGGGGCCCCCGGACCATACTTGGCGATCTCCCACAGCGCGTCATCCGTTGCCATGTCGAGCCCAGTGCAGGTTCGCAAACCCTGGCCACTGAGAACCTCTTCCAGCACGGCGCCGAAAGTCCTCCTCAACTGGTCCTCGGTCGGCCAATCGCCGAGCATGGACCCACCCCTCCCTGAAGCGAACGAACTGTCCCGTCCCTGTACGACGCCCGGCGCGATCGGGCGGGTTCCCGCCGCCGTCACCGCTCGCATCCTGCCGAACGATCCACCCGGCGACAACAACGCCGTCGAGCCGAAGCTCGGTAGTTGTCACATATTGATCTGAAACGGCTGGGTTTGGGGTCGTTGGTGGGGTGTGAGCGATCTGGTGGGGGACGCGCGGCATCTGTCGCCGTCGGCGCAGGAGGCCCTGCGACTGCGGGCGGTGGCTGCGTTGGTGGCGGGGCGGGACCGTGAGGACGTGGCAGCGTGGAAGTCCGCGCCGGTGTTGTGGCCGAGATGGTGGTGGCGGTCGCGGGCGAAGCAGTAGGTGCAGGCGTGGGAGCAGCCGCGGCACGGGGTGAGGGTCCACCCCATGCCGCCGGGCGTGGCGCCGGGCATGCGGTTGAGGAGGGTGCGGGCCTGGATCTCGTGGAAGGTGACGCCGCGGAAGTCCGGGGACGGGGGCGGCTCGGGGGTGAGGGCCGAGGTGGGGAAGAGGGCGGGCTGCGCATCGCTCATGGTGCTACCTGGCCGGTGTCGGGGGCGTCGGGGGCTTCGGTGATGGCCTGGGCTGCCTGCAGGAGTTGTCGGCCCAGGGCGGCGAGGTGCGGGGCGAGTTCCGGGTCGGCTTGGAGGGTGGTGTCGGGGCCGAGGTTGAGCAGGTGCTGGGCGATGTGGAGGGGGTTGTCGGCGGAGATATCGACGGTGCAGGAGTTGTCGCCGGTCGGGGTGATGCGTTCGGGCAGGGCTCCGGTGCGGGTGCGGATCGTCTGCGCGTCGGTGGGGACGGTGGCGCGGGCGCGGTAGCGGGCGGGTGCGCGGGCGATGGTGCGGGCGACGAAGGCGGCAGGGTCGGGGGCGGGGAGTTCGCGGGGCGGGACGCGGTGGCCGGTGGGGGTGGGGTCGGAGAGACGGTCGACGCGGAAGGTGCGCCAGTCGTCGCGGTCGGTGTCGTGGGCGACCAGGTACCAGCGACCGTACGAGGCGACCAGGGCATGCGGCTCGACGCGGCGGGTGCCGGGGGAGCCGTGGCGGGTGGCGTAGGCGAAGGTGATGATCTCGTGGTCGCGGCAGGCCGCGGCCAGCACGGTCAGCGTGGTGGGGTCGGCCTGGGGGCCGGTGTTCCAGGGCAGGGGGACGGTGGTCTGCTGGAGGGCCGCGACCTGGTGGCGCAGGCGGGCGGGCAGCGCCCGTTCCAGCTTGGCGAGCGCGCGTACGGCGGTCTCCTCGATACCCGTCACGCCGCCGGTGGCGGTGCGCAGAGTGACGGCGATGACGACGGCTTCCTCGTCGTCGAGCGCGAGCGGGGGCAGATCGGCGCCGGGGGCGAGCCGGTAGCCGCCGGCGGTGCCGGTGGTCCCGTCGATCACGTAGCCGATCTCCCGCAGGCGGTCGATGTCACGCCGCACGGTACGACCGGTGACGCCCAGGCGCTCGGCGAGCTCCGCGCCGGACCATTCCCGGCGGGCCTGGAGGAGGGAGAGCAGGCGCAGCATCCGGGCGGGCATGTCCGTGGTCATGGCATACAGACTGCCAGGCATTACGGACGAGTCGTGTCCTAAAGGGCGTCTAGCGTCGAATCCATGACCGAGAACAAAACCCCTCAAGCAGCAAGAATCTCCCCCGTTGATGCGGATCCGCGCCGGTGGGCGGCGATGGTCGTCCTGCTGGTGGCGACGTTCATGGACACGGTGGACGTCACCGTCGTCAACATCGCCGTCCCCCACATCCAGGAGGACACGGGGGCGTCGTTCTCCCAGGTGCAATGGGTGGTCGGCGGCTACGCCCTCGCCTTCGCGCTCGGCCTGATCACCGGCGGGCGGCTCGGCGACCTCTACGGCCGCAAGCGCGTCTTCCTGGTCGGCGTCGCCGGGTTCACGCTCACGTCGCTGGTGTGCGGGATCGCCACCACGCCGGAGGTGCTGCTCGCGGGCCGCATCGCGCAGGGCGCGATAGCCGCGCTGATGGTGCCGCAGGTGCTGTCGATCATCCACGTCTCCTTCCCGAAGGAGGAGCGGGGCAAGGTCTTCGGGATCTTCGGCGCGGTCACCGCACTGGGCACCCTCGCCGGTCCGCTCATCGGCGCGCTGTTGCTCGAAGGCGATGTGCTGGGCCTGGGCTGGCGGCCGATCTTCCTGGTCAACCTGCCCCTCGGCGTCCTCGGCCTGGCCGTCGGTGCGGCCCTGATCCGCGAGTCGAAAGCCGAGCGAGCGGCCCGGCTCGACGTGGGCGGCATGCTGCTGTCCACCGCCGGGCTGCTCTGCCTCGTCCTGCCGCTCACCCAGGGCCGCGAGCTCGGCTGGCCCGCCTGGACCTGGGCCATGCTGGCAGCCTCGCTGCCCGTCCTGGCGCTCTTCGTCGCCTACGAGCGGCGGGTGATCAACCGCGGCGGCTCCCCGATGGTCGTGCTCTCGCTGTTCACCCGCAACAGCTTCGCCGGGGGTCTGGGTGTGCAGCTGCTGTTCGGTCTCGCCTCCGGTGTGTTCTTCCTGGCCTGGGCCCTGTACCTGCAGATCGGCCTCGGCTTCTCCCCGCTCAAGGCCGGCCTGTCCGGGCTCCCGCTGTCGCTGCTGCTGATGGCCGGGGCCGGGATCTCCATGCAGGTCCTCGTGCCGCGCTTCGGCCGCACCGTTCTCCAGGCGGGTGCGCTGATCGCCGCGGCCGGGATGGGCTGGTTCGCCTGGTCGGCCGGCCACTACGGCGCGGACATCTCCCTGTGGCAGACCATGCTGCCCCTGGTGCCCATGGGCATCGGCATGGGACTGATCATCGCCCCGCTCACCGACATCATCCTGGCCGACGTCCCGCACGAGCACGCCGGATCCGCCTCCGGCCTGAACAACACCACCGTCCAGCTCGGCCAGGCCCTCGGCACCGCCCTGTCCTCCGTCATCTTCTTCAACCACCTCGGTGGCAGCAGCGACAACCCCGCCACCCAGGCGCCACGGATGCCGGACGCCTTCGCCCACACCCTGCCCTACGTCGCCGCCGCCTTCGCCCTGGCCGCCGTGCTGCTGTACGCGGTGCCCCGGCGGGCCGGACGCAAGGATCCCGCGGCGACTGGCGAAACCACCGCCCCGCCCGGCCAGGCCGAGGGCGCGCAAGCAGCGGAACAGGCCGCGACGGCAAACGCGGGACTTTAGGACATTCCCCGTCCTAAAGGGTCCCTACGGTGGGCTTCGGGGCGAGATACAGCGCCCGCACCCGGGCCCGCCCGGCGCGGCTGGCCACTGCGCCGGCCCGCCCCACCTTCCCCGCCCGCGCGCCCGCCCCGAGGGCATCGGCGCGACGATTCGAAAGGTCTTCGTCATGAGCTTCATGTCCCCCGGAAACGTCGTCTGGTTCGAGATCAGCACCACCGACCCCGAGGCGGTCAAGGACTTCTACGGCCCCCTGCTGGGCTGGACCTTCGAGACCGACCCCGACTCCTCCATCGACGGCCGCACCTACACCCGCATCCTCGCCCCCGGCGCACCGTGGCCGATGGGCGCGATCGCCGAAGGCGACCCCGTCGGCAAGGCGGTCAGCCTGTCGGTCCTGTCCACCGACGTAGCCGCCGACACAGCCCGGCTGACCGCGCTCGGCGCCACAGTCGTCGTCCCGCCCACACAGGTCGGTGATGTCACCGTCTTCACCCGCCTGCGCGACGTACGCGGCAACAACATCTCCCTGTTCTCCCGGACTTCCGCGCCCAGGCTGCAAGAGCGCATGGAGGACTCCGAGCAGCAGATGGAACAGATCGCCGCCGCGCCCCGGCCGGGGATGTTCGCCTGGTTCGAGATCGGCACCACCGACCCCGAGGCCACCAAGAGTTTCTACCAGGACGCCTTCGGCTGGACGTTCGTCTTCGACGAGACGGCCGGCGGCAAGCCCTACTCCAACATCTTCACCGGCCCCCAGTGGCCCTCCGGTGGCCTGAACGCCGGGGCCGGGGCCGACTACGCCATGCCCTCGTTCCTGGTCACCGACGTCCCCGCCACCACCGCCGAGGCGCAAGCAGCGGGCGCACAGGTCGAGGACGGCCCCGGCACCAACCCCGACGGCCTGGTCTACTCCCGCCTGCTCGACCCCAAGGGCAACCGCTTCGGCCTGTTCTCCATGCCCACCCAGCCCATCCAGCCCGCCGGCGCCTGAACGCCGCCATCGATCCGGAGGTACCCGTCATGAAGATCGCCCTGCTCGGCACCGGCTTCGGCCGGGCCCACGCCGCCGTCTACGCCACCCGCCCCGACATCGACGAGGTCATCGTCTTCGGCCGCACCCCGGCCAAACTCCAGGCCGTCGCAGGCGAGTACGGCTTCGCCACGACCACCGACCTGGATGCCATCTACGCCGACCCGGACGTCACCCTGGTCGACATCTGCCTGCCCACCGAGCTCCACGCCGAGCACGCGGTACGGGCCATGCAGGCCGGCAAGGACGTCCTGTGCGAGCTGCCCCTGGCCGCCTCCATGGCCGACGCCCACCGCATCATCGACGCCCAGCGGGCCAGCGGGCGGCAGCTGTTCGTGGACATGTTCGCCCGCTTCAGCCCCGTCAACGAATACACGCGCAAGGCCATCACCGACGGCACGTACGGGCCGCTGCGCACCTGGGAGATCGACACCCGCACCGCACTGCTCTGGCCCGGCTACGACCTGCTCCTTAACTCCCTGGCCGTGGACGCCCTCCACACCGACCTCGACACCATCACCACCGCACTCGGACGCCCCGCCTCCGTCACCGCACACGGCATCCAGGGCGAACAGCGCGGCTCAGCCGCCCACATCCTGCTGAACTACCCCGGCGACGTCCTGGTCCGCTGCAGCGCCTCCGCGTTCATGCCCGCCTCCTACGGCATGGGCGGCGGCTCGCGCCTGGTCTTTGCCGAGGGCGTGTTGGAGACAGAGTTCACCGCGGGCGCCGACGGCCAGGGCCGCACCCACCTGGTCGAGTACACCGATACCGGACGGCGCACCATCGACCTGCCCGTACGCGCCCCCTACGCGGCCGTCATCGACCACGTCCTGGCCTGCCTGGCCGGAAAGGAAACCTCCCGCATCACACCCGACAGCATCCTCGACGGCCTCCAGCTCACGTTGGACGTCCGCGAGCAGCTCGCCGCACGGAATCAGCCAAACATCTAAGACGACCGACCGCTGCCAGAAAAGGAGCCCTGCCATGGCCACCAAGGAAACCTTCCAGCGCTTCGTGCCGCTGCTGTATGTGCACGACAGCCTGGAGGCCATAGCCTTCTACACCGACATCTTCGGCGTCGAGGAACTCACCGAACGCACCATGCTGCTCTCCCAGGTCCCCGGCATGGACAAGATCCCGGGCGCGGGGCGGGCCAACGGACCTTCAGGCGCTCGGCCCTCACGTCAGCTATTGCCGGCGTCCTACTATGACCTGTCTGATTCGCCTTCTCCCAGCAACCGCCTACACGCTCGAAGTCTCGATCGCCACGGCTCAATTTGACATCGCCACAAACCGTTCGATTGTTGCTGTGAGTCCTCAAGGCGCGCCCCTGGCCACCACCTACCCGGCTGGCACTTCAGGCAAGCCCGGGTCCTTTGGAGGCGGTGGGGGCCGTGGCGCGTACCTGCTGCTCCCGGCTCTCCGGTGTGCTGCAGACCACGCGTACACCGGCACCAGCGGAGCACCGGGAAGCCCAGGCGAAGGTTTCAACGGAGGGGCCGGAGGGGCCGGCGGACGTCCCACTCAAACGATCCCAGGGTGCCCCGCGAACACCGGTGGGGGGCTGGGGGAAGGGGCGCCACAGGTGGCTTTCTCAACCCTCCTGGCAGAGGCGAAGCCGGCAGTGCCGGCTGCGTGAGAGTCAGCCGCTACACGAGCACGGAAACGCCCCCGTTGTAACCCCCCTCTGTCACCGACAACGCTCATCTGCGGGAGGCAACGACCGGCGGGATCAAGCCGTCAGATCGCGGTCCAGCGGGGTGCGGTAAGCAGGCACGAACCGCCTGTCGCCGAGGAAGGTGTTCAGGCGGTTCACTTCTGTCTCGACCGCGGTGCACTCTTCCCTGCCGAGGTCGGTGAAGAGACGGTGCACGATCGTGCCGTCGGGGCGTTGTGCCCAGCCGCCGACGATCCGGCCGTCCCACCACACGGTGGGGCCGATGTTGCCCATGCGGTCGAACAGGGCTGGGCTGTGGGCAGGGTCGAGGTAGAAGCCGCGGTCGCGCCAGCCCATCGGGGTGGGGTCCAGGGCCGGCAGCAGCGCGGCGCTCGGCTCGGGCGTGTCAACCGGCTCGATGTCCTGGGGCAGGGCGTAGCCGGGGCCGTCATCCAGGCGGACTTCCACGGCGTCGGTGGCGGCGAGGGCCTTGCGGGTTTCGGTGAGGGTCCAGCCGGTCCACCACTTCAGGTCGGGCAGGGTGCCGGGGCCGAAGGCCGATAGCCAGTGGCGGACCAGCTCCGCGCGGGCCTGTGGGGCGGGGACGTCGTCCAGGGCGGGGGCGAGGGCCCAGGCGTGCTGGTTGCTGGTCCAGCCGCCGCGGCGGGTGCCGCGGGTGAGGTGGCCGTCGGCGGCCAGGGCGAAGAGCAGGTCGGTGGCGATGCTGCGGCGCGACTCGTACGGCTTGCCCGGGGAGACGACCAGCTGCCGGTCCAGGCCGGGGACAGCGGTGGCGAGCTCGGCCGTCGTGGCCTCGCTCCGTTCCCGTACGGCCTCCAGCGTGGCGCGGCCCGTCTTCTCCAGCCAGGCGGCGTCGCCGTAGCCGTTCTGCTCCAGCTGCCGCAGCAGGCCCTTGGTACGGGCGGCGGCGTTGGGGCGGCCGCACGCGGCGAGCATCGCCGGCGCGAGGGTGGTGGGGATGACGAAGAGGGTGCAGCGCATCGCCGTCATCCGCAGCAGCGCATCCCGGTCGTACAGTTCGCGCTCGATCGCCTCATGCTGTGGGTTGTCCATGCGCGCGGCGGCCGAGAGGTAGATGGTGGCCGGGTCGGTGGCGTGCAGGGCCAGCACCGACTCGGCCACCTCCCGCACTGAGGCGGCCCGCCGGCCGGGGCCGGGCAGGTGGCGGCGGGCCAGGCGGGCGCGGCGCTGTGCGTCGGTGATGCGCGGCAGGGCGGTGCTCATGCGGGATCCGGCCCGGCGGGGGCGGGCAGGTTCGGGTTGGGGGTGAGGATGCGGCGCAGGATGCCCTCCACCTCGGCGCGGGTGGGCGGTGTGGTACCGGCCAGGCCCCGCAGGGTCAGGCCGTTGGTGGCCACGGCCGCGGTGCGGGCGGTGAGTTCGTCGACGTAGGGCAGGAGGGCGTTCACGCTCAGTTCGATGAACCGGTCGGCGATCGGGCGCAGGGCGGGGCGGCGCAGGGCGGCGAGGTAGAGCTCGAATTCCATGACCTGCTGGTCGCGCTGGGGGCCGAAGCAGCCCATGAGGGCGTCGGTGAGCAACACGGTGAGCTGTTCGGGGGTGAGCTCGGGGCGCTGGGCGACCCAGTCGGCGAGGTAGGCGGCGTAGCGGTCCACGGCCCGCTGGAGGGCCGCGGTGATGAGGTCGTCCTTGGCCGCGAAGTGGTAGGTCGTCGCGCCGAGCGGGACGCCGGCCTTCTCCGCAACCGCGCGGTGGGTCAGCCCCTCGATGCCGCGCTCGGCGATGACCTGCTCGGTGGCGGCGGTGATCTCCTCGATCCGCCGCTTGGGGTCGTACCGCCGCCTCGTGGCGCCCTGCCCAGCCATGACCGCGTCCCTCCCGAAGGGGTCTCACGCACTCCCCGAGTGCTTGACTTCTGTACGAAGGTATCAGATTCACTCCAGAGCGGCTCCCGCAGCCTCTAGCCAGGCCAGAAGGGGGCTGGTAGCTCGTGTTTCTTCAACTACGGACTGCCATAGGCGCAGGTCCAGCAGCCCCCTCAAGGGGGCGGTTTGCCCTACTTGCGAGTACGCCTCGACAAGAATGCGAGACGTATGTACTAATTGAAGTACGGGGCCGCTGAGAGCCACCTGCAGCCTGAAGAAGCGGGACATCACCGTGCGAGACCAGGGCCCGCCCATTGCGTGGCCCGGGCGGTGCGCCGCCCGCGGAAGGCGATGAACATGGAGCAGGTGACGTGCCGACGGGCCCCCCTCGCGCGGCCTGCGGTCCCCCCTTCACGACCACGAGGAGCCCGACAGGTATGGCCACCCCCACAGGTACCGTGCGTATGTCCGCGTTCTGGGCCCCCGACGGCAGGGCGCTCGCGGACTTCTACGCCGCCGCTCTCGGCTGGGAGGTCACTGCCGAGCACAAGGACGACGACGGCAACAGCCTGGCCACCCTCATTAGCGACGGCCAGGCGACCTACGTCTTCTACACCGCCCGCAATTTCCGGGCCCCGAACTGGCCCGCCGACGAGCTGCCCTTCCACCTCGACCTGGCCTTCGACGACGTCGAAGCCGCCGAGCGGCGGCTGACCGAACTGGGTGCCACCAAGCCGGCCCACCAACCCGGCGGAGGGCACTGGACCGTCCTGCTGGACCCCTCCGGTCAGCCCTTCTGCCTCAGCGCCACGCCCCGGACCGCCTGACCCGCCCAGCCCGCCCCGGAGACGACCATGGCTTTCGCCCCCTGCATCAGCGTCCGTGACACCGCCGCCAGCCTTGCCTTCTACCGGCGGCTCGGCTTCGACGCGGACTCCAGCACCTCCCGCCCCGGCGACGACATCCACATCCTCACCTACGAGGGCGACTTCGTCGCGATGATCTACCTCAACGCCGATCTGAAGAACTGGCTCCCGGTCCTGGCCGACACCCACATCGGCTTCGCGGGCATGTTCTACCTCGGCGTCGACGGCCTCGAGGCCGCCTTCGCGCGGATCGCGCAGCATGCCGAGATCGTCAAGCCCGTCATCACCAACCACATGGGCCAGCGGATGTTCTACTTCCGCGACCTGGACGGCTACGTCGTCGGCATCAACGAAAAGGCCCGCCTGCAGGCCAGCGACATGGGCAAGTACGCCTGATCACCCACCGCCCTTTCGGAGGCAAGCCCGTCATGATGAACATCGCCCCCTGCCTCGCCGTGAGCGACCCCCTGGCCACCGCGGACTTCTACAAGAAGCTCGGCTTCGGGGTCCTGGACACCGGCCCCCTCGACCCCGGGCACCCCTTGCTGATCATCACCCACGACGGCAAGCCCGCCCTGATGATCCAGGGCCAGGAAAGCCTGCGGGAACTGCTCCCCGCCATGCAGAGCGGCCTCGGCTGTTCGGGCATCCACTACTTCACCGTCGCCGACTTCGACACCACCGTCGAGCGCATCCGCCCCCTGGTCGACGTCGTCCAGGACACCGTCGTCAACCATGACCGCACCGGACGGGAGTTCTTCTTCCGTGACCCCGACGGCTACATCCTCGGCATCTTCGGCCCCGACGACTGGGGCGCCTTCCGCCGGCAGACCGAAAGCACCTGAGAGCCCGCCATGCGCACCCCCGCCGTCTCCGCCTGCCTCGGAGTGGGCGACCTCGACGCCACCCTCACCTACTACGAGAACCTCGGCTTCGCCGCCCTGCCCGCCCCCGCAGGCGCCTACATCCGCGTCCTGACCTACGGCGGCGAGTTCGCCTTCATGCTCCAGCAGGCCGGCCTGCTCGGCATGTGGCTGCCGCCCCTGAAGGACACCCCCACCGGCTGCTGCGGCATGCACTACCTCGCCGTCGACGACTTCGACACCTGGGTAGAGCAGCACGCCGGCCATGTCGATGTAGTCAAGGGCCCCGTCGATGCCGGCGGCCACCAAGCCCTCTACTTCCGTGACCCCAACGGCTACATCATCGGCGTCACCCAGAAGACCCAGCACTGACCCCAGAACCACCGGAACACCCGGAAACCCGCCCCCCCCACGCACAGCAAGGAGCACCACCATGAAGATCGCAGTTCTCGGCACCGGAGGCGGCGGCCGCGCCCACGCCGCCAAGCTTCTCCAGCTCGGCCACGAGGTCTACGTCGGCACCCGCGACGTGGAGACCACCCTCGCCCGCACCGAGCCCGACATGATGGGCAACCCGCCCTACAGCCAGTTCCTCGCCGACCACCCCGGCATCCAGCTGCGCACCTTCGCCGACGCCGCCCAGGCCGCCGACCTCGTCATCAACGGCATCGACGGCGCCAGCGCCCTGACCGCCCTGACCGCCATCGCCGACCACCTCGCCGGCAAGACCCTCATCGACTACGCCGTCCCCTACCTCTACAACCCCCAGGTCGAGCACCCCTGGCCCACGCCCTTCGGCGTCATGCCCAAGCTCGTCCCGTGCGACGACGACAGCCTCGCCGAACAGATCCAGCGCGCCCTGCCCGAGGTGAAGGTCGTCAAGTCCTTCGTCACCCAGGAACAGGACACCGTCGTCGACCCCCAGGCCATCGGCGGCGGCGACCACACCATCTTCGTCGCCGGCGACGACGACCAGGCGAAGAAGACCGTCACCGAACTGCTCCAGTCCTACGGCTGGACCGACATCCTCGACCTCGGCGGCCTCGTCGCGGCCCGCGGCATGGAAATGTACGCCCACATGCACGCCGCCATCGGCATGGCCCTCGGCATGGGCACCCCCTTCGGCGTCAAGATCGTCCGCCGCTGAACCGGCAACGGCAACACCACTGGTGCCGGGAGCGCGCCGTCCTGGCAGGCGCTCCCGGCACTGCGGCGATCACCACACCTGTCCGGGTTCTCCATGGGAGGCAGTACGGGAAGAGACGGAAGCGACGGGACCGGAACCGACACCGGGAGCCCACCGAGTGCCAAGTTGAGGACGGTCAACGGGAGCGCGCGCCAGCTCACGGGGATGGGCGCTGGTCAACCGGGTGGACTCGCGGATCCACCCCACGTCCGTCACGACCACGCAGCCCTCGAAGAGCCTGATGGCGCCCATGCCGGCCTTGAGGTCCTCCCAGGCGGCCACGGGCGTGAAGGACGTGAACTGCGGGCCGATCTCGCACAGGATCCGCAGGCGGCGGCCGTTTCTCCGCGCGTCGTCGAGGAGTGGTTCGACCACCTGCTGGTAGTCGTCCTTCGATACGGTCCCGATCGCTGTCCCCACGTCGATGCCGGCGGGTGCGTCCCGGGCTCTCTCCAGCATGCCGTTCCCCTCTTCGCACGGTCGACGTACCGCTCGGGCGGGGGCCGGCACGCGGAAACGACCGGCCCGCACCCTTCCCCGGTGCGGCATGCGCGCGTTTGCGGCACGTCGGCTGCGGTCCTGGCGACCGGGGAAGCGGCTTGCGCGGCTTGAGGACCCGGGTGGCCGTGCCGCCCGGGTGGTCCACGCTGGAGGTGGCGAGTCTCCCGCGACGGGCCCGGTGACGTGAGAGGGCGGCGACCGAGGTGACCGTCGTGGGCCGGACACCGCTCACCGTGGTGGCGCACGACCGAGGGGCCGGATGATGAAGGTTTCGGCGGTGATGGCCACGCCCCCGGTCACGGTGGGCCGGCAGGCCACCGCGGCGGAGGCCGTGCTGCGCATGAAGCAGGAGGCGGTGGGCTGCGTCATTGTCGCCGACAGTCGCACTCTGTATGGAATCGTCGATCCTCAACCTCCATTTCCCCGAGGTGCCGAAGGCGTTGCTGGACTACCGCCACCGGCGCCTGGCGCAGGCCGTGCGGGCGGCTCGGCAGGAGGAGCGGTCGGGGGCGATGTATCCGTGGCAGAGCGGCAGCGACGGTCGCAGCGCCGTCCTCGACTCCACGAGCGGCCGGTACCGCATCCGCGGGGTGGTCGGGCCGGACGAGTACCACGACGCCTACCCCGGCGCCGCCCGGCCCGGCATCGACGACAACGCGTACACCAACGTCACGGCCGCCTGGGTCCTGGCCCGCGCCCTCGACCTGGTGCGCGGGCTGCCGGCACGCCGCCGGCAGGAGCTCGTCGAACGCGGCTGCCTCGACCTTGGCGAACCGCCGCTGTGGGAGGACCTGGACCTCACACTGCGGCCGGACTGGGCGGAGGGGAGCGCCGCCACCCCGCCCCGGGCGGCCCCGCACCGCCGGTCGCCTGTCCCGCGCCCCCCGGGGCCCCGGCCGCGCGGCCCGACCCCGGGCGCCCGGCGCTCGTCGTGCGTTACCCGTGTTCGGTGGTCAGCCGGCCTTGCCGGCGTCGTCCTGCAGGAGTTCGACGACGACCTCGATGCCGAGCGCGTAGGCCGGCGTGCCCGAGGTGATGAGCGCGGTCTCGGCGACGCCGATGAGGTCGGCGATGCCGGCGCCCGCGTGGAGTGCTCCCCGGGCGTGGATCCGGGCCGGTTCTGCCCGGCCGAGAGCCAGCAACTGTCCGAAGTGGACCAACTGTTGCACTCGGCCGCCGAGTGGGCTGTCGCCCAGCACGATGTGGCGCAGGGCCGTGAACGCCTCCTCCGTGGGGAGCCGGCCGAAGGCCTGGGCCACCCGCAGACGGTCCTCGACCGCGCCGGGGACGGCTCCGAGCGTCGTGCGGTAGCGATCCCGCAGGGCTTCGGAGCGCTCGGTGAAGGTGTGGTCGGTCATGACGAGACCCGTGCGATCGAGGCTCGGACACTCTCCAGGGCGCCCTCGGGGAAGTCCACGGCCCCGCCGATCGCCGCAGCGGCGATCTCGGCCTCGGCGCTTTCCTCGATCGCCACCAGGAGGTGGCCGGCAGCCGCCGCGTCCGGGCCGAACACCAGCAGCCCGTGGTTGGCCAGGAGGACTGCGGCCGTCGTCGGGCGTCGTTCCAGGACGTCGGCAATGCCCCGGACCGACACGTCCGACCCGCGCGGCCCCCAGGGCACCACCGGTACGTCCTCGGGCTGTCCGAAGCGCAGCATCGGTTCGGTGCGGCACGGCAGCGGCCGGTGGGCCACCGCGAATGCCGTCGCGGCGGGTGAGTGGGTGTGGATGATCGCGCCCACGTGCGGACGAGCGCGGTAGACGACGCTGTGCATGGCGATGATCTCGACGCTGACGGAGCGCAGTTCTCCTTCCAGGACCTGCCCGTCGAGACTGACGGTCGCCAGCTGGTGGGGCTGCAGGTCGCGGACGAACCCCGGGGTCAGCAGGAAGCGGTCGGTGTCGAGCCTGACGCTCAGGTTGGCGTGTCCGGAGTGCGACATCACCCCCGCCACGAAGAGCTGCCGGGCAGCCTCGACGAGCTGGTGGGCCCGACTCTTCACTTCAGGTGCATCTGTCATTTCTTCATCTCCCAATTCTCCGTCGGTGGCGGCGGCTGGTTCGCCGCCGCTGCACGTGCCAGCCACTCTGCGACTTGAACTAAGGTTCAAGTCAAACGTCAGGTCGGCACGACGAGACGACGACAGGAAGAGGAGGGCCGGAGCATGCGTATGACGATCGGCCGGCTTGCCGAGATCACCAACGTTCCCGCGTCGGCCATCCGGTTCTGGGAGCGCCACGGTCTGCTGCCTGCGCCCGAACGTCAGAGTGGGCAGCGGCGCTATCCGCCGCAGGCCGCAGAGCGGATCGTGCTGTTGCGCAAGTTCCAGCAAGCCGGGCTGAGCCTGGCCGAGGTCAGAGAGTTCCAGCAGGACCAGCCGCGCAGGAAGGCGATGATCCGCGCCAAGGTCGCCGAGATCGAGCAGCGCATGGTCGATCTCGAACACGCCCACCAGCTCCTGACCCATGCCCTCCAGTGCAGCAAGACGGACATCGTTGCCTGCCCGACCTTCCGGGAACAGATGGCGACGTGGAGCCAGTCCAGCTGACGGCAAAAACCGCAGCCACGTGAGGGCTTCGTCGGTCCTGCACGGCGCAGGCCGGCCTCATAGCAGGACAGGCAGGTGGCGGGGGCCGCGGAGCATGGCGTTCTGCCGGTAGGGGGGCGGGTCCTGGACCAGGCGGGCCGTGCCGAGGTGGGGGATCAGCGCGGCGAGTGCGGCCTGGGCCTCGATGCGGGCGAGGGGCGCGCCGTAGCACAGGTGGATGCCGTTGCCGAAGCCGAGATGGCGGTTGTCCGGGCGCGTGGGGTCGAACCTGTCGGGCTCGGGGAACCGCATGGGATCGCGGTTGCCCGACGCCAGCACCAGCACGACGGACGCGCCTTGGGGAATCGCGGTACCGGCGACGTCGATGTCGGCCAGGGGGATGCGCTCGCGCATGTGGACCGGGGGTTCGTAGCGCAGCAGTTCCTCCACCGCTCGGGGCAGCAGGTCGGGCTCGCGACGCAGGCGGTCCAGCTGCTCGGGGTGGCGCAGCAGGGTGAGCACGCCGTTGGTGATCAGGTTGACCGTGGTCTCGTGCCCCGCGATGAACAACAGGATCGCGGTCTGCGCGAGTTCCTCCCGGGTGAGACGCAGGGCGGGATCCGGCTCGTTGACGAAGGCGGAGAGCATGTCCTCGGTGGGGTGATCACGGCGCCGTTCGGCGAGGTCCAGCAGGTACCGGCCCATCTCGGTCCGTGCCCGGTCGCCCGCCCGGCTCCGCTCGGTGGCGTCCTCGCCCGGCCGCACATCGGCGGATGTGACCAGGGCGTCGGACCATTCCCGAAGCAGCGCCTCGTCCTCGCGCGGTACGCCGAGGAGCCGGCAGATCACCGTGACGGGCAGGGGGTAGGCGAAATCGTCGACGATGTCGATCTGCCGGCCCGCCTCGACGGTGCCCGCCAGCTCCTTGGTGATCCGGGCGATCTCGTCGCGCATGGCATCGACCCGGCCCGGGCTGTGCGGCGGGCCGAACGGCCGCATGGCCAGGGTGCGCAGCCTGTGGTGCTCGGGGTCGTCGAGCCGCAGGAACGGCAGATGCGGTGCCGTCTCGCCGCGGCTGCGCGGATCGGCACTCATGCGCGGGTCGCCGAGCAGAGCGGCGATCTCGTGGTAGGTGCCGACCAGATGAGTGCCGTCCGCCTGCCGCACGACGGGACCGGCCTCGCGGAGTTCCGCGTACAGCGGGTAGGGGTCGGGACGGCTGGCGTAGTCGGTGATCCGTGCCAGCAAGGTGTCGGAGGCCATGGTGGCTCCTCGTCGTCGGGCGGGACGCGGGTCGGTGGGCGGGCCCTACACCACGGTCAGCCGGCGGTCCGGCAGGTATCCGGTGAGCGCCACGGTGGGGCCGTGGGTGAGCCCCTTCGGGTCCGGCACGTCGGAGGGAATCGTGATGTCGGCGGCGATCGCGCGGTCCGCCGCGCCGGGTGGGGGCGGGAACGGAGCGGCGGTCTCGATCAGGTGCCGGTAGTAGTCGAGCGACTTGGCCATGTCGACGGTGACCGCGGCGGTGACCCGCCCCTGGTAGCCGTAGACCATCGCCAAGCGGCGTGCCTCCAAGGAGCCCTGGGCGATCACCACATGGTCGGAGAAGGCCGGCACACCCACCGACTTGATGTTGAGCCCGAACTGGGTCGACCAGAATTCGGGCACGGCGAGGTGCGGACGCCGCAGGGGTCCCGGACTGACCATGTTGTGGGCCGCCACCTCGGCCTGCGCCACCGCGTTGCCCCAGTGCTCCAGGGAGAGCATCTGATACCCGAACAGCGGATGGGGAAAGCGGGAGACGTCGCCGGCCACGAAGACGTCGTCGGTGACGATCCCGTACATGGTGAAGGCCCGGCAGCCGGCGTCGCAGGCGATGCCGCGCGGGCCCGCCGCCAGGCCGGAATCCGCCAGCCACTCCACGTTGCGGACCGCTCCCAACGCCACGACGCACACGTCCGCGTCGACGCGGCTGCCGTCGGACAGGTCCGCACCGCTGAAGCGGCCGTTGCCGTCCCCGCGCAGGCCGGTGACCGTCACCCCGCAGCGCAGGTCCACCCCGTGGTTGCGCTGCATGACGGCCGCGAGCTTCGACAGGGTGCCGCCGAGCGCACCCACCAAGGGCGCGGGGCCGCGCTCGGCGACCGTGACCTCCAGCCCCCGTTCCCGGCAGGCCGAGGCGATCTCCGAACCGGTGAAGCCGCCACCGATCACCAGCACCCGCCGCGGCCCGGCGGCCAGCCGCTGCGCCAGCCCTCCGGCGTCGTCACGGGTGCGCAGGGTGAACACCCCGTCCAGGGCGGCCTCCTCCGGGTGGGGCCAGGGCCGCGCGCGGGTCCCGGTGGCGATCAGCAGCCTGTCGAACGGCAGCGATTCGCCGGTGTCCAGCACCACCCGTTTCCCGAGCGGGTCCAGGCCCGTGGCGCGTACGCCCAGCCGCCAGTCGGCGTCCGGATCCCGCCGCATCGGCAGCCCGGTGGTGTCCGCTGCCACATGGCCGAGGAGCACCTGTTTGGACAGCGGTGGCCGGTCGTAGGGCGGATGGGGCTCGTCCCCGATCACGGTCAGTGAGCCGGTGAAGCCCTCGTCGCGCAAGGCCTCCGCGGCCCTCAGCCCGGCCAGCGACGCGCCGACGATGACGAAGCGGCCGTCCTTGAGGTCACCGGCCACCGGCGTTCACCTCCTCGCCGAGGAGGATCGCCTGGACCGGGCACGCCGCAGCGGCCTGACGCACGCGCTCGACCTGGTCGTCGGGGACGGCCGGGGCGTACAGCAGCCCCTCCTCCCCGTGCAGTTGGAACACCTCCGGCGCGAGGAACACGCACTGCGCGTAGCCCTGGCAGCGCGTGAGGTCGACAACGGTCCGCATCCTCACCACTTCCTCCGTCGCCTCGCCCCCCTCCTTTCCAGCATGGGGGGAAATGCGGCCGCCCGCACGACCACGCCGGCCGCCGCACCCCGGCCATCCGGGGATGCGAAGATCGCGGCGTGAACACGCATACGCACGACGAGCCCGGCCGGCCGCCCGGCGCCCCGGTCCGGGCCGGCATCCCCGAACACGGTCGGATTCCCAAGTACTACGTGGTCAAGACCCGGGTGGCCGGCCTGCTCGACGAGCTGGGGGAGGGGGGACTGCTGCCCACCGAGCGGGAGCTGGCCGCGCGCTTCGAGGTCTCCCGGGAGACCGTGCGGCAGGCCCTGCGCGAGCTGCTGCTCGAGGGGCGGTTGCGCCGGATGGGGCGCGGCACGGTCGTCGCGGGGCCGAAGCTGGAGCAGCCCCTCTCGCTCGCCAGCTACACCGAGGGCGTGCGCCGCCAGGGCCGCCGCCCGGGGCGTGCCCTCGTCGGCCTGGACCGCCTCTCCTGCCCGGCGGCCCTCGCACCCGACCTCGGGGTGGAGCCGCTGGCCCCTGTCTGGCACCTGGAGCGCGTGCTGCTCGCCGACGACGAACGGGTCGGGCTGGAGAGCACGTACGTGGCAGTGGAGCGCGCACCGAGGCTGGATGCGGACTTCGAGCCGGACTCCTCCTTCTACGGCTATCTGCGCGAGCGTCTCGGCATCGGGTTCGGGGACGCGGACGAGCGGCTCGAGACCGTCCTGGCCACGCCACGCGAGGCGCTGCTGATCGGCACGCCGCCGGCGCTGCCCATGCTGCTGATCCACCGGGTGTCGCGGGACACGGACGGGCGGCCGTTGGAGCGGGTGCGCTCGCTCTACCGAGGAGACCGGTTCTCCTTCACCGCTCATTTGCGCGGCGGGAGCTGAGCGGCGGGAGCCGAGGGGCAGGGCAGGCCCATCCATGATCACCTTCAGTATTGTCTCAGAAAGATAACGGGTCTAGTCCAAGTTTGACGCCCGGTTTCCCGTCGGTTCTCCGAACGGTTGCCCACGCGCCACCCGCCCCGACGACCGTTCGAGTCATGCGAGTCATAGTCGTCGGAGCCGGCGTGCTGGGAACCATGCATGCCTGGCAAGCACTTCAGCGCGGTCACGAGGTCGTGCACATCGAGCGCGAGGCGGAGGCCCGGGGGGCCTCCGTCCGCAACTTCGGCCTGGTCTGGGTCAGCGGCCGTGCCGCAGGGGAGGAGCTGGCCACCGCCCTGCGGGCCCGCGAGCTGTGGGAGGAGATGGGCGCCGCCGTCCCGGGCCTCGGTTTCCGCGCCAACGGTTCGCTGACGGCCGTCACCACCGAGGCCGAACTCGCGGTCGCCCGCGAGGCCCTGGCCCGGCCCGATGCCGCGGCCCGCGGCCTGCGCCTCCTCACCCCCGGCGAGGTGCGGACCGTCAACCCGGCCCTGCGCGGCGACATCCTCGGCGCCCTGGCCTGCGACCGCGACGCCGCCGTGGAACCCCGCACGGCCCAGCGCGCTCTGAAGGAGGCCCTGCTCCGCTCCGGTCGTTACACGTTCCTCGGCGGTCGCGAGGTCCGGGACATCGTGGACACCGCAAGCGGGTCCGCCGTCCGCGACGACCGCGGCGAGGTGCACGGCGGCGACGCGGTCGTGCTGTGCACCGGCGCCTGGCTGGGCGGCCTCGTCCGCGAGCTCGCCCCGCGGTTGCCCGTCCGCCGCGTACGGCTGCAGATGATGCAGACCGCCCCCCTGGGCGAGCCGCTCACCACCTCCGTCGCCGATGCCGACAGCTTCCGCTACTACCCGGCCTACGACGGCGCCGCCCTCGACGCGCTGGCCGCCGCGCAGCCCCAGCCTCCGACCGCCGCCGAGCACAAGATGCAGCTGCTCATGGTGCAGCGCGCGGACGGCGGGCTGACCATCGGCGACACCCACGAGTACGCCGAGCCCTTCGGCTTCGACGTCGACGAAGCCCCGTACGAGCACCTCACCTCCGTCGCCGAACAGCTCCTGGGCCGGCCGCTGCCGCCGGTCCGCCGGCGCTGGGCCGGGGTCTACGCACAGTGCGTGGACACCACTCGCGTCGTGCACCGCGAGCGCGTACGCGACGACGTCCGGCTCGTGACCGGCCCCGGCGGGCGCGGCATGACGTGCTCCCCGGCGATCGCCGAAACCACCGCGAACGAACTGGGCTGGTGAGGAAGATGAAGCAGCGTACGAGCCTGGTCGTCCTGGACATGGCCGGTACCACCGTCGCCGACGACGGCCTGGTCGAGCGGGCCTTCGGCACCGCCGCACGGGCCCTCGGCGTCGAGCCGGGCACCGCCCGCCACCACGAACAACTCACCTACGTCCGCGCCACCATGGGCGAATCGAAGATCTCCGTCTTCCGCCACCTCTTCCCCGGCGACGAGGAGCAGGCCCGGCGCGCCAACGCGGCCTTCGAGTCCGCCTACGGACAGCTGGTCGCCGAAGGCCACTGCGAGCCCGTGCCGGGCGCCCGCGAAGCGATCGAACGGCTCCGCGCCGAAGGCCGCACCGTCGTCCTCACCACCGGCTTCGCCCGCGTCACCCAGGACGCCGTCCTGGCCGCCCTCGGCTGGAGGGACCTCGCCGACCTCACCCTCTGCCCGGCCGACGCCGGCGGACGCGGCCGCCCGTACCCCGACATGGTGCTCACCGCCCTGCTGCGCACCCGCGCCGCGGACGACGTACGGCGGATCGCGGTCGCGGGCGACACCTCCTACGACATGCTCTCCGGCACCAGGGCCGGGGCGGCCGTGGTCGCCGGTGTCCTGACCGGGGCCCACGACGAGGCCGCGCTCCGCGCCTGCGGAGCGACCCACGTCCTCGGTTCCGTGGCCGAGCTCCCCGACCTGCTCGCAGAGGCGGAGGACGGCCGTTGAGCACAGACATCCGATTCGACGGCGTCACGGTCGCCTACGGCAGGAACGTCGTCCTCGACGCGCTCGACCTCACCGTCGAGCCCGGCGAGGTCATGGCACTGCTCGGGCCGTCCGGCTCCGGCAAGACCACCGCCCTGCGCGCGGTCGCCGGTTTCGTGCAGCCGGTCGCCGGACGGATCTTCATCGGGGACCGCGACGTCACCGACCTGCCGCCCCACCGGCGAGGCATCGGCATGGTGGTCCAGCAGTACGCGCTCTTCCCCCACATGAGGGTCGACGCCAACGTCGCCTTCGGACTCAGGGCGCGCAGGACGCCGCGGGAGGAGACCGCCGTGCGTGTCACCGAGGCGCTGGAGGCGACCGGCATGGCCGGCTACGCCAAGCGCTACCCGCGCGAACTCTCCGGCGGACAGCAACAGCGGGTCGCCATCGCCCGGGCGCTGGCCATCCGCCCCGGCGTGCTGCTCTTCGACGAGCCGCTCTCGGCCCTCGACGCACCGCTGCGCTCCGGCATGCTCGCCGAGCTCGCCCGGCTGCACCGCGACCTGCCGGACGTCAGCATGCTCTACGTCACCCACGACCAGGTCGAGGCGCTCACCCTCGCCGACCGGATCGCCGTCATGGACCGCGCCCGCCTGCAGGACTGCGGCACTCCGCAGGACCTCTACCGGCGGCCCCGCACCGGGTTCACGGCCTCCTTCGTCGGCAACGCCAATCTCCTGCCGGTGACGGTCACCGCTCGCGGCGTACGGCTCGGCGACACGGCGCTGGACGTGCCGACCGGCGACGCCGTGGCGGGTGCCCCGGCAACCTTGTGCCTCCGCCCGCACCTGCTCGGGCTGGGGGAGGGGCCGAACGCCCTGCGCGGAACGGTCGCGGAGGTGCAGTGGCGTGGTGTCACGCACCGCCTGGCCGTCGACGTCGCGGGGCACCGCATCACGGCCGACGTCCGGGAGCTGCGCGAGATGCCACCGCTCGGCACCGGGATCACGCTGCACTTCGCGGCGGACGACGCGGTGCTGCTGCCGGCAGGCGAGGGCGGAGGTGCCGCCCGTGGCTAGCGTCCGGCTGCCGCTCGCGCGAGTGGCCGCCCCCGCTTCCTCCCGGCGCATTCCGGCCTGGGCCCTGGCGCTCCCGCCCGTCGCCGCCCTCGGCATCGTCTTCCTCCACCCTCTCGCCCTCGTCCTGTGGCAGTCGGTGTCACCGGAGAGCGGCGGGCACGGATTCTCCGCCTACGCCGAGGTGTTCTCCCAGGCCGCGTTCCGCGACGCCCTGCGCAACACCGTGCTGATCGCTGCCGGCGCGACCGCCGGCGCCCTGCTGCTCGGCTTCGCTCTCGCCCTGGTCATCGCGTTCGTGCCGTTCCCCGGCGGCAAGGCGATCGGACGGTTCGTCGACGTCTTCCTGTCCTTCCCCTCCTTCCTCATCACTCTCGCGCTGCTGTTCGTCTACGGCAGCGCCGGCATGGCCAACGGCGTGTGGACCGGGGTGACCGGGGCCGCGTCCGGCCCGTTCGACTTCCTGCACACGCCCTGGGGCGTGCTGCTCGCGGAGATCACGTACTTCACGCCGTTCGTGATGCGGCCCCTGCTTGCCGCCTTCTCGCAGCTCGACACCGCCCAGCTCGATGCCGCGGCCTCGCTCGGCGCCCGCGCCCCGCGGATCGTCCGGCAGGTGATCCTGCCCGAGGCCCTGCCCGCACTGGCGGCCGGCGGTTCGCTCGTCCTGGTGATGTGCCTCAACGAATTCGGCATCGTCCTGTTCACCGGCGCCAAGGGTGTGACCACCCTGCCCGTGCTCGTCTACGGCAAGGCGATCCTCGAAGGCGACTGGACGGGCGCCTGCGTGGTGGCCGTCGTCAACATCGCCCTCTCCCTGTCGCTGTACGGGCTCTACCGGACGCTGACCACCCGCATGGAGGGAGCCCGCCGTGCTCGTCCATAGCCGTCGTGCCCGCCGGGCGGTCCAGGTCGTCTTCCTCGCCCTGTTCCTCCCCGTCTTCGCCCTGCCGTTCCTCGTCGTCGTGGCCGCTTCCCTGGCCACCCGGTGGAGCGGCGTGCTCCCCTCCGGTGCGACGCTCGACCACTACCGGGCGATCGCTCATGGAGAGGCGCTCGACGCCCTGACCACCAGCGTCCTCACCGCCCTCGCGGCCTCGGTGACCGCCCTGGTCACCGGCGCCTGGGCAGCCCTCGCGGCCAGGGGCTCGTGCGCCCGCCGCGTGATCGACCTCCTGTTCATGCTGCCGGTCGCCGTACCGTCCGTGGTCGTCGGGCTCGCCCTGCTCGTCGCCTTCTCCAAGCCCCCGTTCCTGCTCAACGGCACGCCCGCCATCGTCGTCCTGGCCCATGCGATCCTGGTGACGGCCTTCGGCCACCAGTCCGTATCGGCGGCCCTGGACCGCCTCGACCCCGCCTACGAGCAGGCCGCCGCGAGCCTCGGCGCAAGCCCCCTGCGCGTCCTGCTCCAGGTGAAGCTGCCGCTGCTCCTGCCGTCCCTCTCCGCCGCCGCAGGGCTCTGCTTCGCCCTGTCGATGGGCGAGCTCAGTGCCACGATGATGCTCTACCCGCCCGACTGGCTGCCCCTGCCCGTCAAGGTCTTCGCCGCCACCGACCGCGGCGCGCTCTTCCCCGGTGCCGCGCTCGCCGTCGCCCTCATGGCCACCACGCTCCTCGTGCTCCTCGTGGTCTCCCGCGTCCGCACACGAGCCTCCCACCGCTGATTCCCCCCACCTCCCCTCGCGCCCGTTCGGCCGACTTCGAAGGAGTCCCCCTGTGTCCCGTCCCCGTGCCATGTTCCCGCTGGCCGCGCTGCTCGTCCTCCCGCTCACCGCGTGCGGCGGGACGGCCGGCGCCGACGCGAAGGAAATCACCGTCTACAGCGCCGACGGCCTCAAGGCCGAGGACGGCTCCGGCTTCTACGACAAGGTCTTCAAGGACTTCGAGAAGAAGACCGGCATCAAGGTCGACTACGTCGAGGGCGGCTCCGGCGAAGTCGTGCAGCGCCTGGCCCGGGAGAAGTCCAACACCAAGGCGGACGTCGTCGTCACCCTGCCGCCCTTCGTCCAGCAGGCCGACGGCAAGGGCCTGCTGACCGCCTACCGGCCCGAGGGATCGGACAAGGTCGCGGAGGGCGACAAGGATCCCTCCGGCAAGTGGACCGCAGTGGCCAACAACTACTTCTGCTTCGTCTACAACTCCAAGGAGCTCGAGAACAGACCGCCGAAGACATGGAAGGACCTCCTGGACGCCCGATTCAAGGGCAAGCTGCAGTACTCCACCCCCGGAGTCGCGGGCGACGGCACGGCCGTCCTCATCAAGGCCATGCACGACCTCGGCGGCAAGGAACCCGCCATGGCCTATCTCAAGGACCTCCAGAAGAACAACGTCGGCCCCTCCAAGTCCACCGGGCAGCTCGCCCCGAAGGTCGACAAGGGCGAACTCCTCGTCGCCAACGGAGACGTCCAGATGAACTTCGCCAACATGAAGACGATGCCGAACCAGGGCATCTTCTTCCCCGCAGGCGACAACGGAAAGCCCACCACCTTCGCCCTCCCGTACGCGGCCGGGCTGGTGAAGAACGCCCCGCACGCCGACAACGCCAAGAAGTTCCTGGACTATCTCCTCACCGAGCAGGTGCAGCGCGACGTCTCGGCCGTCGGTGGCGGCTTCGCCTCCCGTACGGACGTCAAGGCGACCGACCCCAACGCCGCTTCCCTCGCCCGCCTCATGAAGGGCGTGGAGGTCTTCCGCCCCGACTGGGCCGGCATCGACAAGAACCTCACCTCCTACGTCGCGGCGTGGAAGGAGGCCACCGGCAGCTGAACCGCCCGGGGCGGCCGAGGCCCGGGACCGACGTCCGCGACACGCGTGACCATGGTCGAACCGGCGGGTCGGCGGCCCGGCGGGGGAAGAGGACGCAAGGGCGTGTCACCTCTCCGAGGGCGGCTCGAGGCCGGACGGGTCGAGCAGGGTCGTGCCCAGCTCCTGGTGGAGATGGCCGGCCAGCTCCGCGGCACTGGGCCACGCGAACACGGCAGTGGCGGGCAGCGGCAGACCGGTGAGCGTACTCAGACGGTTGCGCAGCATCACCCCGCTCAGGGAGTCGAAGCCCAGCTCGGTGAAGGGCTGGTCGGGGGCCACGGCGGCCGCGTCGGTGTGGCCGAGCACCGTGGCGACCTCCTCGCGGACGAGCTCCAGCAGGGCCGGCGCCCTCTCCGGTACGGGCAGTGCGGCGAGCCGTTCGCGCCAGGCTCCGGCGGTGGCTGCGGGATCGTCGCCCGCCCCGGTCGCGCTGCCGGCGGTCGGGCGGGGCGGGCGCAGGAGCCCGCGCAGGGGCGGTGGTACCGGCCGTCCGGTGGTCCCCGTCCGCCGGCAGCGGTCCAGCAGGAGCGGGGCCAGCACCGGCTCGCCGCTGCCCAGCGCGGCGTCGAACATCGCCAGGCCCTGGGCGGGGGAGACGGCGCGCAGCACGCCGTCCATGGCCGGGCCGGGGCCGGCGGTCCGGGCCGCCATGCCCTCCCCGCCCGCCCACGGGCCCCAGACGAGGGAGAGGGCCGGCAGGCCGAGGGCGGCGCGGTGGTGGGCGAGCGCGTCCAGGAAGGCGTTCGCGGCGGCGTAGTTGGCCTGGCCGGCGTGGCCCAGCAGCCCGGCCGCGGAGGAGAACAGCACGAAGTGCGACAGCGGCAGATGCCTCGTCAGCTCGTGAAGGTGCCAGGCGGCGTCCGCCTTCGGCCGCAGCACCGCGGCAAGCCGGTCGGGCGTCAGGGCCTCCAGCACCCCGTCGTCCAGGACGCCGGCGGCGTGCACGACGGCGCTCAGCTCGTGCGCATACGTGGCCACGACGGCGGCCAGCTGCGTGCGGTCGGCGGCATCGCACGCGACCACGTCGACGCGGGCGCCGGCTTCCTCCAGCTCGGCCTGCAGCCGCTGCGCGCCCGGTGACCGCAGGCCGCGACGGCTGACGAGGACGAGGTGGCGGGCATGGTGCCGGGTGGCCAAGTGCCGGGCCAGGACGCCGCCGAGGCCTCCGGTGCCGCCCGTCACCAGGATCGTTCCCCCCGCCGGAACGTGGCCCGGCCGGGGGGCCGAGCCGGCGAGCCGGGGAACGCGCACGGCGCCGGCGGCAAGGGACAGCTGGGGTTCGCCGGTGGCGACGGCGGCGGGCAGCAGGCGCAGGGACTCGGGCCGGCCGTCGGTGTCCACGATCGTGAGCCGCCCGGGATGCTCCGCCTGTGCCGAACGCACCAGGCCCCACACCGCCGCGGCCGGCAGGTCCGGCACGGCGGAGGTGGCGCCGCGGGTCACCACGACGAGGTGCGCTCCGGGCGCGGCCGGGGCGGACAGACGGTCCTGCACCACGGCCAGGGCCCGCGCGGTCAGGGCATGGGTGTCCGTGAGCGGGTCGGAGCCCGAGGAGCGGGAGGCCAGGGAGACCACCACCGTCGCCGGGGCGCTGCGCCGCCCGGCCGGCGACGCGGGGAGCACGGAGCGCAGGCCGAGGTCGTCGGGGTGCGCCACGGACGGGAGCGGCCCGTCGCCGCCGGCCGGAACGGCGGTCCACCGCAGGCCGTACAGCTCTCCGGTCGCGGCGTCGACGGTCTGCGGCAGCGGGCGGGTGGTCAAGGACTCCACCCCGGCCACCGGCCTGCCCGCCGGGTCGGCGAGGTCGACGGCGACCGTGTCCGTGCCGGTCGTGCGGATGCGCACGCGCAGCGCCGTGGCACCGACCGCGTACACGCTCATGCCGCGCCAGGCGAACGGTATCCGGGCGGGGCCGGTGGCAGCAGCGGCGAGCAGCGGCGCGTGCAGGGCGGCGTCCAGGAGGGCGGGGTGCATGCCGTACCGCCCGGCGTCGGCGCTCGTGTCGTCGGGCAGTCCCACCTCGGCGAAGACCTCCTCGGCCTCCTCGTCCGGCCCGCGCCACAGGGCCGTGACGCACCGGAACGCGGGGCCGTACGCGTAACCGGCGCCGGCCAGGCGCTCGTAGGCGTCCGTGAGGTCCACGGGCACGGCGCCCGGGGGCGGCCACGCGCAGGCGCCGCCCTCGCGGCTGCTCCCGGGGCCGGTGGCCGGGCCGAGCCGGCCGCTCGCGTGGTGCGTCCAGGTGCCGAGCGGTCCCGACTCCCGGGGGCGGGAGTGGACGTCCGCGGTGCGGCGTCCGGTCGCGTCCGGTTCGCCGACGACCACCTGCACCTGGACGCCCTCCCCGGAGCCGGGCAGGGGCAGCGGCGCCAGCAGGGTGAAGTCCTCGGCGACCTGAAGCCCGCACGCGTCGCCCGCGTGGAGCACCATCTCCGCGAACGCGGCGGCGGGTACGAGCACCTGCCCGGCAACGACGTGGTCGCGCAGCCACGGCTGGGCCGCGAGGGAGAGGTGACCGGTGCACAGCAGGCGTTCCGTGCCGGGCACAGTTGTCGTCGTGGCCAGCAGCGGATGGTCGCCGCCGGCCGGTGCGGGGGCGGCAGTGCCGTCCAGCCAGTGGCGCCGCCGCTGGAAGGGGTAGGTCGGCAGATCCACCCGCCGGGCGCCGCTGCCCGCGTACACCCGGGGCCAGTCCATCGGCAGGCCGTGCACGTGCAGCCGGCCGAGCGCGCTCAGCAGCGCCTCCGCCTCCGGCACGCCGGCCCGCGCGGTGGCCGTGCACACCAGCCCCTCGCGCTCCCCGGCCACGCCGCCCAGGACAGCCGTCGTGAGCTGTGCGTCGGGGCCCACCTCCACGAACGCGGTCACCTGCTCCTCGCGCACGAGATGACGCACGGCGTCCCCGAACCGTACGGTTTCCCGGGCGTGCCGCGCCCAGTACGCCGCCGAGCGCAGGTCGTCCCCCTCCGCCCGGTGCCCCGTCAGCGTCGAGACGACCGGGATACGCGGCCTGCCGTACGTCGTCCCCGACGCGATGCGGCCGAACTCTGCGAGCATCGGGTCCATCAGGGGCGAGTGGAAGGCATGGCCGGCCCGAAGCCGGGTGGCGCGGCGTCCGCGCCCGGCGAACCGGGCCGCGACGGCGCGCACGGCGGCCTCCTCCCCGGAGACGACGACCGACCGTGGACCGTTCACCGCCGCGATCGCCACGCGGTGCGCCGGATCCGTGAGTTCTTCCGCCACCGCGTCCGCCACCTCGTCCTCGGAGGCCTCCAGCGCCACCATGGCGCCGCCACCGGGCAGCCGGCGCATCAGCCGGCCCCGGGCCGCGACCAGCTCCACCGCCTCCTGCTCCGAAAGGACGCCCGCGACGTGAGCCGCCGCCAGCTCGCCCACGGAGTGCCCGGCGACGGCGTACGGCCGCACTCCCCAGGACTCCAGCAGCCGGAACAGCGCCACTTCGAAGACGAACAGCCCCGCCTGCGCGAAGTCGGTCCGCTCCAGCAGGGCGGCGTCGCCGGTGTTCTCGTCCGCCCGGAGCACGGAACGCAGGGGCCGCTCCAGGCTGCCCGTGTCATCGAACCGTGCGCACAAGGCGTCGAAGGCGGCGGCGAAGCCGGGGAAGGCGGCGTACAGCTCCCGGCCCATGCCGGGCCGCTGTGCGCCCTGGCCGGAGAACAGCAGGGCCGGTCGTCCGGCAGGCGGGCCCGGCCTCACCTCGCCGCTTCCGGAACCGGTCGCCGCCACCGTGTCCAGAGCACTCAGCAGCGCCCGGCGATCCCCCGCGGCCACAGCGGCCCGGTGCGTGAGCGCCGCCCGGGTCGTGGCCAGGGAGAAGGCGACGTCCAGCGAGGACAGCCCGGGCCGCTCCCGCAGCAGAGCCGCCACCTGCCCGGCCTGCGCGCGCAGGGCCTGTGGATCCGCGCCCGACAGCAGCAGTGGCGGCACCGCGCTCCAGGGCCTCACGGCAGGAGACGGCTCGGCGGTGTCCTGAGTGGCTTCTTCCAGGATGACGTGGGCGTTGGTCCCGCCGATGCCGAACGCGGAGATCCCGGCCCGGCGCGGGCTGCCGGGCACCGGCCGCCACTCCTCCTCCCGCGTCACAGGCCGCACGGCGCCCGACGACCAGTCCACCTGCGGTGACGGCTTCTCGCAGTGCAGCATGCGCGGCAGCCGGCCGTGGCGCATGGCCATGACCGTCCTGATGACACCGCCGACACCGGCAGCCGCCTGGGTGTGCCCGATGTTGGACTTGAGCGCCCCGAGCCACAACGGCCGGTCGGCGGGCCGCCCCTGCCCGTACGCCGCCTGCAGCGCCCGGGCCTCCACGGGGTCGCCGAGCGCGGTACCGGTGCCGTGCGCCTCGACCATGTCGACGTCCGCCGGGGACAGTCCGGCGGCGGCCAGGGCCCGCCCGATCACCTCCTGCTGGGCCGAGCCGCTCGGCGCGGTCAGGCCGTTGGACGCGCCGTCGGAGCCGACGGCCGAACCACGCAGCACGGCCAGCACCGGATGGCCGTTGCGCCGGGCGTCGGACAGGCGCTCCAGCAGCACCACCCCGGCGCCCTCGGCCCAGGCGGTGCCGTCGGCCGCGGCCGAGAACGGCTTGCACCGGCCGTCCGGCGCCAGGCCGCGCAACCTGCTGAACGCGACGAACGGCGTCGCAGTCGCCATCACCGTCACGCCCCCGGCCACGGCCAGCGCGCACTCGCCGGAGCGCAGTGCCTGTGCCGCCGAGTGCATCGCCACCAGCGACGACGAGCACGCGGTGTCCACGGTCACGGCGGGCCCGTGCAGGTCCAGGGCGTAGGCGATGCGGCCCGAGGCCACGCTGCCCGCCGAGCCCAGCGCGAGCTGCGCCTCCAGCTCGTGCGGGCCGCGGTGCAGCAGACGGCCCCCGTAGTCGTCGTGCATCACACCGACGAAGACGCCGGTGTCGCTGCCGCGCAGGCTCGCCGGGTCGATGCCGGCCCGCTCGCAGACCTCCCAGGTGATCTCCAGCAGAAGCCGCTGCTGCGGATCGGTGGCCCGTGCCTCCCGCGGGGACATCCCGAAGAATGCCGCGTCGAAGTCGGCCGCCCCGTGCAGGAACCCGCCGCGGCGGGTGACGGAGGTGCCGGGGCGGTCGGGGTCGGGGTCGTGGAGAGCGGACAGGTCCCAGCCGCGGTCGCCGGGGAGGTCCGAGGTCGCGTCGACCCCGTCCGCGACCAGCCGCCACAGGTCCTCGGGCGAGGCCACGCCCCCCGGGTACCGGCAGGCCATCGCGACGACGGCCACCGGCTCCGCCGCAGGCGTACGCGCTCCGTCGACGGCCGGGGCCGGTCCTCCGAGCAGCGCGGTCTCCAGGAACGCGGCTGCGGCAGCGGGCGTCGGGTGGTCGAACACCAAGGTCGCGGGCAACTCCAGGCCGGTGGCCGCGCCCAGCCGGTCACGCAGCAGGACACCCCCGAGGGACGTCACCCCGAGGGCGGCGAAGGGCCGGCCCGGCGCCAGGTCCCGCTCCGGCACGCCGCTCGCGTGCGCCGCCGCGGCGAGGACGAGACGCAGCAGCGTGGCGGACCGCTCGGGCGGGGACAGCTCCGCCAGACGCCGGCGCAGGGCGGACGCCGTGGCCTCGCGCGCCGGCCCCAGCCGTTCGGCCAGCTGCCGGGCGAGTGCGGTTCGGTCGGTCTTGCCGGAGGGGGTACGGGGCACGGCGTCGGTCTCGTACACCTCGTCGGGCACCTTGACGTCCGACAGCCGCTCCCGGCACAGGGCCTGCAGGCGGTCGGCCTCGACGCCGTGCCGCGGATCGGCGACGACGACGGCGACCGGCACCTCGCCCAGCACGTCGTGAGGCCTGCCGACGACCGCCGCGTCCACGACGCCGGGCAAGGCGAGCAGCACGTCCTCGACCTCGACCGGGTTGATGTTCTCGCCACCACGGATGATCAGTTCCTTGAGGCGGCCCGTGACGCGCAGACCGCCGTGCCGTCCGCGGCGACCCAGATCCCCCGTGCGGTACCAGCCGTCCCGGAACGCCCGCGCGGTCTCGTCCGGACGGTGGTGATACCCGAGCATCAGGTTCGGACCGCGGACCCACACCTCCCCTTCATCCCCGTCGGCGACGTCGTCACCACTGCTGGGATCGGTCAGCCGCACCTCGACGCCGGGCACCGGCAGACCCGCGGTGTCCCCGGAACCACCGGGCCGGTCGACCGTGATCTTCCCGCAGGTCTCGGTGCTGCCGTAACCGTCGACCAGCGGGGCGCCCAGCAGCTCCTCGACCTCCGCCCGCAGCTCCGGGGGACACGGCGCGCCCGCGGTCACGCACAGCCGCAGGCCGGACGCCGGCCGCAAGGCGGCACGGACCGCGCTCGTGAGCAGGCGGTAGGTGGCGGGCACGCCGGCCAGCACGCTGAACGGCTCCTCGGCGAGCGCCTGCGCGAGGTTCGCACCCCGGTCGAGGAGGTACGCGCTCGCGCCCACGCTCACCACTCCCAGCAGGCACAACGAGTGCGCGTAGGCATGGAACAGGGGCAACGGCCACAACAGCCGGTCCTGCGGACCCAGTCCCCACAGCGGAGCGTAGGCCGCCGCCACGGACCACAAGGCGGCGCGCTGGCTGGAGACCACGCCCTTGCTGCGCCCCGTGGTCCCCGAGGTGTAGAGGATCCAGGCCGGCTCGTCCAGGCCGAGGTCGTCCCGGGGCGCGCACCCCGGCTCCGCCCCGGCGAGCTGCTCGAAAGAGTACGTGCCCGCCCCCGCCCCGTCCGGCACGGCGTCCCGGCCCGCCACCAGGATGCGTGAGCGCAACCGCGGCCGAGCGGCGGCCACTCGCGAGACCCGCGGCAGGAGCGTCTCCTCGGTGACCACCGCCACCGCTCCGCTGTCGTCGAGGAAGTACGCGAGCTCCGCCTCCGCGGCCCCGGGATCGAGCAGAACCCCCACCGCTCCCGCCCGCACCACCGCAAGGAACGCCTCCACCGCCTCCACCCGGTTGCCCAGCACGAGCGCCACCCGATCGCCTCTTGCCACCCCCAGCCGCACCAGGTGCCCCGCCAACCGGCCGGTCCGCTCCGCCAGCTCCTGGTACGTGACGCCCCGCCGTGCGTCGCGGAAGGCGGTCTTCCCTCCCGCTTGCGCCGCATGCGCCTCCAGCGCAGCCGGCAGCGCACGGATCAATTCACTCCGGACGTCTGTCATTTCGGTGCCTCCGGTGACGTGACAACAGGCGGGTGGTGACGGCGCGGGCGGGGCATGTCCCCGAGAGCCTGACAGCCCCCGGTAGGGTCCGGCAGTGGAGATCTTTCATCTGCGCTACTTCGTGGCGGTCGCCGAGAACCTCAGTTTCTCCCGGGCCGCGCGTCAATTGCACATGGCCACTTCGCCCTTGAGCCAGCGGATACGTGACCTGGAGCGCGAACTCGGCCAGCAACTGTTCGACCGGGACTCGCACCACGTGGCGCTGACCCGCACCGGTACGGCGCTGCTTCCGGTGGCGAAGGACGTTCTCCGCCGGTTCGACGACATTCCCTGGCAGCTGCGCCGGGCGGCGGGCCCCGAGCGGCGGGCGGCGTACGTGGGTGTGGTGCCGGCCCTGCACCCGCGGCTGCGCGAGCGGCTGGGGGAGCTCGAAGCGCGCTGTGCCGACGCCTACGACGTCAAGCGCTGGCCCGGCAACAGCGCGAACCTCCTGCACGCCGTACAGCGCGGCGACCTCGCCATGGCCTTGGTGCACCTGCCCGTGCACGCCGAGGGCATAGAGGTGCTGGAGCTGCTGCACGAGCCGCTGGGGGCGCTGCTGCCGGCCGCCGCGTTCGAGGGACGGACCTCGGTGTCGTTGAGCGAACTCACCGACTACACGTACGTCACGTCCGCACCCGGCACGCTCCCCACCTATTTCGACCAGCTCAGGGTGCGCCTGAAAGCCGCGGGAATCCACAAGGAGATCAGCCTCAACATCGGGGACTATGCGAGCGTGCGTGAAATCGTCGCCAACGGCTCGGTCTTCGGAATCACCTTGCTCAGTGCGGAGAGCCGCGAGGGCGAAAACGGTACGAGCGTCGTCCTGCCGTTCCGGGACTTCTCGCCCTCGCTGGCGACCGGGCTGGTCTGGCGCCGGGACCGGGCCGAGTCCGGCGGTGACCTGCACGGCCTGGTGCGGGAAGCCGGAGCGGTGTTCTCCGCACCCGTCGATCCCTGCTGAGCGCTCCCTGATCCCGGCGAACGGCGTGACCGCTGCGGTCACGCCGTTCTTCGTGCATCGGTGCCACTGATCGCTTGGGTTTCCCCACCGCGCCGGACTAGCGTTTTCCATGCGACCCGGGAAACCCCGGGAAATCCCCGTGAATTCTCCTGGAAAAGGAGTGGTGATGGAATCCGCAGCAGAATCGGATGCCCCCGGCGGCCCGCTGGCCGGAGTGCGCGTCATAGACATGGCCACGGTGGTCATGGGCCCGTACGCCGCGCAGATCCTCGGCGACCTCGGCGCCGACGTCATCAAGATCGAGTCGCCGAACGACACCGTACGGATCGGCGCGCTGCACCGCACGCCGGGCATGACGCCCCTGAACCTCAACGTCAACCGCAACAAGCGCAGCGTGGCACTCGACCTCAAGGACGAGCACGAGCACACCACCGCCCTGGAGCTGATCGGCACCGCCGACATCCTGATCACCAACATGCGCATCGACGCCCTGCGCCGCCTGGGCATGGACTACGACAGCCTCGCCGCTGCCAACCCCCGCCTCGTCTACGCCCACGCGCAAGGGTTCCGCTCCGACTCCGACCGGGCCGCTCTGGCCGCCTACGACGAGACGGTGCAGGCCGCATCCGGGCTCATCGACCTCGCGGAGCGGGCGGGGGACGTGGGGGCGCCCGTCGTGCTGCCGAGCATCTTCGGTGACAAGGTCGCCGCGCTGACGATCGTGTACGCGGCGCTGGCGGCCCTCGTCCACCAGCGCGCGACCGGGCGCGGGCAGCACATCGAGGTCCCCATGGTGGACACGTTGCTGGCGTTCAACCTGGTCGAGCACCTGCAGGGCCGTACCTTCGAGCCGCCGATGGGCCCGACCGGCTTCCCGTTGTCCATGAACAAGGGGCACCGGGCCCGCCCGACCAAGGACGGCCTGGCGATGGTCATCCCCTATGGCCCGCAGAACTTCCGCGACCTGTTCACCGCCGCCGGTCGCCCCGATTTGGCCGCGGACCCGCGCGTCAACGGCGAGTCCATCGACGCCGCGCGCGACGGCGAGGCCCTGGCCGAACTGCTGGAGACGGTGACACCCCGGCTGACCACCGCGCAGTGGGCACAGGTGTGCGCCGAGCACAGCATTCCCTTCGGCCCGGTGCTGCGGCTCGACGAGGCCGCCGAGGACCCGTACGTCCGAGCGGGCCATCTGCTGGACGTCGCCGAGCACCCCAGCGAGGGCACCTACCGGGTGGTCGGCGTACCGTTCGCCTTCTCCGCGACCCCGGCCTCGGTGCGCCGGCACGCGCCGCTGCCCGGCCAGCACACCGACGAGGTGCTCGGCGAGCTCGCCCGGAGCGAGGTGCGGCGATGAACGACATCCCCCGCACGGACACCGTCCGCAACGACGCCGTCCGCAACGACGCCGTCCGCACGGACACCGTCGGCAGCACCCTCGTCGTCACGATCGACCGCCCCCGGGCCCGCAACGCCGTGAACGCCGAGGTCGCCCGCGGCATCGCCGCCGCCGTCGACCGCCTGGAGTGCGGACCCGGCCTGCGGGTGGGGGTCCTCACCGGCGCGGACGGCACGTTCTGCGCGGGCATGGACCTCAAGGCCGCCGCCCGCGGCGAGCAGGTGAGCGTGCCCGGCAAGGGCTTCGCCGGGCTCGTCGAGGCGCGTACGGCCAAGCCGCTGATCGCGGCCGTCGAGGGCCACGCCCTGGGCGGCGGCTTCGAACTGGCCCTGGCCTGCGACCTGGTGGTTGCCGCCGAAGGCGCCCGCTTCGCGCTGCCCGAGGTCAGGCGCGGGCTGATCGCCGGGGGCGGCGGGGTGGTACGGCTTCCCAGGCGCATTCCCCACCACCTGGCCATGGAGCTCCTCCTCACCGGATGCACCGTCACAGCCGAACGCGCCCGCGACCTCGGCCTCGTCAACCGCCTCGTCCCCGACGGCCGGGCGCTGCCGGCCGCCCTGGAGCTCGCCGGGGACATCGCGGCCAACGCGCCGCTGGCCCTGGCCGCGGTGAAGAGGACCGTCCAGCGGGCGGACGGAACACCGGAGGCCGAGGCGTTCGCCGCGCAGGCCGACGAGATCGGCGCGCTGCTGCGCTCGGCCGACTTCGCCGAAGGGGTCCGTGCCTTCGCCGAGAAGCGCGCGCCGCAGTGGAGCGGACGATGAACCGCGCACAGGTCCTGCGGACCCTCACCACACCCGCCACAGCGCCCGCGTACGCCCCCGTCGCCGCACGCTTCACCGACCGCGAGTACTTCAGCATCGTCTACCGCACCGACCCCGAGGCCCTGCGGGCCGTGGTCCCCGAGCCGCTGCACGTCGACCCCGGCGAGCCGCTGGTGCGGTTCGAGGTGATGAAGATGGGCGACGCCACGGCCTACGGCCCGTACGTCGAGGCCGGGCAGGCGATCCCCGTGCGGTTCGGGGACGAGCACGGCGAATACCTGCACGCGATGTACCTCGACAGCTTCGCCGCCACGGCCGCCGGCCGCGAGGTGAGCGCCTACCCGAAGGCGATGGGCACACCCGCTCTGTACGCCGACCACGCCGCGCTGGTCGGAACGCTGGACTACGGCAGCGTACGGGTCGCCACCGCCACCATGGGATACAAGCACCACCCGCTCGACCCCGAGCACGCCCGCGGACAGATCACCGTGCCGACGTACATGCTCAAGTCCGTTCCCGGTTACGACGGCACCCCGCGCGTCTGCGAACTCGTCCGCACGCAGATCACCGATCTCGTGGTCAAGGAGGCCCACACCGGGCCAGCGCGGCTGCAGCTCTTCGCCCACGTGCTGGCACCCCTGGCCGACCTGCCGGTGTGCGAGATCGTCTCGGCCAGCCACATCGTCACGGACCTCACGCTGGGCCCCGCCGTTGCCGTCCACGACTACCTCACCGAGGAGGACCCGTCATGACCACCGCTGTCGTCGGCGCCGGCACCATCGGCCTCGCGTGGGCCGCGCTGTTCGCCGCGTACGGAATCGAGGTGACCGTCACCGATCCACGCGAGGATCTCGACGGAGCCGTGGACGAGGCGCTGCCGATGCTCGCCGCCGGACTGCCCGGCAGCGACGCGGCGGAGCTGCGCGGCCGCATCCGTACCACCCACGACCTGGCCGAGGCCGTGGCCGGAGCGCGCCTCGTACAGGAGAACGGCCCGGAGAACCTGGAGTTCAAACAGCGGCTGTTCGCCGACATCGCCCGCCACGCCCCGGCCGACGCGCTGCTGGCCACCTCCAGCTCCGGAATCGTCGCCTCCGCCATCGCCGAGCGGCTGCCGGACGAGGCCGCCGCGCGGCTGCTGGTCGCGCACCCCTTCAATCCGCCGCACATCGTCCCGCTCGTGGAGATCGTGCCGGGCGCACGCACGACGGAGAAGACCGTGGAGACGGCTATCGCCTTCTACCGTTCGCTGGGGAAAACGCCGGTGCGGCTGCGCAAGGAGCTCCCCGGATTCGCGGCCAACCGGCTGCAGGGCGCAGTGCTCCAGGAGGCGATCCACCTCGTCCTCAGCGGTGTGGTCGACGCGGAGGAACTCGACACGGTGATGAAGGCGTCACTGGGCGGCCGCTACGCCGCCGTCGGCCCTTTCGAGAGCTTCCACCTGGGCGGTGGCCCCGGCGGCATCCGGCACATGATGCAGCACCTGGGCCCCGGCCTCGCCGAGGGCTGGCGGCGCCTCGGCCACCCGGAACTGGACGCCGCCGCCGTCGCCACGCTCGTCCGGCAGACGGAGGCCGCCTACGGCAGCGGTCCCGAGGCGTACCGGCAGCGCGCCGCGCTCCGCGACCGCAAACAACTCGCGCTCGACGCGGCGTTGCGCCGGACCGAGAACGACCGAATCAACTGAACCAACTGAACCCTACGCGATACGCACAGGAGTCACCCCATGCCCAAGCCCGCCAACCCCACCGCCGATTTCTTCGGGTACGCCGACCTGCTCAGCGACGCCGAGCGGGCCGAGCTGGCCCTCGTCCGCGACGTCCTGGAGAGCGAGATCAAGCCGCTGTTCGACGCCGCCTGGGAACGGGCGGAATTCCCCTTCGCGGCGATCGAGAAGGTGGCGAAGCTCCGGCTCGCCGGATATGCGTACCCGGAGTACGGTGACGGCCGAAGCCGCAGCGCACTGTTCTCCGGCTTCCTCACCCTGGAACTCAACCGCATCGACCCCTCCCTCGGCGTCTTCACCGGAGTCCACACCGGACTGGCCATGGGCAGCATCCACGGCGGAGGGAGCCAGGAGCAGCGCGACCGCTGGCTGCCGGACATGGCGGCCATGAAGAAGATCGGCGCCTTCGCCCTGACCGAACCCGAGGGCGGCTCCGACGTCGCGGGCGGCATGCGCACCACCGCCCGGCGCGACGGCGACACCTGGATCCTCAACGGCAGCAAGCGGTGGATCGGCAACGGCACCTTCGCCGATCTCGTCGTGGTCTGGGCCCGCGACACCGCCGACGGCAACGTCAAGGGATTCGTGGTGAAGAAGGGCACCCCCGGTTTCACCGCTGCCAAGATAGAAGGCAAGATCGCGCTCCGAACCGTGCAGAACGCCGACCTCACCCTCGACGAGGTGCGGGTCCCCGAAACCGACCGCCTGCAGCAGGTCGGGAGCTTCCGCGACACCGCCGCCGTCCTGGCCCGCACGCGGGGCGGGGTGGCCTGGCAGGCGCTGGCGGTGGCCGTACGCGCCTACGAACTCGCCCGCGCCTACGCCGTCGACCGTGTGCAGTTCGGCAGGCCCATCGGGGCCTTCCAGCTCGTCCAGGACCTGCTGGTGAAGATGCTCGGCAACATCACCGCCATGTTCGGCATGGTCGTCCGCCTCGGCCAGCTCGCCGCACACGGCCGCGACAGCGCCGAACAGGCCGCCCTCGCCAAGGCGTTCACCACCACCCGGATGCGCGAATGCGTCGCCTGGGCCCGTGAGCTCTTCGGCGGCAACGGCATCGTCCTCGAATACGAGATCGCCAAGTTCTTCGCCGACGCCGAGGCCGTCTACTCCTTCGAGGGCACCCGCGAGATGAACACCCTCATCGTCGGCAAGTCCATCACCGGCCACAGCGCCTTCGCGTGACGAGCGCTCCGACGTCGGCAACCCTGCCATGATCAACATATAGGGCTCGGGGGGACTTGTGGCAAGGCCCCGGTCGTGCCGCAGAATCACCGACCTGAGCCGGAAGACGAAGGTACGGGGGCGCGGAATGCGTGTGTTGTTGGTGGCCTACGGGTCGCGTGGGGACGTCGAGCCGATGGTGGGGCTCGCGGTGAGCCTGCGCGAGCTCGGTGCCGAGGCGCAGGTGTGCGCGCCGCCGGACTTCGCGGAACTGCTGGACGGGTTCGGCCTCCCGCTGGTGCCGCTCGGCCGGTCGGTGCGCGAGATGGCGACCAAGGCAGTGACGGGGACGTCGAATCCGCCGCCGGCGGAGAGCCTGCCCGAGCGCGCGGCCCGGATGGTCGCCGCGACGTACGAACAGATCGCCGCGGCGGCCGAGGGCTGTGACGCGGTCGTGGCGACGGGCCTGCTGCCGGCCGCGGCCGCCGCACGGGCCGTGGCCGAGAAGCTGGGCATCCCCTACGTCTTCGCGGCCTACTTCCCGACCTACCTGCCGTCGCCGCACCACCCGCCGCTCGCCTGGCCGGGCCGGCCGGTCCCACCGGACGTCACGGACAACCGGGTGCTGTGGGAGCTGAACACGGAGAACCTGAACGCGCTCTTCGGCGAGGCGATCAACACCCACCGGGCATCGATCGGCCTGCCCCCGGTGGACAACGTCCGCGACCACGTCTTCACCGACTGCCCGTGGCTGGCGGCCGACCCGACCCTGGCTCCGTGGCTGCGCCCGGCGGACCTCGACGTCGTCCAGACCGGCGCGTGGATCCGGCAGGACGAACGCCCGCTCCCGGCCGGCCTGGAGGCGTTCCTGGACGCCGGCACACCACCGGTGTACGTGGGCTTCGGCAGCATGCCGATGCGCGATGCGCAGGACGTCGCCCACGCGGCCGTCGAGGCGATCCGCGCGCAGGGCCGCCGCGTACTCGTCTCCCGCGGCTGGGCCGGCCTGGCGCTGACCGACGAAGGGGACGACTGCTTCGCCGTCGGCGAGGTCAACCAGCAGGCGCTGTTCCGCCGGGTGGCCGCCGTCGTGCACCACGGCGGCGCGGGCACCACGACGACGGCCGCGCTGGCCGGTGCGCCTCAGGTGGTGGTGCCGCAGATGGCGGACCAGCCCTACTGGGCCGCCCGGGTGGCCGAACTGGGCATCGGCGCGGCACACGACGGCCCGACCCCCACCTTCGCGTCCCTCTCGGCCGCGCTGGTCACTGCCCTGGCCCCCGAGACCCGTGCGCGGGCGGCGGAGGTGGCCGGCACGATCCGCACCGACGGGGCCATGGCGGCCGCGCAGCGGCTGTGTCGCGGTTGATCGGTGATCCACAGCCGGACCAGGCGTGCACGACGGAGTCGACCGGGTCCGGGACGCTGTCCAGCAGCGCCAGCACCATGTGGCCGTACGCGGCGCCGGCCGTGCGGATCGCGTCCTCCGCCAGTTGCTGCTTGCCACCGGGGAAGAAGTGGTGGATCGAGCGGGACGGGTGCCGGTCCTGCCGCCGGCACCCTGTCCGACCAGGGCAGGTAGTGCCGGGGTACGCGTGGGACGCGGGTGCTCTCAATGCTCGTCCTCGACGGTCCAGTCGGTGACGAAGAAGTACTGCCGGTCGACCTCGCCCTCGGCCTCCACCACGCGGCCGGCGAGGTGGCCCACCTCGCTCGCCTCGAAGGGGTTCGTGCCCGGCAGCCGCACCACGTAGTCGTGCTCGCCGGTGTGCAGGACGAGCGCGTCGCGTTCGCTCTTGGAGCCCACGTCGACGCGCTCGTAGGAGAGCCGGCCGCGCAGTCGCCTCGTCGTCACCGGGTCACCGGGCCTCGTACTCGTCCACGGACACGAGGGCGCCGTCCTGTTCGCGGACGACCACGACGACGTCGGTGCGCACCGGCGCGCCGGGGTCGCGCTGGGCGTGCAGGAGGTGCTGGCGGGGCGGCTGCCCGAAGGTCCTGTGCGCCTCGCCCTCGTGCTTCCAGACTTCGGCGAACGAGGACACGGAGGCGGTCGGCGGCAGGTCGTGCCGCTCGGCGACCTCGCGCAGGCGGGAGGTGAGCGCGGGGTCGCGCTCGGCGTCGGGGAGGGGCTCCGGTACGGAGACGGACTGCTGCAGCACGTGGGCGACGAGCCGGGCCTCGCGGCGGCGTTCGGTCCTGGCGGCGCCCGGGTCCGTCCCGGCGACGAGTCTGGCAGCGGCCTGCACCGGCTTGACCGAGGGGTCGCCGAGGAGGACGAACTGCGCGAGGGTCTTGAGGTCCACCGGGTCGAGTCGGGCCTTGAGCTTCACGTAGTCCAGCCGCGCCTTGAGCGCCGCGTAGCCGCAGGACTGGCCCTGGAGGAGCTCCCGGACGAGGTACTGGGTGATGAGGTCGGCCTGGTCGCAGCTGTCGGCGGGCCCGTACGCGATGGTCGTGCTGCCGAAGAAGACGAGGGCGCCGCTGCCGAGGTAGGTGTTGCACAGCGGCAGGTGCGGGGCGGTCGGAGGCGGGTAGAGCTCGGCCCCGTAGCAGCACTCGGCCGCCAGGACCGTCCCGGCGGTGAGGTGCTGGTCGACGTCGCCGGCCTTCAGGGCCACGGAGTAGCCGGCGGGGCCCTGCCCGTACCACTGGGGGTCCCTGGCTGCGCCGTGGCAGTTGACGAAGTGGCTCCTGGTGGCGAGGGGACCGGGCTGCCAGGGTGATCCGCCGGGCGGAACCAGGTGCAGGGCGGAGGCATCACCGAAGAGGGTCGCGAGGTTCTCGCGCGTCGACTTCTCCCACACGGCGGCGGAGAGCCCGAAGTAGCCCTGGTACCGCGCGCGGTCCGCGGGTGCGGCGGCAGCGGCGCGCCCGAGGAGACCGGTCAGGTAGGCCGGGTCGTGCCCGCCGGTCACGTCGGGCAGGCGGCCCACGACGCGGCTGGGCCCGGTGTACCGGCCCGGCTCCTGCCCGCCGGCCGCGTACGGGGTCTCGCAGGCGTACGGCAGGTCGCTGGGGACGACCGGGTCGTCGTCGGGCGCGTGGTTCTTCAGCCGGACATGGGGGATGACGTCGTGGCTCCCCAGGAGCATCAGGTAGTCGGGGCCTGCCGCGTGGCAGACGGCGTCGACGGCGTCCTTGTTCTGCCGGGCGTCGGCGGGGTCCGTCACCGCGGGGGCACCGTAGCGGGCCATGTCGTCCGGACTGCCGATGTCGACCACGGTGGTGTCGACGCCACGGCCCCGGTCGGCCTCGGCCAGGGCGGTGACGGCGTCGCGTACGTGCGTCAGGCCCGCCTCCGTGTACCCCTTGTGCCGCATGGCGGCGTCGTTCGTGGCCACGATCTTCGTAGCGCCCATGGGAAACACCTTCAGGTCTTCAGCGCGGCCAGGCAGAACTGGACCAGCCCTGCGTCGACGTCCTTGATGATCCTCGCCATCTCCGCCCACGGCGGGTGGAAGCTCGCGGCGTCCGAGGCCGGGTCCTCCTTGCCCCACTCGATGGTGAAGGCGAGGATCTTGCCTTTGCTGTCGTCGACGATGTGCCGGGAGTAGGCGTAGTCGTCGCTGGTCCCGCAGGTCGGGTACAGGTGGAAGCCGGACATCGGCTTGTACGTGGCCCCGCGGACGCCGTGCAGCCCTGCGCAGAACTCCTCGGCCAGTTCGAGGGCGGTGTCGGCGTCTGCCTTCGGGATGTACTCCCCGTATGTGGTGTCGTGGGGCAGGCCGCGCTTCCCGTCGAAGGAGTGGTTGCGGAAGTGCTGGGTGGGGACGGTCGACTGGTTCTCGTCGTCGCCCCAGATGTAGAGCATGTCCTCGGAATAGCTGTGCACGTCGACGAACCACCGCGTGCCCGGGTAGGCATCCAGCAGCCAGCGGACGTTGCGCGTCTCGGGCTCGGAGAACGCGTGCGGGCCCTGGTAGGTCTGGTAGTCGCACGGGTCGTCGGAGACCCGGACCCCGGCGTCCGGGGCGAAGGCGGTGGCGAAGTCGAAGAGGAAGTCGAAGTTGCGGTTGATGTCGACGCCGACGCAGGCCGGACCACCGCTCTCGTGGGCGGGGTTGCGGTTCTTCCGCCACATCGGGTCGGCGGTCTGGCTGTAGTGGCGGCCGTCGGGGTTGACGAGCGGGAAGACGACGAGGGACAACCCGTCCAGCAGCGTCCGTACCTGCGCCGCGTCGAACCGCGCGCCGCCGTAGGCGAGCCCGGTGCCGCGCTGGTACGCCTCCAGGAGGTCGGCCGCCAAGTGGACGAGGACCTCGCAGCTGCCCCACTCCCGGGCGTGCACCCCGCCCGTCAGAACGACGCAGTCCCTGCTCCCGTCAGGGCTGGAACCGACTTCGAGGGCGTGATATGTCACGCCCTCGACCGACGGCTCGGGAAGTGTGACGAGCCGGCTCAGCTCCGGGTACGCGCCTGCCAGGCGGACCACGGCCGAGTCGACCTCGGTGGTGTTGAAGTACTTCGCGTTGGCCGGCATGGGAACCTCACCGGATCAGTCCTCGACCTTGTCGCCCAGCCCGCGCGGCACGGCCGAGGGGTCGGCGAACCGGTCGCCCTCCCCGACCTCGGCCTGGCGGGCCTTGCCCGTGGCAGTGGCATCGGCCACCACCCTCACGGTCACCCCCGGGTGCTCCAGCGCCGCGGCCTTCTCCGCGGGCACGTAGGCGTCGATGCCGACGCTGCCGTCCGCAGCGGTGCGGGGACGGCCGCCGACATCAGGGCGCTCGTCGCGCAGGAGGGCACGGAGCGTCTCCGCGTCCTTCGCGGTCACGCGGACGCGCAGGATCTTGTCATGCTTGTCATGGTGGCTGTCGTCGGAGGGCATGGCCTCACATCCCTCACTGGTCTCTCTGTTCTCACCGTGCGCCCTGTGACGGGTGTGGTGTCAAGCGTTACGGGATGCTGTTATCGCCCGCAACCAAAACCCAGTTGTGCGCGTTTGCCGGGTCCCCGGGGGCATGCCTACGCTGGTGCGATGCCGTCTTCCCCTGCCCGGCCGCGGGCGAGCCGCAAAATCGTTTGACCGGGCGGCGGGGTCCGGGCTGCACTGTGGCGGGGCGCCGCGCGATGTGGTGCCGGCATCCCGGGGAGGCCGTGGCAGCAATGGAGATCCGTCCGACGACCGACAAGGATCTCGACGTCTTCGTCGACACACTTCATGCCGCGTTCGGGCGCTTCCCGGAAACCCCGGCCGAGGACGGCAGCGGGGTGTGGTGGGCGGCGCTCGAAATGGACCGCTGCCTGCTCGCCACGGCGGCGGACGGGCGGCCCGTCGGTACCGCCGGTGCGCTCTCCTTCGAGCTCACCCTGCCCGGTGAGATCCTCACCCCGGTTGCCGGGGTGACCACCGTCGGTGTCCTGCCCTCGCACCGGCGCCAGGGCGTGCTGCGCGCGATGATGCGGCATCAGCTCGGTGAGCTGCGGTCCCGTGGGGAGTTCCTCTCCGTACTGCTGGCCGCCGAGGCCACGATCTACGGCAGGTTCGGCTACGGACCGGCGACCTACGCGCAACGGCTGACGGTGCCGCGCCACCGGGCCGCCCTCGCCCTGCCGCGGGCGCGCGGGACGGCCGGCGCGGACACCGGTTCGGTCGAGCTGCTGCGGCGTGCCGAGTGCGGCGGGATCCTGGAAGACGTCTACGACCGGTACCGCCGCGCCCAGCCCGGCGCGCTGTCCCGGCCGCACCGCTGGTGGGCCCTGGGCGCGGGGCAGCCCCCCGTCTCCCCGGCACCCCGCTACGTCGCCGTCCACCGGGACGCCGAGGGCGTCCCGGACGGGTACGCCAGCTACGCGGTCGAGTCCGGGACCCTGACGGTCGACGAGGTCATCGCCACCGACGACGCCGTCTTCACGGCCCTGGCCCGGTTCGTGCTCGGACACGACCTGGTCACCCAGGTCGTGTTCAAGCGGCTCCCGCTCGAGCACCCGCTGCGCTGGCAGCTTGCGGACTTCCGCGCCGGCCAGGTGAACGAGGTCGCGGACTGGCTCTGGGTGCGGCTGCTGGACGTCCCGCGTGCGCTGACCGCGCGCGGCTGGTTCACCGACGGCGAGCTCGTCCTCGACGTCGACGACCCGTTCCTCGGCCAGCACGGCCGCTACCTGCTGACCGTCCGCGACGGCAAGGCCGAGTGCGTCCCGACGGACCGCGAGCCCGACCTCTCCCTGGACGTACGCGACCTGGGCTCGGTCTACCTCGGCGGCACCGCCCCCAGCACGCTCGTACGTGCCGGACACATACGGGCCCACCACCCGGGGGCGGCCGCCCTCGCCGACGCCCTCTTCCGCGCCGAGCGCACTCCGCACTGCCTGCACTGGTTCTGACCGCGCGCTCGCAGCACCAGCATGCCGGCGCCATGCCGCCTTCCGGCGGCCGGTTGCGGGAGTTCTCTACGGCCGGGCGGTCGGCAAGCGGGTGGCCGCGTCCGCAACGCGTGCCAGCCGGGCAGCCACTGCTGCGGGCAACTGCGCCTGCCGGAGGGCATCCTGGGCCTGATGGCGGCGGGCCGCGATCATCTGCTCGACTTCGTCGCGGGCACCGGTGGCGGCCAGGACGTGCCGTACGCCCCGTGCCTCCTCCTCCGTGATCTCGCCCGTGCCGACCACGGCGCGCAGGACGGCACGCGCCGGCGGGTCGGCCCGCTGCCAGGCCAGCGCGAGCAGGACGGTGTGCCGGCCTTCCCGCAGGTCGTCCAGTACCGGCTTGCCGGTGGTGGCGGGGTCGCCGAAGACGCCCAGCAGGTCGTCGCGCAGCTGGAACGCTTCGCCCAGAGGACGGGCGAAGGCGGCCAGCGCCTTAAGCACGCCGTCCGGGGCCCCGGCCAGCGTCGCCCCGACGCACAGAGGGACTTCGCAGGTGTAGGTGCCGGTCTTGTAGCGCGCAATGCGCAGGGCGGCATCGGCCTGCGGGCTCCCCGGTTCCGCGGAGCCCTGGGCGGTGATGTCGAGGTACTGCCCGTACATCACCTGTTCGCGCATGGCATCGACCATCGGCAGCACGCACAGGAGCCGGTCGGCGGTGAGGCCGGCACTGTGGAGCAGTTCGTCCGACCAGGCCAGGGCCAGGTCGCCGGCCAGGATCGCCGCACTCGTCCCCAGATGGCCGGCGTCGGCGGCGTCCCGGCCGGCTGCGTAGCGGTCCGCCAGGAGCCGGTGGAGGGACGGCCGGCCGCGGCGGGTGGACGAGCGATCCATGATGTCGTCGTGGATGAGGGCGAAGGCGTGGAACAGCTCCAGCGAGGCGGCGGCCCGTACCACCGGGGCCGGGGCCGGCACACCGCCGGCTGCGGCGCACCAGCCGATCAGGCACAGCTCGGGCCGGACGAGCTTGCCGCCGTCGCAGACGAAGTCGCGCAGGACGTGAACGATCTCGACCGGCAGGCACTGCTCGGCGGCACCGAAGGCCTTCGCCGCCAGGAAGTCGTCCAGGCAGGCACGAACCTCGTCCCCGCTCGTCGTCGCATCCCGCAGGAAACCCGTTGCCACGGTGTCGTCCACCGATCCCCACCTCTCAGCAGGCGCGGTCCGAGGTGCGTCCCCAGCATGTGGCGTCCCGCCATGCCCGGCCAGAAGCCTTCCGGTCACGCGCACAGGCCACCGCGGCGAGGCTCCGGCCCCTTGTCACGCCCGCTGGACGTGGCCCGAACCGCTCGCACACCCACCGCACGGTCAGGCCTATTTACCACCTGACCGGATGAACGGCGGTTCCTCGTCCGGGCAAAGCGGTCATGCATCACTATCGGGGGCGAGCCGGGACGTGCGTTCGGTACGCAGGGCCGCGGCACACCCGGCACCGGCTCCCGCGCACGGCATTGCACTTTCTCGCTCTCGCCGAGGAGCGCCTCTCGATGAACGCCCATGATGCCGTTCCGGACGACGTACGTGCTGCCTACGACGCCGCTTGCGCGCGCCTCCTGTCGCTTCAACGCGACGACGGGTCCTGGGAGGGCGAGATGGAGTGGAACACCACCGTCCTCTCCCAGTACGTCATCGTCCTGCGGGTACTGGAGCGGCCGCCCGACGAGACGTCACGGCAGGGGATGGTCACCCACTTCCGTAACACGCGTACACCGGAGGGCGGTTGGGGCATGCACCCTGCAGCACCGCCTTCCCCGTACGCCACACTGCTTGCGTACGTGGCGCTGCGCCTGCTCGGCCTGGGCCCCGGTGATCCGCTGACCGCCGGCGCCAGGAAGTGGCTCGGCACACAGCCGGGCGGTGCGCGGTGCGTTCCGCAGTGGGGGAGGTTCTGGCTGGCGGTGTGCGGTGTGGTCCCCTACCGCGAAGTGGCCCCATTCCCCCCGGAGGCCATGCTGCTTCCCCGGTGGGTTCCGCTCCACCCGGAACGGCTCCTCGGCTGGACCCGCATGCTGTATCAGGCCATGAGCTACCTCTACGGTGCACGGTTCCGCGCCGACCTGGGGCCGCTGGCCGGCGAACTCCGCAGCGAACTGTTCCCCGCAACCCCGGCCCCGGCGGCCGTCCGCCCCGGTCCCGACGTCGTCGTCCCGCGCGGCCGGCTCCTGCGCGCCCTCCAGCGGTGCCTGCGCGGCTGGGAGCGCGTGCACAGCCGCCGGCTGCGCCGCGCCGCCCTGGAACGCTGCCACCGCGCCGTCGTCGACGAGCAGCACGCGTCGCCGGTGCACGGCCTGTCCTCGGTGAACGCGCTGGTGGAGTGCCTCGTGCTGTTCGCGCACGACCGGCATCACCCCTTGCTCGACGCGGCGGTGGCACGGCTGGAGTACTGGCGCTGGGCGGACGAGAAGAACGGGGTGCGCATCTGCGGTGACCGCTCCACGGTGTGGGACACGTCCTTCGCCGTGAACGCACTCCTGGCATCGGGGGAGCCCCCGCACCGGGCGGTCCTCCGGGCCTCCCACTATCTGTGTGCCGCCCAGATCACCACCTACCCGGGACCGGTACCGCCCCGGCGCGCGGTGATCGGCGGCTGGGCGTTCTCCGACGGCGACAGCCGCTGGCCGGTCGGCGACTGCACGGCAGAAGCCGTCAACGCCCTGCTGGGCGCACGGACGACCGAAATCCCCGGCGCTCTCCCGCAGTGGTCCCTCCCCGGGGCCCTGGACCTCCTCCTCGACCGGCAGAACCGCGACGGCGGCTTCGGCACGCTCGACCGCAGGCGCGCCGGCCGATGGCTGGAGGCGCTCAACCCGACGGAGATGTTCTCCACCTGCATGGTCGACTCGTCGTCCGTGGAGTGCACCGGCTCCGCGCTCACCGCCCTGGCCCGGATGCGCGCACACCTTCCCCCCACCGCGCGACGGAGGGCCGGCGCGGCCGTCGAGCGGGGCGCCGCCTTCCTGCGCTCCGCCCAGAATTCCGACGGCTCCTTCGCCGGCTCGTGGGGCATCAACTACACCTACGCGGCCTTCCACGCCGCCCGCGGCCTGCGCGCGGCGGGCACCCCGCCCGGCGATCCGGCCCTGCGCGCCCTGGGGCACTGGCTGGTCGCGGCGCAGCTGGCGGACGGGGGATGGGGCGAGGACTGGCGCAGCTGCATCGAACGCCGCTACATCGCGCTCGACCACGGCCTGCCCGAGATGACCAGCTGGGCCGTGCTGGCCGGACTGGACGCGCTCGGTCCCCAACACCCGTGCGTCACCGGCGGGATCCGCTGGCTGTGCGCCGCCCAACGGCCTGACGGCTCCTGGAGCGGCGACCATGTCAACGGTGTCTTCTTCACCACCATGATGCTCACCTACCGGCTGTATTCCGCCTACTTCCCGGCCCTGGCCCTGGGCCGCTACCTCCGGGCGGTCACCCCACTCGCCCCGGACCGCGCACGTCCGGCACACCACAGGGAGCGGCATGAGCACTGAAATCGATGCGACAGCACAGTTCCAGGCCCTGGTCGCCGACCCCCGGCACCGCCGCGACGATTCCACTGCGATGGTGGAGCAGTACTACGCCCTGGTCGGGGACGTCTACCGGGAGAGCTGGGGCCCCTCCCAGCACATGGCCTGCTACGGCCCGGGACAGAGCCGCGAGGAGGCGACGGAGGCCCACGAGAAGGACCTGGCCGACCGCGCCGGGATCACGGCCGACTCGTACGTGCTCGACCTCTGCTCCGGCGTCGGCGGCCCCGCCTGCACCATCGCCGCCCACACCGGCGCGCGGGTGACCGGGGTCGACCTGGTGGCCGACCGGGTCCGTGAAGCGCAGGACAACGCCCGCAAGCGGGGGCTCGAGGGCAGGGTCTCCTTCCGTGTCGCCGATGCCACCGCCCTGCCCTTCGACGACTCGGTCTTCACCGCCGCCTACAGCTTCGAAGCACTGTGCCACGTACCGGACAAGCACCGCGCCCACCGCGAGGTCGCTCGTGTACTGCGTTCCGGCGGGGTGTGGACCGGCTACGACTGGATGCGTGCCGCGGGGCCGCAGGCGGACGAGGTCGCCGAGACCATCTGCCGGACCCACGGCCTGGCCGCCCTGGCGACACTGGACGAGCTCCGGCAGGGCCTCGCGGCGGCAGGATTCACGGACATCCACGTCAGCGACGGCCGGGACCTCGGCGACTGGGCGCCGAACTGGGACCTGCTCGAGAAGCTGACCGCGGAGCTGCCGCCCCGCGACCAGCTGCCGCCCGTGCTGCGCATGATGACCGACGGCGCCCGCGCGGCGTGCGCGGGCGCCCGCAGCGGCGATTTCTTCATCGGCTACTGGCACGCACGCCGCACGCAGGAGGAGCCGTGACGGCCACGGCCCGGGAGCTGCCCGCCGTGCCGGGCGGCCTTCCTCTGATCGGTCACGCCGTGCCCTATCTCCGCAACCCCGCGCAATTCCTGCTGCGCCAGCACGCCGCTCTGGGGGAGGCCATCGCCTTCACGGTCCTGGGCACCAAGGTCGCCTCCTTCTGCAGCCCGCAGCTCATCGCTGCCGTCCTCGGGCACGACGGCAGCGAACTCAACCGCCAGTACATGCACTTCCGCCTCATCCCGGTCTTCGGCGAGGGGCACCTCTTCGACGAACCCCCGGAACTTCTCGCCTGGCACAAGAAGGTCACCCGCCCGGTCCTGCGGCGCGAGGCCATGGCCCAGCACGTGACGACCATGTACCAACAGGCCGAGCAGTACACCGCGGCCTGGGGCCGCCGCGGGGAGACCGACATCCTCACGGCCGCCCGCGAAGTGACCGCGCTCATGGCCGCCCACTGCCTGATCGGGCCCCGGTACGCACGGGTCGCGGGGCCGGCCCTGCCCGACCTGCTGGGGCACCTGGGCTCCGCCCTCCACCTGTCCTTCGCGATCGCCCCCGGGGCACCGCTGCCGGCCTACCGCCGACGGGACCGCGCCCGGGACGCCCTCACCCGGACGATCAAGGAGATCGCGCCCGGCGACCGTCCCCGTGGTGTCGACCACGGCCTGTTCGAGACCATCGTCGGCACACCCAGGCCGGACGGCACCACAACCGATGAGGACGCCGCTGCCGCCATCATCCTGGGCCTGCTGTTCGGCGGCTACGGCACCACCTCCACCCAATCCGCGTGGACGGGCATCCTCCTGCTCCGGCATCCCCGGTGGCTGTCCGTCGTCCGCGCCGAACAAGACGCGCTCTTCGCCGATTCGGCCACGCCGACCCTGCAACTGCTGCAGAAGATGGAGTGGCTGGGACACGGCGTACTGGAGGCGGAACGCCTGCACCCGCCCGCCCACTCCATTCCGCGCAATGTCGCCGAGGACGTCGACATCGGCGGCCACCGGGTGCCGCGCGACCACATGGTGATCGTGTCCCCGGCGGCCGCCCACCGGCTGCCCCAGGTCTTCAGCGACCCGCACACTTACGACCTCGACCGCTACGCCTGCCGTGCGGAACACCGCACCACCCCCAGCCCACTGATCGGCTTCGGCGGAGGACGCCATCTCTGCCCGGGAATGCCCTTCGCCCAACAGGCGATCAAAGTCTTCTGGAGCGTCCTGCTGCGCGACTTCGACCTCGAACTCGCCGAGCCCGACGTCCGTCCGGCCCGCCTGTCGATGTTCACCCCGCCCCGCCGGCCCTGCCTGCTGCGGTACCGCCGCAGGAAGCCATGAAACCGGACGCCTACGACGTCGCCGTCATCGGCGCAGGGCCCGCGGGCTGCGCGGCGGCCCTCGCCCACGCGCGACGCGGCCTCGGCGTGCTGCTGCTGGAGGCGGCGCACCGGCCTCCGGCACGCCTCGCCGGGGAATGGATCCACCCGTGCGGGCTCGACGCCCTGCACCGGCTGGGCGTCGACCTGCCGCCGGCCCGGACGACCCCCGCCCTGGGCTTCGTCCTGCACCCCGAGGACGGCGGTGCGCCCATCACCCTGCCCTGCCCCGACGGCCGGCGGGCCGCCGCCGTCCGGCACGAGGACCTGGTCACGGCCCTGCGCGCCACGGCGTCCGCCCACCCGGCCGTCACCCTGGCCCTCGGCTGCCGCGTCCGGTCCGTCGAGCACACCACCGTCACGTACACCCAGGCGGCCGGCGAACCCCCACGGCGCGCCCGGGTGCGACGTGTCGTCGGCGCGGAGGGGCAGACGTCCCTCGTACGGCGCCTGCTGCGCCCCGCCCCCGCCGCGCCGACGACCGTCTCGCGCACGGCCGGGGTGCTGATCCACGATGTGCCGCTGCCGACCGAGGGCTACGGCCACCTCTTCGCGGGCGGCCCCGGCCCGGTCCTTGCGTACCGGATCGCGCCGGGCACGGTACGGCTGATGTTCGACGTCCCCTTGCTGCCGCTCCGCTCCGGTCCGCTGCTGACCTTCCTGCACCGGTCCTACGCCCACCTGCTCCCGCGGGAGATGGCCGACGCCTTGCGGGACGCGCTGCGGCACGGCGGCGTCCAGTGGGCGGCCAACCGGCTGCGCCCGCGCAGCTTCCACGGCCGCGGCCCGTACGCCCTGGTGGGCGACGCCGTCGGCGCCTGCCACCCGCTCACGGCGTCCGGACTGACCTTCGCGCTGCGGGACGCCGAATGCCTCGCCTGCACCAGGAGCATCGCCCTGCACGGACGCCACCGGCAGGCGGCGGGCCGCGCGGGCGAACACCTCGCCGCGGCCCTGCACCGCATCTTCTGCGACCCCGGCCGGACCACGGCCGAGCTGCGCAGGAGCATGTACGCCGTCCTGCGGGACAGCGCCGGCGAACGCGAACGCATGATGCGGGTGCTGTGTGCCGAGGAGCACCGGACGACGGCCCTGACCGGTGCCGTCCTGCACGTCGCCGTACGCGCCCTGGGCGAGCGCCTCGCCGTACGCGAGGGGCACCCCGCGTGGCGCGCCCGGGGCCGGGCCTGTGCCGAGTACGCGGCCTGGTTGTGGTGGATGTGCCGCAACCGCAGCCATCCGGAGCACCCTTCGCCTGCGGACACACCATGGTGGTGATGCTGCCCCTGATGCTGGCGTTGTTCGTCGCGAACCTGGACCAGACGATCGTGACGACCGCCCTGCCGTCGATCGCCGGGGACCTGCACGGCACCACCACCGACGTCTCGTGGATCGCCACCTCCTACCTGCTCACAAGTGCCGTGACCACACTGGTCTTCGGCAGGCTCGGCGACATGTACGGGCGCAAGGGGATCTTCCAGTTCTCCCTCGCGGTCTTCCTGTGCGGCTCGCTGCTGAGCGCCACCGCGGGCAGCGTGCTGGACCTCTCCCTGAGCCGTGCCCTGCAGGGCATCGGCGGCGGCAGCATCACCTCGCTCGTGATGGCCATCACCGGCGACCTGGCGGCACCGCGGCAACGGGCCCGCCACCAGGCACTCCTGGGCATGGTGGCCGCGCTCGCCCTCGTCGCCGGGCCGCTGCTGGGCGGGGCGTTCGCCGACGGGCTGTCGTGGCGCTGGATCTTCTACGTCAACCTGCCGATCGGCGCCGTCGCCCTCGCGGCCGTCGCGCTGCGGCTCCGGCTGCCGCGGCCGGTGGATCCCGGCGGCCGGCCGGACGTCCTGGGGGCGCTGGTGATATCCGTGTTCACCACATCCGTCGTGCTGGTCACCACCTGGGGCGGGCACCGCTACGCGTGGAGCTCGCCCGCCGTCCTCGGACTGATCGCTCTGGGGGCCGTGACCCTGGTGCTGTTCGTGGTCGTCGAGCCCCGCGCGGCCGAGCCGATCACGCCGCCACGGCTCTTCCGCCGTCCGGTCTTCGCCCTGGCAGCGGCGCAGTACCTGATCGTCGGGATGGTGATGTTCGCCGCCATGCTCTACGTGCCGACGTTCCTGCAGCTCGTGCAGCACAAGTCGGCCTTCCGGGCAGGGTTGTACGTCATTCCGATGCTGCTCGGCATCGTGGCCGCCGCGGCACTGTCGGGGCCCGTCATCGCGAGGACAGGACGGTACAAGGCGTACCCGGTCGCGGGCGCTGTGCTCGCCGGCGGGGCGATGGCGCTCGTCAGCCGCGCCGGGCCGCACACGGCAGCGCTGTGGCTCGTCGTCCCGCTGGCGGTCGCCGGCGTGGGCCTCGGCTTCTTCGTCCAGGTCGCCCTGCTGGCAGGCCAGAACAGCGCCGGGTACGAGGACGTGGGCGCGGCGACCGCCGTACTGAACTTCTGCCGCACGCTCGGCGGCGCCTTCGGGACCGCCCTCTTCGGCGCGATCCTCGCCGCCGGGCTCCCCGCCCCGCGGCCGGGCCCGGCGGAGGCCGCGGCGGCCTTCCACACCGTCTTCGGCTGGACCGTGCCCTTCATGGCGGTCGCCTTCGTCCTGGCACTCACGATGCGTGAGGAACCCCTGGACCGTTGACCTGTTCGTCGACGGCGAGGGTGAGCCCGAGGGCGTTCATCACGCCGGCCGGGCCTATCACTGGTACTGCGGGCGCCATTCGAAGAGCAGGATGGTCGCGTCGTCCCGCAGTTTGTTGCGCTGGTAGTCGAGGATGGCGTGGATGAGCAGCCGCAGGACCTCCGCCGGGCGCTGTCCTGCGGAGGAGGAGCGGATGATGAAGTCGGTGAACCGGTCGAGGCCGAACTCCGCGTCGTCCGCGTCGCGGGCCTCCACGACACCGTCGGTGTACAGCAGGACGCAGTCGCCCGGTTCCAGCGTGGTCTCGTGGACCTCCCGGGTCGCCGGGGCGAGGTGGTCGGCCAGGCCGATCGGCGGTTGCGGGGTGCTGTCCAGCGCCCCGTGGAGCACCCGCTCGGCACGGATCAGCAGCGGCGGCGGATGACCGCAGTTCACCCAGCGCAGGACCCCGGTCACCGCGTCGAGCCGGCACAGCACCCCGGTGCAGAAGTGGTCGGGCAGCCACTCGGCGAGCGCCCGGTCGACGGCGTCGACGACGTCGGCCAGGTCGCCGCCGCCGCGGCGGGCGTTGCGTGCCGCCGCCATGGCGACCGACGTGGTCAGGCCGGAGGCCAGATCGTGCCCCATGGAGTCGAGGATCATGGTGTGCAGCAGGTCCTTGATCACCGCGTGGTCGAAGGCGTCGCCGGCGACCTCGTACGCCGGCTCCAGGACCGCGGTCGAGACGCATCTGGCGCTGCCGATGGTGTGGGACGGCAGGAAGGCCCGCAGCATCTCGGCGGGCAACCGCATGGGCACGGTGCGGGCGCGGGCGGCGAGCCAGTCGCTGTAGGCGCGCTTGGACGTGATCAGCATGCCGAACAGATAGGCCAGCATGCGGCTGCGCCGCATCCGCACCCCGTCGAGTGCGGTGGTCCGCACCGCCAGCACGCCCAGCCGCTCCGCACCGTCGACCAGGGGCAGCCAGACGATCAGGCCGGCGTCGGCGTCGTCCACGCGCGGGGAGAGCGTGCGGTACGCCCAGCCGGCCAGCGAACGGTCCACCGGCAGCGATTCCATGGCCTCGTCGAGGGGGACGAGCAGCTCTTGCTGCAGGTCGACGAGGTAGATCAGCGCGGAGTCCAGGCCGAGGGCCATGGCACACCGGTCCGCCAGGCCCGGCAGCTCGACCGGCAGGGCCGTCTGCGCCTCGACGATCAGCTCCTCCAGCAGGTTCTCGTCGACGGCGGTGTCGGGACCGGCGGACGCGCGCGACGGGTCCGGCACGGGGATCACCCCTTCCGTACCCAGTCTCACACCGATCCCGGCGTCTCTCACGTCGGGACGGGCGCCCGGCCGCCGGCCGCCGAGCGGTCAGGACTCGTACCAGACGACCCCGTCGCCGCCGTCCTTGCCGATGGTCCGGGTCATGACGTCGCCGTCCTGCCAGTACTTGGGGTGCTGGGCGAGGAAGCCGAGGACGGACGTCAGTGCCGTCGCGTCGCACACCCCGTCGGTGCGGATGCAGAAGCGCTGCACCGGGATGCCGTCGAACTTCTCCGGGCCGGGGCCGGGGGAGGTGAAGCCCAGGGCGCTCCAGCCCTTGGGCAGCTTCGCCCAGATGCCGGTGCCCGGCTGCATCGGGTCGGCGTAGAGCTTGCCGTCGACCAGCGAGCGGGGGATGCCGGTGGCGCCGCCGGCTATCGCCTGGAGCACCATGTCGGCCACCTGCGCGCCCTGGGAGTAGCCGACGAGGGTCAGGCGGGCGTTCGGGTCGCGGCGGTGGGTGTCCTCGGCAGCGGCCAGCAGATTGCGGTAGCCCTCGCGGACGCTGGCGTCGAAGGCCGGCGCGCTCGGATCGGGGAACTGGTTGCGGCCGTTGAGCCAGGGGCCGGCGCTCGCCGGGTAGCACACCGGAACCGGAATGCCGCCGTCGAGGTGCTTGTTGGCGAACTGGTAGCTGCGGGTGCAGTCGGGCGCGGGCGCCCCCGAGCCCGTACCGCCCACCTCCAGGTAGTAGTGGTGCACCGGATCCGCGTGGGCGACGGCCGGTGCGGCGGCCGCCGTCATGACCGTGGCCGCCCCGGCGACGATCGTCTTGCGCCATCTGCGGGTCAGGGCCCGGAACAAGGACATCGCTGTGCTCCTCCTGCTGCTGCGGTCGAGACGACACGGAATGGGCGACACAGAACTGCTGTGAAGCGCTTCGACGTTAGGGACGGGCGTTGACATCGCGATGAAATGACCGGGAGTTCAGCGCTCGCCCTCCTGCCCGAGGCGCTCGACGAGCGCGCGCAGGACGAAGAGGTTCGGGATCCCGGCCGGGGCGGCGTCCAGCGCGTGCGAGGCTCCGTCGGCGGTGTCGAGCACGAGGGCGCCCTGCCGGATCCGCAGGCCGCGGACCTGCGGCCACGGTGCGCGCACGTCCCCGCACCCGATCCCCTCCCGGGTGAGCCGGACGCCGCCGAAGGCCAGGCGCTCGCCCCTGCCGAGGGCGGCCAGCGCCCGGGGGAGCCGGGCGCGGATGACCCCCCGCTCGACTTCGGCCCACCATGGCGGTACGTCGTCCTGCGCGGGAGCGACGCGCAGGACGATCCGCTCACCCTCGACGCCGGTGAGCGCGTGCGAGGCGGCCCCCGTCCGGAACACCGACGTGGTGTCGTAGCGGACGACATGGATGCGGCCTTCGACGGCGACCGTCATCCCGTTCTCGTACAGGTCCAGCCGCGCCTCGTCGCGCACCTCGGCGGCGCAGGGTCCGAGGCGTTGGGCGAGGGCCAGCAGGACGCCGATCCCCTGGCCCCACAAGCCCTTGGGGCGCGCGGGGCGCACGGCCCCCGTCCAGGTGCTGCGCCGCTTGCCGAGGTGCTCGCGGCCGGCCGCCGCCGTGATCCTCGCCAGCAGCAACTCCTCGGCGCGCGTGGGCCGTACCGGGCCGGTCACCGCGTGGTACCGGTCAGGCCGGGGCGGACGTCGTCCCCGCGCAGGATCGTGCGGTGCGTCTGCCGCAGCAACGGGCCCGGCGAGACCCCCAGCTCGCCGGCCAGCCGGCGGCGCGTGCGGTCGTAGACGGTCAGCGCGTCGGCCTGCCGGCCGCCGAGGTACAGCGCACGCATCAGCATCGCGGCGACCGGTTCGTTCAGGGGCTGCGCCACGGCCAGTGCCGACAGCTCGGCGATCGCCTCGCAGTGCTGCCCCAGCCGCAGCTGCCAGTCGAGCTTGCGCTGGACGAGGACGACGCGGCGCTCGGTCAGCCGCAGCCGTTCCAGCTCGGCGAACGGCCCCGGCTGGCCGGCCAGGGGCTCCCCGCGGAACAGCTCCAGGGCCCGGGCACAGGACCGGACCGCCGCCGTCAGGTCGCCCGCGCGCTCGGCCGCGCCGGCCGCCGTGACCAGTTCCTCCATGCGGGCCACGTCCACGGCGACCGCGCCGGGCAGCAGCCGGTAGCCGCTGCGGTCGCGCGCGATCACCGCGTCCGGGCCGCCTGCCGTGTGCAGGGCCTTGCGCAGCCGGTAGACGTACACCGGCACCACGTTCGTGCTCGGCGGCTCCTGCCCCCACACCCCGTCGAGCAGCTCCTGCCGGCTGACCGTCCGGCCCTGGCACAGGGCCAGCGCCGCCAGGACGGCCTGCTGGCGCAGGTGCCCCAGGTCCAGGGGCTGGCCGTCGCGCCACGCCCGCAGCGGGCCGAGCACCGAGATCCGTAACCGCGGCCCGGGCCCGCGGTGGCCGGCGGCCGCGGGCAGCGGGTTGAGCGGCTGTCTGCGGGGACCGCGGCCGGGGGCCACCAGGCCGATGTCGAACGCGTGGACGATGGCGGCGGCACGGTCGCGCAGCCCCAGGGCGGCCATGATCCGCGCGAGGTGCCCGGCCACGGCCTCCTCGTCGAGGGCGAGGGCGGCGGCGATCTCGTCGTCCCGCAGACCGCAGCCGACCGCGTAGAGGACGTCGCGCTCCTGGCGTCCGAGTGCGGTCGTTCTGGTGATCGGCAACGTGGCTCCCCGGGTCGGGCCGCTTCCCGCGGCGGATGCCGTCGACGCTCGTCCCGTGTCCGCGCAGCGGACAGGCCATGCCACCGGCCGTTTGCGGCCGGTGGCCGCGCTAGAGTCCCTCAGCTGGGGAAACGTCTGTGCGAGGGGGAGGCCCTGACCTGTGGCCAGTGAGTTCAGCACGCTGTTACGGCGGCTGCGGCGCGACGCGGGCATGACGCAGGAACTGCTGGCGGAACGCGCCGGAGTGGGAGTGCGCACCATCCGGGGGCTGGAGACCGGCGAGCGCGCCGACCCCAGGGTGACCACGGTGCGGCTGCTGGCCGACGCGCTCGGGCTGGCACCGGCCGAACGCGAGGAGCTGCTGGCGGCCGCCGTGCGCCGCAGCGGGCCCGCGACCCGCCCCGGCGATCCGCCCGGCGACGCCCCACCGGCCACCGGGCAGGTCGTACCGGCCGGACCGGCCACGGGCGGGCCCCTTCCGGCCGGACCGGCCACCACCCCCCGGCCCGTCTCGCCGTTGTACGACACCCTGGCCGACGTCGCCGACCAGCTCGCCCACGCGGTCGCCGCCCGTTGGCGGCGCGAGGAGGAACAGCGGCAGGTGCACGACCCGTACCCGCTGCCCGTGCGCTGGCGGCCGGCGCCCGACGAACTGACCGACCACTGGTCCAACATCCGCCGCCTGCCCGCCGGAGCCGACCCGGGGCCGCTGGACCTCGGCGGGCGGCTGGACCACATCGTGGACGTCCACCGCCGGATCCCCTCGGGGCGGCTGGTGGTGCTGGGCCGGCCCGGTTCCGGGAAGTCCGTCCTCACCACACGCTTCGTCCTGGACCACACCGCCTCGCGGACCCGTACCGACCCCGTGGCGGTGATCTTCAGCATCGGCGCGTGGGATCCCACCGCCATCACGTTCCGGGACTGGCTCACCGCGCAGCTGGTCCGCGACCACCCCGGTCTCGCCGGCCCGGCGCCCGGCGGGCCGAGCCTGGCCGCCGCGCTGGTCGAGGCCGGCCGGGTGCTCCCCGTGCTGGACGGCTTCGACGAGATCGCCGCGGGGCTGCACCGCCCCGCGCTGGAGGCGCTCAACGCCACCACGCTGGCGCTGCTGCTGACGAGCCGTCCGGCCGAGTACGCCACGGCGGTCGCCGAGACCGACGTGCTCACCTCGGCCGCCGCCGTCGAGCTGACGGACCTCACCCCGGAGGACCTGGCCGACTACCTGCCCCGCACCACCCGCAAGGCCCGCGGCGGCAACGCCGCGGCGACAGCCTGGGAGCCCGTGCTGAGCGCGCTGCGCGAGCGGCCGCTCGGCCGCGGTGCCACCCACCTCGCCGCGGTGCTGACCACCCCGCTGATGGTCACGCTCGCCCGCACCGTCTACAGCGACACCCCCGGCAAGGACCCGGCCGTGCTGCTGGACACCGGCCGGTTCGGCGGCCCCGCCGAGCTGGAGGAGCACCTCCTCGACGCCTTCACCGCCGCCGCCTACCGCCTGCGTGCGGAGCACCGCCCGGCCGGCGGCCGGCGCCGCGGCTTCGACCCGGAACGCGCCCAGTACTGGCTCGGCTACCTCGCCCACCACCTGACCCGGCTCGACACCCCCGACCTGGAATGGTGGGGGCTCGGCTCGGGGCTGGGCCGCGCCGCGCGCACCGTGGTGACCGCGGTGGTGACCGGCCTGCTCGTCGGGCTCGTCGACTGCGTCGTCGGCACCCTCTTCGATCCGCTGCGCTTCCAGATCGCCGAAGGGCTGATGACAGGACTGCTCTCCGCGCTGATCTGCGCGCTGGCCCACTGGTTCATGGTCGCGGGCAGGAACACGGCGGTGGCGCCGTCGGGCGTGCGCATGAGGGTGTTCGGCGGAGCCGGCCCGCCCGGACGCAGAATCCTCCGGCGCACCGCCGTCGGCTTCCTGTGCGGGCTCGTCTTCGGCCTCGGGTACGGCTTCGAGCACGGCGTGCTCAAGGGCCTCATCTGGGGCACCGGCCCGCTGAGCATGCTGTACTTCGGTCTCTACGACGCCACGTTCTTCGGGTTCGTGTTCGCCCTGGGCGGCGGCCCCACTCTCGGACTGCTGACCCTCCTCGCCACCCCTCTCGACATCCGGTCCGCCGTCAACCCGGCCGGCCTGCTGCGCACGAACCGCCGGACGGCCACCACCCAGGTCCTCGTGTGGGTCCCCGCCTTCGGGCTCCTGGCCGGTGTCGGGTCCGCGGTGGCCGTACGGCCCCTGTCGATGCTCCTGGGCCCGCTCGTCTGGACCACCGAGGCCTCCTTCAAGCTCGGCCTCATCAGCGGTCTCTGCGGCGCCTTGGGCTATGCCCTCGCCCTGACCGCCTGGGGCCAGTGGGCGGTCTTCTCCCGCATCTGGCTGCCCCTGACCGGCCGTTTGCCCTGGTCCGTCGTCGCCTTCCTGGAGGACGCCTACCAGCGGGGCGTGCTCCGTCAGAGCGGTGCGGTCTACCAGTTCCGCCACGCCCGCCTGCAGGACCACCTCGCCCGTACGTACCGGGAACGCCGCGCCGCCGGCGGCCCGAGCGGCCGGGCGGCGCCGCGCCCCCTCGACGACGGTGCCGTCACGCGGACCCGAACACCACCGCCGAGTTCTGGCCACCGAAACCGAAGTTCTGCTTGACGGCCACGTTGATCACGGCGGACCGGCCCACCAGCGGGGTGTAGTCCAGGTCGCAGTCGGGGTCGGGGTTGTCCAGATTCGCGGTGGGCGGTACGTACTTGTCCTGCATGGCGCGCAGCACGCCGATGCTCTCGATGATCCCGCACGCGCCGCACGCGTGGCCGATGACCGATTTGGGCGCCGTGATCGCCACCTGCCGCGCGTGCGGGCCGAACGCGCGCTTGATCGCCGCCGTCTCGGTCCGGTCGTTGAGCGGTGTCGAGGTCCCGTGCGCACTGACCAGGTCCACGGCGGCGGTCTCCAGGCCGGCGTCGGCGCAGGCCAGCTCGATCGTCCTGGCCGCCACCGCGCCGTCCGGCCGGGGGGCCACGGGGTGGTGGGCATCGCAGGTGGACGCGGCGCCCAGCACCTCGCCGTGCACGGTCGCACCGCGCCGCAGCGCGGACCGCTCGGACTCCAGGACGAGCACGGCGGCGCCCTCGGCGGGCACCATGCCGTCGCGGTCCCGGTCGAACGGCCGCGACGCGGCCGCCGCCTGCGCCGCGGGCCGCTGCGAGAGCGCGTCCAGCAGACAGAACGACGCCAGGGCCGGCACGTCCAGCCAGCTCTCCACCCCGCCGACGAGGACGACGTCGGCGATGCCGTCGCGCACCGCGCGCAGGCCCGCTCCGATGGCGTCCGTCGAGGACGCGCAGGCAGTGGAGAGGGTGAGCACCGGACCGGGGATGCCCAGCTCCTGGGCCACGAGCCCGGCGGCCTGGTTGGGCAGCAGGCGCAGCAGGCCGAGCCGGTCCATCCGCGACCACCCCTGCGTGCGCAGGACGGTCACCTGCCGCGCGGTCTCGTCGAGCCCGCCACCGCCGGTACCGACGTACAGGGCCCCCGGGGCCGTGCGCAGCCCCGCGTCCTGCCGGGCCTTCAGCGCCGCGGCGAACAGCAGTTGCTGGAAGCGCGAGGTACGCCGGACCTGCGGGACGGACATGTACTGGCGGGGGTCGAACCCGCTGATCACTCCGCCGACCCGGCACGGCAGCGGTTCGTCGAGATCCAGCGCCGAGACCGCGGAACGCCCCGTGGCCAGGGCGTCCCACAGCTCGTCCGGAGTGTCACCGGCACACGACTCCACGCCGATGCCGGTCACCAGCACGCGGCTGCGCGCCGTCCCGTGCATCACCGGGCCGCCGCCATCGCGTCGACCACGTCCCCGACGGTACGCAGGTCGGCGATCCTGATGTCCGTCTCCGCCAGCTCGATGCCGAACTCCCGCTCCAGCGCGGCGATCAGCTCCAGCGCCTCCATGGAGTCCAGCCCCAGCACCGGCTGCCCCGGATCGGCCGCATAGAACAGGGCGGAATCACGGGTGACGGCCGCCTCGGATCCGCCCAGATCCGGGCGGATTCCGGTGATGGCCCGGGTGACGACGTCCAGTACCTCGGTCATGAGAATTCTTCCCTTTCGTCTTGATGGTTCGATGGTCAGGGCCTGGTGGCGGAGAAGTACACGCAGCGCCGCGTGATGGTGAACGGGGCGCACTCGTACTGCTTTTCCAGCGACGCCGTGAGCAGTTCGGCGGCGGTGTGCCGGTCGACCCCGGGCAGTGCGGCCGTGGCGAACATCGGCGTCGCGCACAGTGCGGTGAGAAAACGCGGACCGAGCGTGAATTCCCGCTCGGCGGTGGCCACATCGGTGAATCCGGCACCGGCGAGCGCGGCCCGGTAGTCCCCGGCGGTCCTGCGCAGCCCCGCGGGCCGGCCGGCGGCCGACCCGGCCAGGGGCAGCCCGCGCTCCCGGGCGGCGCGGCGCGCACCGGCGACGAGCTCGGCGTACAGGGGCAGGTCGGCCCCCGACTCGGCGCCGGCGTAGAAGGCCGAGTTGAACACCAGGCGTCCGCCGCCAACCAGGACCTCGCCGATCGCATCGAGCGCCTCGGCGAGGTCCGGGACGAGGTGGATGCAGTTGGCCAGCACGACGACGTCGAAGGCATCCGGGCGGAACAGCCGGGCGACGGCGGACGCGTCGCCCTCGACGAAACGCGCCCGGTCGCCCAGCCGGGCCCGCGCCGCATCCAGCAGGGCCGCATCCGGATCGACGCCGACCAGCGACATCGCCGCATCGCGCAGCAGCAGTTGCTCGCTGACGGCCCCGTCCCCGCACCCCAGATCGAGCACGGCCGGGCCGGAGCCGACCGGGACCAGATCGAGCAACGCGCGGTTCAGCCCGGCGTATTCCGGATCACGGCGCAGCGCGGCGTAATCCGTGGAGGGCGCGCCTGTCCGTACGTTCATGAAGTGACCTCCGTCGACACGGTCGAGGAAATGACGGAATGCGGAGCGAATGACGGGCGCCGACGCTAGCAGCGTGATCCACGGCCAACAAGCGCGATGTCCAACGATTCCGCCGAACCATGGTCATGATCAGCGAAAACGCCTCTCCTTCATCTTTGTTTCATCGTGATCGGTTAGCTTCCGCGAGCCGAATCGAGGCGTCATGAGGTGTCCTAGGGAGAAGAAATTCCAGTGGAATTCACGGAATTGGGAGACAGTGACATTCCCGCCGGCCGGCTGGCGTTGTGGACGCCGTCCGCCCCGGACGCGGACTGGGCGGACGACCCCCGGGCGCCCGCACTCGTCCACGAGCACCACGTGCGTGCGGCGGCCGCCCGCGGGCCGCGGCACGTGGCTCCGGCATGGATCGGGGTGTCCTTCCGCGTGGGCCGATGCGACCCGCAGCGGATCGCCTCCGCCCTCTCGGCCTGGCTGCGCGCACACGAGCACCTGCGCAGCACCCTGGTACCGGCCCCCGGACGCTGCGCGCGCCGCACGCTCCCCGGCAGCGCCGTCACCCTGCAACGGCAGGACGTCGGCGACTTCGCCGACGGGGCCTCGATCGGGCGGCAGATCGAAGCCTTCTTCGACCGCGGCACCGGACCGCTCGGCTGGCCGCCGGTGCTCTTCGCCACGGTCGACGGCGCGGACGGGGTCACCGTGTTCGTCGGCGCCGACCACGGTGTCGTGGACGGCTGTACGCTCGCCATGATCCCGGGGGAGATCCGCGACGCCCTGGCCGGCCGCACCGGGCACGCGCCCCGGCCCACCTTCCTGGACTTCGGGGCCGAGGAACGGCACCTGCTGGACCGGATGCCGGCGGAACCCGACCGCACCGCCCCCTGGCGGACCCTGCCCACCGACACCCACGGCCGGACCCCCGCCTTCCCCCTGCCGCTCGGCGCCCCCGAAGCGCCGCTCCCGCAGACGAGCGGCTACCGCTGGCTGCTCGACGGACCCGCCGCCGGCACCTTCGCCACCGCCGCCCGCGCCGCCGGGGGCACGACCGCCGCCGGACTGCTCGCCTGCCTGGCGCTCGCCTCGGCCGAGCTCACGGGCGGACGGCACCTGTCCATGATCAGCCTGGCCAACACCCGGCCCGAACGGTGGCGGGCGGCCCCGGGCTGGTTCGTCGGCCTGCACCCCGTACGGATCCCGGCGGCCCCCGGAGCGGCCTTCGCCGACACCGTCGCCCCGGCCGCCGCCGAACTGCGCCGGCGCGCGCCGGGACCGGGCGGCTCGCTGCCCCACATCAGCCGCATGCTGCGCCGGCGGATCCACCCCCGGTTCGTCGTGTCCTACCTCGACGTACGCCGGGTGACGGGCACCCCGCCCCGGCCCGAGGACGTGATGCTGCGCAGCCGGATCCACGGCCCGGCCGAGGTGTACCTGTGGCTGACCAGGAGCGAACGCGGCGTCCACCTGTCGACGCGCTTCCCCGACACGGCCGTGGCGCGCGCGAACGTCGGACGCTTCGTCCTCGCCGCAGCGCACGCGGCGGCCCGAGCCGCGCAGGGCCACCGGGCCGAAGCCGTGCCGGCGCCCGCCTAGCGAACCGCTGCCTCGTCAACCCCACGGATCCCGTGGAGAAGGAGACCCCACCGTGCGTATGACCCAGATCGCCGACTGGCGGCCCGAGCCGGGCCACGTGACCGAGTTCGAACTGATCGCCGACCGGGCACCCGAACCCCATGACGTGCCCGCCTCGCACTTCCAGCGGGCGCACCTGCAGCTGGCGGCCGCCCACCGCGCCGCCGGGCGGCAGCAGTCGCCCTGGGTGGCCATGACGTTCGACCTGCCGGGCCGCGCGGACCTCGACGCCCTCACCGAGGCATGGCAGGGGCTCGTGCGCCGGCACGAGGCGTTCCACACCTGGTACGAGCCGCACGGCGACACCTCGACCGGGTTCTGCATACCACCCGGCTCCCTCACCGTGCACCCGGCGCCCGTGGGCGACTTCCCGGACACGGCCGGCCTGCGGGCCCGTCTTCACCGGCGGATCGACGAGAAGACCTCGGTGAACGGGCCGGGCCTGCTGGCCGGAGTGATCCGCCGGGAGACGACGTCCACCGTGTACTTCGCGATCGACCACGCCTACACCGATGGGCACTCCCTGGCCCTGCTGTTCCACGAGCTCCGCATCCGCTACCAGGCGGCGCGCTCCGGAACCCCGCTCGACCTGCCGCCGGCACCCGGCTACCTGGATCACAACCGCCGCGAGCAGCAGCGCTCCGCGTCGCTGACGAAGGGCGCGCCGGAGCTCGCCGCCTGGTCGGAGTTCCTGGCCGTGAAGGACGGCGGGTTCCCCGCCTTCCCCGTCGACCTCGGCAACGACGCCGGCGATCTGCTGCCCGGCACGCGACTGGAGTACCCGGTGTTCACCGGGGAGCAGGCACGCGCCTTCCGCGCCTACTGCGCCCGGCACGGCGGCGGCCTGGCCGCGGGCTTCTTCGCCGCACTGGCCCTCGCCCAGGCGGAGTTCACCGGCAACGACACCTACCGCGTCCTGACCGCCGTGTCGACCAGGGCCTATCCCCGGCTGCTGCGCGTGCACGGCTGGCTGGTCAACCTCGCGCCCCTGCTGTTCCGCCTGCCCGCCGCACCGGGCCTCGCCGGCGCGATCTCCGCCGCGCAGCAGGGCTTCCAGCGGGCCCGCGAAGGATACGACGTGCCCCTGCACCGGGCGCTCGACCTGCTCGCCGAGGACGGTGACGCCCCCGCCATCCCACCCATGGCCTCCTACGTGGACGGACGGTCCGCACCGGGCGCCCGCGACTACCTCGACGCGAACGCGACGGTCCTGACCGGGCCCGACAACGCCAGCGGGGTGTCGCTGTGGCTCAACTGGTTCCCGGACCGGGCCGACCTGGTCGTCAGCATGCCGGACACCCCGCAGGCCGCGGCGGGCGTGCCGAAGTACCTGGACCGGGTCAGGGAGATCGTGCTCACCGCGGCGACGGGTTCGTACGGCGCCCGCTGAACGGATGGTGTCCCGCGTCACTCGTCCGGCCCCGTCACCGCCGCCGAGGAAGCGCCGAACCGCGAGGATGGACGCAGCAGCAGGCGAGAACGGGAGCGACGTATGACGGCCCACGCCCCGACCGAGCAGCTCGGTCCCGGAACCGACCTGGCCGAGGTCTTCGAGCTGGCACAGCAGCTGCGGGTGGACTCCGTCCGTGCCAGCACCTCGGCCGGATCCGGGCATCCCACCTCCAGCCTGTCGGCGGCCGACCTGATGGCCGTGCTGATGGCCCGGCACCTGCGGTACGACTGGGACGACCCCGGCAACCCGGCCAACGACCACCTGGTCTTCTCCAAGGGGCACGCCTCGCCCCTGCTGTACGCGATGTTCCGTGCCGCCGGTGTCGTCGGCGAGGACGAGCTGATGCGCACCTACCGCCGCTTCGGCTCCCGGCTGCAGGGGCACCCGACTCCGGTGCTGCCGTGGGTGGACGTGGCCACCGGCTCCCTGGGCCAGGGCATCGCCTACGCCGTCGGCATCGCCCTGGCCGGGCGCGAGCTGGAACGGCAGCCGTACCGCGTGTGGACGCTGTGCGGTGACAGCGAGATGGCCGAGGGATCGGTCTGGGAGGCGCTCGACAAGGCCGGCCGGCACCGGCTGGCCAACTTCGTCGCCGTCGTCGACGTCAACCGGCTGGGCCAGTGCGGTCCCACCGAGCTGGGGTGGGACACCGGCGCGTACGCCCGCCGCGCCGAGGCGTTCGGCTGCCGCACGATCACGATCGACGGGCACGACCTCGGCGCCGTCGACCAGGCCCTGGCCACCGCCGCGGACGACCAGGCCCCCACCGTCGTCCTGGCCCGCACCGTCAAGGGCCGGGGCGTGAGCGAGGTCGCCGACCAGGAGGGCTGGCACGGCAAACCCCTGCCCGAGGACCTCGCGGACCGGGCCGTCGCCGAACTCGGCGGCGTACGCAACCTCTCCGTCCGCGGCCCCCGGCCACCCGCCGGCGCCCGGGCCACGCGCCCGGCCGCCCGCCCCGCCCCGCTGCCCCGCTACGACGCCGGCAAGGACGTGGCCACGCGCAGCGCCTTCGGCAAGGCCCTTGCCGCCCTCGGCGCCCGCCCCGACGTCGTCGTCCTCGACGCGGAGGTCGGCAACTCCACCCACACCGAGGACTTCAAGAAGGCCCACCCGGAGCGCTACTTCGAGACCTACATCGCCGAACAGCAGATGATCGCCACGGCCGTCGCCATGGGCGTACGCGGCTACCGCCCGTACGCCGCCACCTTCGCCGCCTTCCTCACCCGTGCGCACGACTTCATCCGCATGGCAGCGGTCTCGCAGGTCCCCATGGCCCTGTGCGGCTCCCACTGCGGCGTGGAGATCGGCGCCGACGGCCCCTCCCAGATGGGCCTGGAGGACCTCGCCATGATGCGTGCCGTCCACGGCTCCACCGTGCTGTACCCGAGCGACGCCACCTCCGCCACGGCCCTGACCGCCGCCATGGCCGACCTGCCCGGCATCTCCTACCTGCGCACCACCCGTGGCGCCTACCCCGTCCTGTACGCCCCCGAGGAGAACTTCCCCGTCGGCGGCTCCAAGACGCCGCGCCGCAGCGACCACGACACCGTCACCCTCGTCGGAGCCGGTGTCACCCTCCACGAATGCCTCGCCGCCGCCGACCAGTTGGCCGCCGACGGCATCCACGCCCGCGTCGTCGACCTGTACTGCGTCAAACCCGTCGACGCCGCGACACTGGCCCGCGCCGCCCGGGAGACCGGTGCGCTCGTCATCGCCGAGGACCACCACCCCGAGGGCGGGCTCGGCGAAGCCGTCCTGTCCGCGCTCTCGGCCGAGCGCCTCGCTCCCGCGGTCGCCCACCTCGCCGTCACGGTCCTGCCCGGCTCCGGCACCACGGCCGAACTCCTCGACGACGCCGGCATCTCCCGCACCCACATCGCCCGCGCCGCCCGCGCCCTGACCGGCGGCCAGGGTCTGCCCTGACTGCCCTGACTGCCCGGCGGGCGCAGGGAGAGCGAAGCAGGGGAGGCGTTCAGCGCGGAATCACCCAGCGCGGTCTCCAGGTCCCGGCGGCGTCGTGGCCGGCCGCCGTGGTGGCCAGATGGGCGCGGAGGGTGGCCAGCGCCGGGTGCGGGTTGTCGCGGTGCCACAGGAGCGAGTGCGGGTAGACGGGGGTGGGGTCGGTCACCGGGATGCGGCGCAGGCCGTGGCCGGCGGGCCAGATGAGCCGGGTGTGCTCGCCCATGAAGGTGGCCAGGGCCGGGGTGTCGGCGATGGTGTCGAGGAGGGCGTCGGAGCCGAAGTTGGGGCCGGTCGCCTCGATGGTCAGGCCGAACTCCGCGACGAGGTCGTCGTAGTAGGCGGTCCATTCGGTGCCGGGGACGACGCCGGGCATCCAGATCCGGTGCCCGGCCAGCTCGGCGAGGGTCACCGACTTGGCGCCCGCCAGCGCGTGGTCGGGGCCGGTGAGGAGCTGGAGCGGCTCGTCGAGGACCCGGACGGAGGCGATGTCCTCGGGAAGGGGGCGGCCGGGCGCGGCGACGGCGCGGAAGGAGGCGTCGATCGCACCGGATCGGATGGCGCTGACGGCCGGCTCGATGTCGAACAGCATCAGGACGTCGAGCTCGATCCCGGGGTGCGCGCGGTGGAATCCGCGCAGCAGACCCGAGGCCGCGCCACGCGAGTTGATCACGTCGACGCGCAGCGGGCGGTGGCCGGTGCGCACGGAGGCGAGCGCGCGCTCGGCGGTGCGCAGCAGCTCGCGTGCGTGGGGCAGGAACGCCTGCCCGTCGATGGTGGGCCCGGCGCCGCGCGGCGTGCGGGTGAACAGCCGCACGCCGAGGTCGCGCTCCAGCGCGGCGATGCGCTTGGAGACGGCCTGCTGGGTGATCGACAGGTCGGCGGCGGCTTTCTGGAACTGGCCCGCTTCCGCGACGGCGACGAAGGTGCGTACCGCTTCGAGGTCCACGTCGCCACCCTAGTGAACAACCGATGGTTGTGGACAGCCGGCAGGGAGGTTGTTTGACCTGCTACTGCGCTGCTCGCTTTGCTCTTTGTGGTCAACGTCTATTTGTGGCAGGGGGCGCGTGGAGCATGGTGGGCAGGAGACGGCTGGGCCGGCGGTTCGGCTGGCTGTGGGCGGTGTACGCGGTGAGCGCCTACGGGTCCGGGCTCGGGTTCGGGGCGCTCCCGCTGATCGCCGTCCTGGTGCTGCACGCCGGTCCGGCCGAGGTGTCCGCGCTGTCCGCGGTGGGGCCCGCGGTGGGCGCGCTGATCGCGGTGCCGCTGGCGCCGTGGGTGGAGTTCCGGCGCAAACGCCCGGTCATGATCGTGACGGACCTGACCCGGTTCGCGGTCATGGCGACGATCCCGGCCGCCTATGCCTTCGGCTGCCTCGGCTTCGTCCAGCTGCTCGTGATCTCGGCCGTGGTCGCCGCGGCCAGGATCGCGTCCGGCGCGGCGAGCGGCGCCTGCCTCAAGTCCCTCGTCCCGCCGGACGACCTGCTCGTGGCCAATGCGCGGTTCGAGTCCACGAACTGGAGCTCCATCGCGGTCGGACCACCGCTGGGCGGGGCGGCGATCGGTGTGTTCGGGCCGGTCACGACCGTGGTGGCGGACGCGCTCAGCTACCTGCTTTCCGCGCTGTGCATCACGGCGATCCGGGGCCGGGAGGAAGCGCCGCGAACGACCGGCAGGAGCCCGGCCCGAGCGGGCGCACTGTTCGACGGCTGGCGACACATCATGGGCCATCCCGGCCTGCGGGCGCTCTACCTCAACCAGATGCTCGTCGCCGGTCTGATCATGGCGACCGAGCCGCTGCTGGCCGTGTTCCTCCTTCGCCGGCTGGAGTTCCCGCCCTGGCAGTACGGCCTCGCCTTCGCCGCCCCCTGTCTCGGCGGGCTCATCGGCTCCCGGCTGGCCCGCCGTGTGGTGGCCCGCTACGGCAGGCACCGGGTCTTCCGGACCGCCGGCACCCTGCGCGCCGTGTGGCTGATCGGCCTGGCCTTCGTCCGTCCCGGCGTCGTCGGCCTCGTCACCGTGATGGCCGTCGAGCTGGCGATCATCGTCAACATGAGCCTGTACACCCCGGTGCTCGCCACCTACCGGCTCGAACACACCCCGGACCATCTCGTCGCCCGCACCCTGTCGGCCTGGTCGATCGGCCAGCAGACGGCCATCGCCGTCCTCACCGCGCTCGGCGGGCTGCTCGCCGACGTCACCGGCCCACGCACCGCCCTCACGGTCGCGGGCCTGCTCGTCATGGCCACCCCGCTCCTGCTTCCCCGGCACGACGGGATGTTGCGCGGGCCAACAGCCGTTCCGGCGGTGAGGTATTGAGGTCCGTTGTCAAGCGGAATATGATGCGCGGGCGCCAAAAGGGTTCTTGTGTGTGCAACTATGCGCCGTGCAACCGGACTTGTTCCATGGTTGCCGGCGTGCAAGGTTGATCCGGAACGTTTGCTGCCGAGGCGCAAACTACCGCGGAGGCAGGGACGGTCGTCCTTGGCTCCGGCTCCTCCGGCATGGTCCAGATTCCAGAGTCCCTGGTGTGGAGCGTGGGGGGCCGCCTTCGTGCTGCAGTCAACCGTCATCGGTGTCAGTCCTTTCGGGGAAGCGGACCCGCGACTCGTCGCGGCCGTCCGCACAGCCGGCGGGCTCGGCGTGCTCGACCTCGGCGACGGGGGCCCGCGCGCCCGCGAAGCCCTCTCCCTCGCCCGCCGCTGGACCGGCGGCGCCTTCGGCGTGCGCCTCGCGGAGGGCTGCACGCTCCGTCCGGACGAGCTGCACGACCGGCACGACCCCGGGCCGCACACCGTCCTGCTCGCCCCCGGCGCCGGCCGGCCCGCCGACTGCGGCCGGGGTGTCACCGTCCTGGCCGAGGTCCGCTCCCGGGCCGAGGCCCGTGCCGCGGTACGGGCCGGGGCGGCCGGTGTCGTCGCGCGGGGCAGCGAGTGCGGTGGCCCGGCCGGCGAACTGTCCACCTTCGTCCTGCTGCAACACCTGCTCGCCGACCCCGAGGCCGGCGTTCCCGTCTGGGCGTGCGGCGGCATCGGACCCCACACCGCCGCGGCGGCCGTCCTTGCAGGTGCCACCGGCGTCGTGCTCGACGTACAACTCGCGCTGCTGGAGGAGGCGACCGTCCCGCCCGCGCTCGCCCGCCTGCTGCGCACGACGGACACGACCGGCACGATCCTCGCCGGCGGACGGCGCCTGCTGGACCGCGACCGGCCGGGCGTCCCCGCCGACCTGCGGGAGCGCCCCGTACCGCTCGGACAGGACGCCTTCCTCGCCCGCCGTTTCGCCCGGGACCACCGCACGGTGGGCGCCGCGGTACGGGCCGTGCGGGAGGGAATCGACACCGCACTGCGGGCCCCCGGTGCGCCCGGGGCCCTGCGCCCCGGATCCGCCCTGAGCCGCTCGTTCGGCACCGATCTCCCCGTCGCGCAGGGCCCGATGACACGGGTCAGCGACCAGGCGCGCTTCGCCGCCGCCGTCGCGGAGAGCGGCGGCCTGCCGTTCCTCGCCCTGGCCCTCTCCGGTCCCGAGCGGACCAGAGCCCTCCTGGAGGAGACCCGGGCCGTGCTCGACGGACGGCCCTGGGGCGTCGGCATCCTGGGCTTCGCACCGGACGACGTGCGCAGCGCCCAGCTCGAGGCCGTACGCGCCCTGCGGCCCACCCATGCCGTCCTCGCCGGTGGCCGCCCCACGCAGGCCGCCGCGCTGGAGGCCCACGGCGTCCGCACCTTCCTGCAGGTCCCGACGCCCGGGCTGCTCGGGCAGTTCCTCGACGCGGGGGCCCGGCGCTTCGTCTTCGAGGGCGCCGAGTGCGGCGGCCACGTCGGGCCCAGCAACTCCTTCCCGCTCTGGGAGGCCCAGCTGGACGTCCTGGAACGCTTCCTGGACGACCGCGGGCCGGAGCCGGGCGAGCCACCGGGCATCGAGGTGCTGTTCGCCGGCGGGATCCACGACGAGCGCTCGGCGGCCATGGTCGCGGCCCTGTCCACCGGGCTCACCCGGCGCGGCGCGGCGGTCGGCGTCCTGATGGGCACCGCGTACCTCTTCACCCGCGAGGCGGTGGAGTGCGGTGCGCTCCGACCGGCCTTCCAGCACACGGTGCTCGGCGCCGAGAGCACGGTCCTGCTGGACACCGCCCCGGGCCACGTCACCCGCTGCGTACCGAGCCCGTACACCGCCACCTACCGCAGGCACCAGGAGGACCTGCGCCGGCAGGGCGTGCGCGGACGGGACGCCTGGGAGCGGCTGGAACGGCTCAACCTGGGACGGCTGCGCATCGCCGCCAAGGGCGTCGAGCGCGTGGACGGCGAACTCCGCCGGGTGGAAGAGGAACGCCAGCTCGACGCGGGCATGTTCATGGCCGGCGAGGTCGCGGTGCTGCGCGACGCCACCACGACCGTGGCCGAACTCCACCGTGCCGTCACCGACCGGGCGGCCGCCTTCTACGAGCGGCGCGCCGCGGAACTGACCGGCGAGGCCCCGTCCGTGGCGACGGCCGGCGCGGCCCCGGCCACCCCCGCGCCCCCACCGCTCGACGTCGCGATCACCGGCATGGCCGGCATGTTCCCCGCGGCCCCCGACCTGCCCGCCTTCTGGGCCCAGGTGCTCGCCGGCACGGACGCGGTGAGCGAAGTGCCCCGGGAGCGCTGGGACCCGGCCCTCCACCACGGCGCGCACGCGCCCGCCCACGACACCTCGGCCTCCCGGTGGGGCGGCTTCCTGCCCCCCATCCCCTTCGACCCGCTGCGCTTCGGCATTCCGCCGTCCTCCCTCGCCTCCGTCGACCCCGTGCAACTGCTCGCCCTGGAGGCGGCCCGGCGCGCCCTCGCCGACGCGGGCTACGAGGAGCGCGACTTCCCGCGCGCACGCACCGCCGTGGTCTTCGGGGCCGAGGCCGGCAGCGACCTGGCCCACGCGACCACCCTGCGCACCGTCCTGCCCTCCTACCTGGGCGGACGGCTCCCGGAGGACCTGGCGCAGCAGCTGCCCGTCCTCACCGAGGACTCCTTCCCCGGCATGCTCGCCAACGTCATCTCCGGCCGGATCGCCAACCGCCTGGACCTCGGCGGGGCCAACTACACCGTCGACGCCGCCTGCGCCTCCTCGCTGGCCGCCGTCGACATCGCCTGCAAGGAGCTGACGACGGGCACGGCGGACCTCGTCCTGTGCGGCGGCGCCGACCTGCACAACGGCATCAACGACTACGTCCTCTTCTCGTCCGTGCACGCGCTGTCCCCCACCGGCCGCTGCCGGACCTTCGACGCCGGGGCGGACGGCATCGCCCTGGGCGAGGGCGTCGCCTGCGTGGTGCTCAAACGACTGGCCGACGCGCAGCGCGACGGCGACCGGATCTACGCCGTCGTCAAAGGCGTCGGCTCCTCCAGCGACGGACGCTCCCGCGGCCTGACCGCGCCCCGGCCGGAAGGCCAGCGCACGGCGCTGGAGCGGGCCTACGCCCAGGCCCGCATCCCACCGGCCCGGGTCGGCCTGGTCGAGGCGCACGGCACCGGTACGGTGGTCGGCGACCGCACCGAACTCGACGTGCTCACCGAGGTCTTCCGGGAATCGGGGGCCGCGCCGGGCGCGTGCGTGATCGGTTCGGTGAAGTCGCAGATCGGCCACACCAAGTGCGCGGCCGGGCTCGCCGGTGTGATCAAGACGGCCCTGGCGCTGTACACCGGGGTGCGCCCGCCGACCCTGCACATCCGCCGGCCCAATCCGGCCTGGCGGCCGGAGAGCAGCCCGTTCGTCTTCCACCAACGGGCCCTGCCGTGGGCCGCGCCGGCGGGACAGCGGGTGGGCGGCGTGAGCGCCTTCGGCTTCGGCGGCACGAACTTCCACGTGGTGCTCGAAGGGTGCGACAACGGCGCGCCGCCGCGCCGGGCCGCCGACGCCTGGCCCGCCGAACTGTTCCTCTTCCGTGGCGAGGCGGCGATCGAGGAACTGCTGCGACTGGCGGACACGCAGACCGGGGCGGCCGCGGCCGCGGACGGGACGGATGCGCCCCCCTGGCAGCCCTGGCGGCTGCGCGACCTCGCCCGCACGGCGGCGCGCCGGGCCGCTGACCCCGCCGCCGGGCCGGTCACCGCGGCCGTGGTCGCCACCGACCTCGCCGAACTGCCCGGCCTGCTCCGGGCGGCACTGGCAGGCCGCGCGACGCCGGGCGTCTTCACGGCCGCGGCCGGCGGTGACGACCACCCGGCCACCGGCGGCCGCGAGAACGGCAAGCTGGCCTTCCTCTTCCCGGGCCAGGGCAGCCAGCGCCCCGGCATGCTGGCGGACCTGTTCACCGCCTTTCCCGAGACGCACGAGCACCTGCGCCGGGCCCCGGCCGCCGCGATGTTCCCGCCGGCCGTGTTCGACCCGGCCGGCCGGGACGCCCAGCGGGCCCGGCTCGCCGACACCCGGCGGGCCCAGCCCGCCCTGGGCGCCGCCGGCCTGGCCGCCCACGACGTGCTCGCGCAGCTCGGCGTCCGCCCCGACATGGTGGCCGGCCACTCCTACGGGGAACTCGTGGCGCTGTGCGTGGCCGACGCGTTCCCCGCCGCCGAGCTGCCGGAGCTCAGCGAGCTGCGCGCCGAGGCGATGCTGGGCGCTGCCGGGGACGAGCCGGGCACCATGGCCGCTGTCGCGGCCGGGGCGGCCGCGGTGGAAACCGTACTGACCGCGGCCGGGCTCGGCGGCGAGGTGGTGGTCGCGGGCCACAACTCCCCGTCCCAGACGACGGTCGCGGGGCCGGACCGGGCGGTGCACCGGGCAGCGGCCGCACTGCGGGACGCCGGCTTCGACACCCAACCGCTCGACGTGGCCTGCGCCTTCCACAGCCCGATGATGGCCGGCGCGGCGAAGACCTTCGCCGACGTGCTCGCCGCCCGCCCCCTGCGGGCACCGCGGATCCCGGTGTGGTCCGGGCTGACAGCGACCCCCTACCCGGCGGACACCGCACAGCTGCGGGCCCGCCTCGCCGGACAGATCACGGCGCCGGTGCGCTTCGCCGAACAGATCGAGGCGATGTACGCGGCCGGAGCGCGGATCTTCGTCGAAGCGGGCCCGGGCACCGTGCTCACCGGCCTGGTGCGCGCCGTCCTCGGCGACCGGCCGCACCTGGCCGTCCCCTTCGAGCCGCACCCCGGGGCGGGGCTGCGCGGCCACCTGGAGGCGCTGGCCCGGCTGGCGGTCTCGGGCGGCGTCCCCATCGACGCGGAGGCGCTGTTCGCGGGCAGGGACGCGGTGGTGGCCGAGCCCGGGCGGACGCCGCAGCGCCCCGGCTGGACCGTGGACGGGCACCTGGTCCGCACCGCGGACGGTGGGCTGCTGCCCGGAGGGATGCGGCCGGCCCGGCGGATCGCACCGCTGACACCGGTCCCGGGCGGTGACTTCGCCGATGGGACCGCAGGAGCGGACCGGGCGGTCCTGATCCAGGACTTCCTGCGCGGCAGCCGTGAGCTGATCGCGGCCCAGCGGGACGTCCTGCTGACGTACTTCGGCGCGACGGCGGCCGTCCCGCCGCAGGCCCTCGCGCCGGTGACGGAGACCGCCGCCCTCCCGGCACCGGCGGCTGCAGCGGCGGCCACGGCGCTTCCCGCGGAGGCCGAGGAGCCCGACCTGCTGCGCACGGTGCTGGCGGTCATCAGCGAACGGACCGGCTACCCCGTGGAGATCCTCGATCCCCGGCTCGACCTCGAGGCCGACCTGAGCGTGGACTCGATCAAACGGACGGAGATCGCGGGCGAACTCGTGAAACGGCTGGGAGACGCAAAGGCGCGGATTCCGGACGACGCGGACCTGGAGGGCCTGATCCGCGCACGGACCGCGGCGTCGATCGTGGAATGGATGGACGCGCACGCGAGCCGTCAGGCCGAGGCGGAGCCCCCCGCGCCGCACCCGGCACGGGAGCCGGAGGACACCGCGGCAACCGAGCCGACCGGAGTCGCGCCCCGGCGGTACGTCCTGCGGAAGACGGCGCTGGACGACGCACCACCACCCGGCGGCTCCCCGGCCCTGCGGGACACGCACGTCCACGTGCTCGGCGGCAGCGCCGGCCTCACCCGGGCCCTCCTCGCCCGGCTCCGGGAACACGGTGCGCACACCACCCACTCCGACGGCACGCCGATCGACCCGGCCGGGTCGCCGGACGCGGTGATCCTGCTGCCCGGGCCCACCGGCCCCGTACTGCCGGGCGCCTTCCCTCTTCTGAAGGCCCTCCTCCAGGGCGGCCCGCGCCATCTGCTGTGCGTCCGGCCGGCCGAGAACGGCAGCCCGGACGACGGCCGGGGTGACGGAACGAGCGACGGAATGGGCGGATTCCTGCGCACCGCCGCCCGCGAGTACCCGGACACGACAGCCCGCCTGGTGTCCGTACCCGACGATCGGAGCGCCAACGAGATGGCGGACGCGGTCATCGGAGAGCTCCTGGCACCCGACCGGGAGCCCGTCGTCGTCCGCACCGAGGACGGCCGGCGGTTCGGCATCGAGCCGCAGGAGGCCCCGCTGGGCCCGCTGCTCACGGACGACGAGTCCACGGCGGAGCGGGCGGCCGCGGCCCTCGGGCTCGGGCCGCAGTCCGTCCTGCTGTTCGCGGGCGGGGCGCGCGGCATCGCCGCGCGCGTCGCCGTCGCCTTCGCGGCCGCCGCACGCTGCCGCATCGAACTGCTGGGCCGCACCGCCCTGGCCGACGCCCCCGAGCCGCCCGGGACCGCCGGCGTCACCGGGCGCGCCGCGCTGCGGGCCGCGCTCGCCGCGCGCGGCGAGCTGCGCCCCGCGGACATCGACCGGCAAGCCGGCCTCGTCCTGGCCCGTCGCGAGGTCGAGGCGACCCTGGCCGCGATCCGCGCGGCCGGCGGCGAGGGCCGGTACCGCTGCGTCGACCTGCGGGACGCGGCGGCCGTCGAGCAGGCGGTCAAGGAGACCCACACCCGCCACGGACGCATCGACGGCCTGGTGCACGCCGCCGGAGTCATCGAGGACAGGCTCGTCGCCGACAAGGACCCGGCGTCCTTCACGCGCGTCCACCAGACGAAGGCGGAGAGCGCCCGTACGCTCTTCGCCGCGCTGCGCCGGCTCCCCGCGCCGCCCCGCTTCACCGTGCTGTTCGGCTCCGTCGCGGCCGTGCACGGCAACCGGGGCCAGGCGGACTACGCCGCCGCCAACGACGCCCTCGCCGCACTGGGCCGGGCCTGGCACCGCTCCACGGGCACGCGGGCGCTGACCGTCCACTGGGGCCCGTGGGCCCCGGACGGCACGCACGGCGGGATGGTCGGCCCGGAACTCGCCCGGGAGTACGCCCGCCGCGGCATCGGCCTGATCGACCCGAGGGAGGGGACGCTCGCCCTGCTGCGCGAGCTGACCTGGGGCGACGACGGTACGTGCGAGGTCGTCCTCGCCCCTCCGGGGTGGTGACGGTGCCCCACGGCCACTGCGGGAACCGCCCCCAGGAACCGGTGGCCGTCACCGGCATGGCGGTCACGCTGCCCGGCGCGGACGACCTGGAGCGCTACTGGCACAACCTGCGCACCGGCGTGGACGCCATCTCCGAGGTGCCGCCGGGGCGCTGGGACCAGGAGGAGTACCGCTCCGGTGCCATCTACTGCCGGCGCGGCGGCTTCGTCGACGACCGGCTCACCGGCTTCGACCCCGTCGCCTTCGGCATCATGCCGGACTCCGTCCCGGCCACCGAGCCCGACCAGCTGATCGCCCTGCGCACGGCCGCCGCCGCGATCGCCGACGCGGGCGGCCTCGCCACGGTGCCCCCCACCCGCATCGGAGTGGTGCTGGGCCGCGGCGGCTACCTCACGGCCGGGCTGGCGCGGCTCGACCAACGCGTCCGCACCGCCGGCCAATTGACCCACACCCTGCGCGAACTGCTGCCCGAGCTCGGCGAGGAGCGGCTGGCCCGGGTCCGTACCGCCTTCGAGGAGGCCCTGGGGCCGGACCGCCCCGAAGCGGCCGTCGGCCTGGTCCCCAACTTCGCCGCCTCGCGCATCGCCAACCGGCTCGACCTGCGCGGACCCGCCTACACGGTCGACGCGGCCTGCGCCTCCTCCCTGCTGGCGGTCGACCAGGCCGTGGGCGAGCTGACCGCGGGACGCTGCGACGTGGTGCTCGCCGGCGGCGTGCACCACTGCCACGACGTCACCCTGTGGTCGGTGTTCGCCCGGCTCGGTGCCCTCTCCCCGACCCAGCGGATCCGCCCCTTCCACCGGGACGCGGACGGAGTGCTCATCGGCGAGGGCACCGCGGTGCTCGTCCTCAAACGGCTCGCCGACGCCGTGCGCGCCGGCGACCGGGTCTACGCGGTGGTCCGGGGCACGGGAGTGGCCGGCGACGGGCGCACCGCCACCTTGGTGAACCCGGACCCGGACGGCCAGACCCGGGCCGTCCGGCTCGCCTGGGAGGCGGCCGGCCTGGACCCCGCCGCCCCCGGCGCGATCGGCCTGCTGGAAGCCCACGGAACGGGAACCCCCAGCGGTGACGCGGCCGAGATCACCACGCTGCGACGCGCGTTCGGCACCCCGCGCGCGCCGGACGCGGTGATCGGCTCCGTCAAGTCGATGATCGGCCACACCATGCCGGCAGCGGGCGCCGCGGGCCTGGTCAAGGCCGCTCTGGCCCTCCACCACCAGGTGCTGCCGCCCACCCTGCACTGCGACGAGCCCCACCCCGGGTTGCTCGCCACCCGCTTCCGCCCGTCCCCGGTGGCCCGCCCCTGGGAGGCGCAGGTGCGCCGGGCGGGGGTGAACGCCTTCGGCTTCGGCGGCATCAACGCCCACGTGGTCCTGGAGGAGTTCGTCCCCTCGGCGGGCAGGAGACGCCCCGCGCCCACGGCCCTGCGCGTCGACGAACCCGAACCGGTCCTGCGGATCGCGGCCGACACGCCGGAGGCGCTGCGCGCGCTCCTCGACGCCGAGGACGCCCGGCTGCGTGCCGGAGGACACATCGGCACCGGAGCCACCCGGCTGGCCGTGGCCGGGCCCGGGCCGGAGCGCCTCGCGCTGGCCCGCAAAGTGGTCGCCCGCGGCCTGGCCTGGGCAGGCCGCCGCGAGGTGTGGTTCGCGCCCCGCCCCCTGCTCGGGCCGGCCGGCGGCCGTACCGCCTTCCTCTTCCCCGGCCTGGAGGCCGGCTTCGCCCCCCAGGGCGAGGACGTCGCCCGCCACTTCGGGCTGCCCCGCCCCGCCTGGCAGCAGGCCAGGGTCGGCGCCGTCGCCGAGCACGGCGCCGCCGTCGTCGACGCCGGCCGGCTCCTGGCCACCGCGCTGCGCCGCTGCGGCATCGCTCCCGACGCCCTGGCCGGGCACAGCGTGGGGGAGTGGACCGCCATGGCCGTCGGCGGGATCTTCGCCGACAAGGAAGTGGACGCCTTCCTGCGGGACTTCGACCCCCTGGACCTGCGCGTCCCCGACGTGGTCTTCGTGACCTACGGGGCGGGCGCGGCCCAGGTGGGGGCGGCCCTGGCCGGGATCGACGAGGTGGTGCTCTCCCACGACAACGCCCCGCACCAGTGCGTGGTGTGCGGCCCCGCGGCCCAGGTGGAGAAGGTCACGCAGCGCCTGCGCCGCGACGGCGTCCTCGGCCGTACGCTGCCCTTCGCGTCCGGCTTCCACACGCCCATGCTGGCCCCCTACCTGGGGCCGATCCGGCAGGCCATGCGCCGCTTCACCCTGCACCGGCCCTCGGTGCCCGTCTGGTCGGGCACGACCTGCGCGCCGTTCCCGGACGGCGAGGGGGAGGTCCGTGAGCTCGCCGTGCGCCACCTCCTGGAGCCGGTCCGGTTCCGCGGCCTCGTCGAAGCCCTGTACGGGGCCGGGTTCCGCGCCTTCGTCCAGGCCGGACAGGGCCAACTGCCGTCGCTGGTCGGTGACGTCCTCGCCGACCGCGAGCACGTGGCGGTCACGGCCGCGAGCGCCGACGGCGGCGACGGCCTCGGCCAGGTGCGGCGCGCCGTGGCCGGCCTGTGGGCGTACGGGGCGGAGCCCGACGTCGCCGCCCTGGCTCCTGGCGGAGGCCGCCGCACCGGTACGGCCGCGGTGCCGGCCGGGCCGGGCGTACGGCTCGGCCTGGACGCCGGGCCCGTCCGCCTCGACCCCGCCACCCGCGAGCGGCTCCGTACGGAGCTGCGCGGCGCGCTCGGCGGCGAGGGGACGCCCGGGTCCGGCACCGGTCGGCTGGCGGACGCCGCGCGGCGCCACCCCGAGGCGGCCGAGCTGCGTGCCCTGCTCAGCGAGACGGCCGACGCGGCCGCGGCGCTCTTCGCGGCACACGACGCTCCCCGGACGGCTGCTCCCCGGCCGGCTCCTCCTGCTTCGGCGGCACCGGCCACCACGGCCCGCGTCACCACCCTCCGCGTGGCCCTCGACACCATGCCGTACCTCGCCGACCACTGCTTCTACCACCAGCGGCCGGACTGGCCCGACATGGGCGACCGCTGGCCCGTGGTCCCCGCGACGACCATGATCCAGTACATGACCGAGGCGGCGACCGCGCCCGGCACCGGTGTCACGGTCGCCGTCCGCGACGCCCGCTTCCTCGCCTGGCTGGTCGCCGAGCCCGCCGTCGACGTGACCGTGACGGTCCGCACCGTCCCCGACCGGCCGGGCCGCCACACCGTCGAGTTCGGCCGGTACGCGCGCGCTGAGACGCAGACGGCCCCCCGCCACCCGGCACCGCCCGCCCGCTGGCCCGTCCCGGCCGACGAAGAGGCGCCCGCCGTCTCGGCCCGGCGGATGTACGGCGAGCGCTGGATGTTCCACGGGCCGCTCTTCCAGGGCGTCACCGCGGTCACCGGACTCGGCGCACGGCACGTCCGGGGCGTCATCACCGCTCCGCCCGCGCCCGGCGCGCTCCTCGACAACGCCGGTCAGCTCCTCGGCTACTGGCTGATGGCCACCCGCAGCGACCGCACCGTCGTGCTGCCGGTCGGCATCCGCGAGATCCGCTTCCACGGCCCGCAACCGGAGCCCGGGGAGCCGGTCGACTGCCACGTACGGATCACCTCCCTCACCGAGACCGTGCTGGCCGCGGACATCCAGCTCAGCCACCGCGGAACCGTCCGGTGCGAGATCGACGGCTGGGAGGACCGCCGCTTCGACTCGCCCGCCGCCACCGATGCCATCCGGCGCCGCCCCGAGCTCAGCACCCTCTCCCGCGTCCGGCCCGGCGGCTGGCACCTGGTCTTCGAGTACTGGCCCGACCCCGCCTCCCGCGAGCTGATGATGCGCAACCTGCTGGGCGGCGCCGAACGGGACGCCTACGCGGCCCGGCCGCACCAGGACAGACCGCAGTGGCTGCTCGGCCGGATCGCCGCCAAGGACGCCGTACGCCACCACCTGTGGCAACACGGCGCGGGCCCGGTCTTCCCCGCCGAGGTCCGGGTGCGCGACGACGACAGCGGCCGACCGCACCCCGAAGGAGTGCACGGCCGGGAACTGCCACCCCTTTCCCTGTCCCTCGCCCACTGCGCGGAAGCGGCCGTCGCCCTGGTCCGCCCGGCCGGCGGCGCGCCGGCCGGCATCGCCATCGAGGAGATCACCGAGCGGCCGGAGGCCGTCCGCTTCCGGGCGGCCGAAGAGGCCGCGGCCAGGGCCGAGGGCACCGGTCCGCCCGGACGACCGCGTGACGTCCGCGTCACCGCCGCGGACGGCGACCGGCTGACGGTCCGTACGCCCTCCGGCCGTACGTACGCCGTGTCACTCGCCGAGGTCGCCAATCCGCCGGGCCTGCGACCCCGCCGCTACGTCGTCGCCTGGACCGAGGACACCCACCGGCAGCACCACGAGGAGAGCCCCTCATGACCACCACCCCCACGTCCGACGCCGTCACCCCCCTCCCGGGGGCCGGCGAGAGCGCAGTGCTCGCCGAGATCACCGAGGCACTGCACGCCGTCGTCCCCGAGATCGGCCTCGAAGGCACGGCCGTCACCATGGACACCCGATTCGTCGAGGACCTCGACCTGGAGTCCATCGACCTGGTCACCCTCACCGGCGAGCTCGGGCGACGCTACGGCGACCGGGTCGACTTCCCGGCCTTCTTCGCCTCCCTCGAACTCACCGAGATCATCGGGCTCTCCGTCGGCCGGATGGTCCACTACATCGCCGGGCGCCTGGGGTGACGAAGGCCCGCCGCCCGCGCCTGAACGCCGTACGCCTCGGACCACGCGGCGCACAGACCGTCGTCCTGGTCCACGGCATCGCCACCGACAACCTGACCAGCTACTACTTCACCGTGGCCCCGGCGCTCGCCGCGGCCGGACACGACGTGGTGATGTACGACCAGCGCGGCCACGGCCGCAGCGAACGCCCCGCCACCGGCTACCGCCTGGAGGACTTCACAAGCGACCTCGCCGCCCTCCTCGACGGCATGGACACCACCGGGCCGGTGCACCTGGTCGGCAATTCCTTCGGCGGCACCGTCGCCTTCGACTACGCCCTGCACCACCCCGACCGGGTCGCCGGCCTCCTGACCGTGGAGTCCGAGCCGCCCACCGCGGCCTGGGCGGCGAAGATGAGCACCCTCCTCGGGGGCTCGGCGCACAGGCTCCGCGACGGGCGGGCCCTGCCCTGGATCGACCGGACCTACGGCTGGCACGCGGCCCGGCTGGTCCGCCGCGCCCGCCCGCTGCTGCAGGAGACGACGATCGCCGCCGACATCGCGGCCAGCCGCATCCCCGCCGAGGACCGCTGGCGCGATCTCGACGTGCCCGTCCACGCGGTGTACGGGGCCACCTCCGACCTCGCGGCCATGGCGCCCCGGTTGGCATCCCTGCTGCCCGACTGCCGCACCCATCTGGTCCCGGGGCACGGCCACTCCGTCCTCGTGGGCGACCCGCGGACCGTCGGGACGCTCATGCTCGACTGGCTGCGGACGGGACACCGGCAGCGGACGAAGGCCCGCGCATGAGCCGGTTCCTCTTCGTGGTGCCGCCGCTCGTCGGGCACATCAACCCGGCCGCCGCAGTGGCCGCCGAACTCACCCGGCGCGGGCACCGGGTCGCCTGGGCCGGCCTGCCCGGGCCCGTCGAGGAGCCGGCCGGACCCGGCGCCGAGATCCACCCCTGCGACGTACCCCGCGATCTGCACCGGCCTCCCGGGCTGCGCGGGGTCGCCGCGCTGCACTTCCTGTGGCAGGACTTCCTCGCGCCGCTCGCCACGGCAATGGCACCCGGCGTCGAACGGGCCGTCGCCGCCTTCCGCCCGGACGTGCTCGTCGCCGACCAGCAGGCGCTCGCCGGGTCCCTGACGGCCGAACGGCTCGGCATCCCCTGTGCGACCTCCGCCACCACCTCCGCCGAGTTCTCCGGCGCGCTCTCCACCATGCCGAAGGTGGAGGAATGGATCCGGTCACTGCTGGCGGGGCTGCGCGCTGCGCTCGGCGACCCGGCGCGCACCCACGACCCCCGCTTCTCGCCCGACCTGGTCCTCGCCTTCACCACCCCCGCCCTGGCGGGCGCGTGCGCCGCGCCCCCGCAGACCCGCTTCGTCGGACCCGCCCTCGCCCGGCGGCCCGGCACCGCGCCCTTCCCCTGGGAGTGGCTGGATCCCGCACGGCACACCGTCCTGGTGTCCCTCGGCACCGCCAACACCGGCCTCGGCGGCCGCTTCCTCGCCGAGTGCGCGGCGGCCGTACGGGAGCGGGCCCCCCGCGTCCAGGCCGTCGTCGCCGACCCGGGCGGGGCACTGGACGGCACCTCGGACGACACGGTGCTGGCCCTGCCACGCGTACCGCAACCCGCCCTGCTCGGCCGGGCCTCGGCGGTCGTCTGCCACGCCGGCCACAACACCGTCGCGGAGTCCCTGCTGCACGGAGTTCCCCTGGTCGTCGCCCCCATCCGGGACGACCAGCCCGTGATCGCCCAACAGCTCACCACGGCCGGGGCCGGGATCCGCATCCGGTTCGGCCGCGCCGACCGCCGCGCGATCGGCGCCGCACTGGACTCGGTGCTCGGCGACCCCGGGTACCGGGCGGCCGCCCGCCGCGTCCAGGAATCCTTCCGCGCCGCGGGGGGCGCCGCCGCGGCCGCCGCCCACCTCGAAGAAGCCGCAGGATCCGGCACAGGATCCGGCACAGAATCCCGCACAGAATCCCGCCCAGGACAAGGAGGACCGGGACGACCATGAACCGGACCCAGGAAGTAGCCCGGCTCCGCGTCGACTACCAGCGTGAACTCGCCCGCGGCACCGACCGCTTCCACGAGCCGAAACGCACCGAGTGCCCCTGGTGCGGCTCCTCGCGCCTGCGGACCCGGCTGCGCACCGTCGATCTGCTCCAGCACAAGCCCGGCACCTTCGTGATCGACCAGTGCCGCGACTGCTCCCACTCCTTCCAGAACCCCCGGCTCACGCCCGAGGGACTGGACTTCTACTACCGGGACTTCTACGACGGCCTGGGCGCGGACCTGACGGAATGGGTCTTCAACGGCAGGGGCAACCGCAAGCGCTACCGTGCCAGTGCCCGTGCCCTCCTCCCGTTCGGCACCCCCCGCCGCTGGCTGGACGTCGGCACCGGGCACGGGCACTTCCCCCAGACGGCCAGGACGGTGCATCCGGCCACCGTCTTCGACGGGCTCGACGTCGGCGAAGGCGTGGAGGAGGGCAAGCGCCAGGGCCGGATCGCCGAGGCGCACCGCGGTCTCCTCACCGAACTCGCCCCCAAACTGGAGGGGCAGTACGACACGGTGAGCATGTTCCACTATCTGGAACACACCACCGACCCGCGCGCCGAGCTGACCGCCGCCCGGACGGTCCTCGCACCCGGCGGTCACCTGATCATCGAGGTCCCGGACCCCGAATGCCTCTCGAGCGGGCTCCTGGGGCGCTGGTGGATGCCCTACTTCCAGCCCCAGCACCTGCACCTCATCCCCCTCGCCAACCTCCGCCGCGAGCTGGAGTCGCTCGGCTGCACCGTCGTCGCCGTCGAACGGCACGAGCCGCACATCCCGTTCGACCTCACCGGCGCCGTCCTCCTCGCCCTCGTCCACGCCCTCCCGCCTGCCGACGACCCCTGGCGCGCGGAACCGCCCAGCGGCCTCCAGCGCAATGCCCGTGAGGCCCTGTTCTGGTCGTCCGTCCCCGTGCTGGCCGGGGTGTACGGCGTGGAACAGCTGCTCGCCCCGCTCATCCGCCGCACGCGGCTCTCCAACGCGTACCGGGTCGTGGCACGCGTGTGAGGTCACAGCACATCATCTTCAAGAGTCGTACAGGCAACGTCGACTGTTGACCCTCTTCCGTTCATCAATTTAAGGTCGCGGGAATCTTGGAAGAGATCCAGACGACGGAGAACAATGACGTACTCTCCCGGTGCGCGGCCGCGTCCTGCCCGCCTGTCCGCACTGCTGCTCGCAGGCGTGCTCGTCGCCTCGGTACCGCCCGCGGCCGTCGCGCAAGCGCCGCAACCCCCCACCACCGACCGTCCTTCCGACTCCACTCCACCCGCCGGAAGTTGCCGCACCGGCGACGGCTGGACCCTCGCAACCGATCGCATAGACACCGACGACACCCACCACGCCTACGTCGGCAACGGCTACCTCGGCCAGCGCATACCGCCCAACGGCGCCGGCTACAGCGACAGCAGCGCCAAGACCGGATGGCCGCTGTTCACCCCGAGTTACGACGGCTCGTTCGTGTCCGGCCTCTACGCGCACAACCCGCAGACCGCCGCCGACCGGCAGGCCGTCGCCGCCCTGCCCACCTGGACCGGCCTCACCGTCGGCACCGGCGGGGCACACGCCGATACCTTCAACTCTTCGACGAAAGCGGGTCGAATATCCGGCTATCGCCAGACCCTCTTCCTGCACTGCGGCATCGTCCGGACCTCCCTGACCTGGACCGCCGCCGACGGCCGCAGGACCGACCTGGTCTACGACGTCCTGGCCGACCGCGACGACCCGCACACCGGTGCCGTACGGCTGAGCATCACGCCCCGCTGGAGCGGCGAGGCCACCGTCACCGACCTGCTCGACGGGCACGGCGCCCGGCGCATCCGGCAGACCGGCGGCGGTGACCGGACCGCGAAGGGCGCCCGCGACGGCCGGACCATGGACGTGGCCTTCCGCACCGACGGCACGGACACCGACGGAGCCGTCGCCTCCACGCTGCAGGCCGGCCGCACCGTGCACCCGTCCGCAGCCCGACGGGCTGGCACCGCCACGGATTTGACCAACAGTCAGTCCCTCACCTTCCCCGTCCGCAAGGGCCGCGCGTACGAGGTCACCAAGTACGTCGGCGTCGACACCGCACTGACCTCGCGCGCACCCCGCCAGGAGGCCACCGCCGCCTCCTTGCGCGCCGCCCGGCGCGGATGGGAGGGGCTGCTGCGCGCCCACACCGCCGCCTGGGCCCTGCTGTGGCGCTCCGGCATCGAGGTGCCCGGGCAGCGCGACCTGCAGGCGTGGGTGCGCTCCTCCCAGTACGGGCTGCTCTCCAGCGCCCGGCACGGCGCGTCCGACAGCATCGCCCCGGCCGGCCTGACCAGCGACAACTACGCGGGCCTCGTCTTCTGGGACGCCGAGACCTGGATGTACCCGGCCCTGCTGGCCACCGCCCCCGACCTCGCCCGGACCGTGGTCGACTACCGCTACCGCACCCTGCCCGGAGCCCGCGAGAACGCGCGCAAGCTCGGCTACCAGGGCCTGTTCTACCCGTGGAACAGCGGCAGCAAGGGCGACCTCGCCCAGGAATGCCACAGCGTCGACCCGCCCCACTGCCGCACCCAGATCCACCTCCAGTCCGACATATCCCTCGCCACCTGGCAGTACTACCTCGCCACCGGCGACACCGGCTGGCTGCGCGAGCGCGGCTGGCCCGTCATGAAGGGCATAGCCGAGTTCTGGGCCGGCAGAGCCGGCCGCAACACCGACGGCAGCTACTCCATCAAGGACACCGCCGGCCCCGACGAGTACAGCAACGGCGTGAACGACGCCGTCTTCACCAACGCCGGAGCCGTCACCGCCCTGCGCAACGCCGCCCACGCGGCACGACTGCTGGGCGAGCACGCCCCGGCGCAGTGGACGGCGATCGCCGACCGCATCCGGATACCGTACGACGCCGACCGCAAGGTCTACCTGCAGTACGACGGCTACGCCGGCAGCAGGATCAAGCAGGCCGACACCGTGCTGCTGACCTACCCCCTGGAGTGGCCCATGCCCCAGGGCGCGGCGGCGAGCACCCTCGACTACTACGCCCGGCGCACCGACCCCGACGGCCCCGCCATGACGGACTCCGTCCACGCCGTCGCCGCCGCCGGCACGGGCGAACCCGGCTGCTCGACGTACACCTATCTGCAGCGCTCCATCAGGCCGTTCGTCCGCGGCCCCTTCGACCAGTTCTCCGAGGCGCGCGGCGCCAAGGCCGGTGCCGAGGACCCGCTGGCCGGCTCGCCCGCCCACGACTTCCTCACCGGCAAGGGCGGCTTCCTGCAGGTCTTCACCAACGGCCTGACCGGCATGCGGATGCGCGAGGACCGGCTGCACCTCGACCCGATGCTGCCCCCGCAGCTCGCCCGCGGCGTCACCCTGCGCGGCCTGCACTGGCAGGGCCGCACGTACGACATCGAACTCGGCGCCCGCACCACCACCGTCCGGCTCACCGGCGGCGCGCCCATGACCCTCGACACCCCGCAGGGCGCCCGCGTCCTGACCGGGGCCGCCCCGGTCGTCCTCACGACCCGCCGCCCCGACCTCGCCCCCACCGGCAACCTCGCCCGCTGCACCGCCGCCACCGCCTCCTCCGAGGAACCCGGCCTGTACGCGGCCGCCGCCGTCGACGGCAACCCGGCCACCGCCTGGGTACCCGACGGACGGGACGGCGAACTGACCACCGACCTCGGCAAGCCGGTACGCGTCACCGAGGTCACCCCCGACTGGAGCGGCCCGGCACCGGCCGCGTACGACGTCCGGTACTCCCTCGACGGCCGCCACTGGCACGCTGCCGCTCCCGGCGGACGGCCGGTGTCCGCACGCTACGTACGGGTGGCCGTGCACGGCGGGGACGCAGCGGCTTCCCGTACGGGGATCGCCGAGCTGACGGTTTCGTAGGGCATCGCGGTAGCCGGGAGCGCAGGGAATTCACCCGTACGGCCCTGTCAAGGGTGCGCTCCCGGCATCGGTGACGCACAAAGGTGTACACACGCCCCGCCCAGCGCCCCGCAGGGGCGCCGGGCATGCGTCGGCGCGCGAGCCGCGAAGGCGAAAGGTCGTCACCGGATGCTTTCACGAACGGACGACAGGACTGCTTTCGTCGCCGGGCGCAGCCCGCGGACGGCGCTGTGGGTCGCGGCGGGCGTGGCGACCTGCGGATTCCTCATCGCGCTGGAGGTCACCGCGCGCCACTACGGCCTGCCGGGGCCGCTCACCCGTCAAGCGCGTGAGGTGATATTCGCTCCGAAATCGGGGCCGCTGCTGTACGGAAGTATGGCGTTGATGATGGTGGTGCTGCCGTGGCGGCAGCGGTTCGTCGCGGCCGGTGTCGCGGTGGGTATCGACGTCGTCTTCTTTCTGGTGCGGTGGGTCTTCGACGCCAGGATGATGTTCGGCAATGGTGCGTTGTGGGTGGTGCTGGGGTGTGCGGTCATCGCCGTCACGCGCCGCACCGGCAGGGAGCGCGCGCTGCTGCTGAAGGGTGTCGGGCTGGGTCTGCTGCTGGTGACCGGTCGTAAGACCGGTGACACGTGGCTGCTGATCACCTCGAAGACGCGTCCGATGGTGCTCGACCAGTATGTGGCGGTTGCCGATCATGCGTTGGGCAATCCGTCGTGGTTCGTGGGCCGGTTCGTCAGGGCCACCGGTCCGATCGGCGAGCATCTCCTGGACTACGTCTACATCCAGCTCGCGGTGGCCGCGGTCCTCGTCTCGTTCTACCAGTTGCGCAACGTGGCGGCCGAGCGCCGTTTCCCGAGCCATCACCTGGTGCGGACCTTCCTGGTGATCGGCCTGCTGGGCCCGGCCATCTACATGATCTACCCGGTGGTCGGCCCGATCTTCGCCTACGGCGCCGGCAGCGGGCACCGGACGGTGGCGAACCTGTGGCCGGATGCGCAGGTGGTGATCAATGCACCGCACGCGATGCCGTTCGAAGGGACCGTCTCGCGCAACTGCATGCCCAGCCTGCACACCGCATGGGTCACCGCGATCTTCATCCATTCCCGCAAGGGCCCGCGGCTGCTGCGCTTCTTCGGCACGTTCTGGCTGGTTGCCACGTTCATCGCCATGCTGGGATTCGGCTACCACTACGGCGCGGACATCCTTGCCGGCGTGGTGTTCGCGCTCACGATCGAGGCGGCTCTGCGTTCGCAGGCACGCGGCTGGGACCGGCGGGGAATGCGGCTGGCCGCCTACGGCGCAACGGTGTTCACCGCGCTCCTGGTGTCGTATCGCTGTCTGCCGGTGGAGATGGCCAGGTATCCGTGGGCGTTCGGACCCCTTCTCCTCCTGGCGACGGCCTCGGTGATCTACGGCTACGTCCGCACGTCGGCGTTCGCACCGCCGCCTCGAAGTCCCCGGCCGCCCTCCGGTCCCCGTCGCCGGCCCACTTCCTGCGCCGGTGCTGTGGGAGCCGACCAACCATGACCGCCCGTTCGCATGCCGATGTCCTCTCCGACGTTGTTCATTCGGTTTGCCGGGGTATGGACGTCATGCGACAACGAGGGTTCCTCACCCCACGGTGAACCAGGGCACCCGCGCGCAGGGAGTGGAACGTGATGCCGGAATCGCCGGTCACCTCGCACAACGAGTGGGACCCACTGGAGGAAGTCGTCGTCGGGCGTCTCGACGGCGCGGTGATCCCCTCCAGCCTGCCGGTCGTGGCGTACAGCGTCGCGCCCTGGGCGGCGCGGCTGCACGGGCTTGCCGCCGGACGCAGGTATCCGCGCATCCTGATGGAGCGCGCCCAGCAGGAGCTCGATCGGTTCGTCGCCCTCCTGCAGTCCCTCGGCATCACGGTGAAACGCCCGGACGCGGTCGACCACAGGCGGCGTTTCGCCACCCCGGACTGGTCGTCACGCGGCTTCTGCAACACCTGTCCGCGGGACAGCATGCTCGTGATCGGCGACGAGATCATCGAGACCCCGATGGCATGGCCCTGCCGGTATTTCGAGACGCATTCCTACCGCGGGCTCCTCAAGGACTACTTCCGGCGCGGTGCGCGCTGGACCGCCGCGCCGAAGCCGCAACTGACGGACGAGTTGTTCGAGAAGGACTTCCGTGCCCCGGAGGCCGGTGAGCCCCTCCGGTACATCGTCACCGAGTTCGAGCCGGTATTCGACGCGGCGGACTTCGTACGCGCCGGACGCGACCTTTTCGTCACGCGGAGCAACGTGACCAATCGCATGGGCATCGAGTGGTTGCGCCGCCACCTCGGGCCCGGATACCGCATCCACGAGATCGAGAGCCGCTGCCGGACCCCCATGCACATCGACACGACGCTGGCCCTGCTCGCGCCGGGCAAGGTGCTGATCAACCCCGAGTACATCGACGTCGACCGCCTGCCCGACACCCTGCGGTCGTGGGACGTCCTCGTCGCCCCCGAGCCCAACCCCATCGACGAGCGCCTGCTCAAGCTCACCTCGATGTGCAGCAAATGGCTCAGCATGAACGTCCTCATGCTCGACGAGAAACGGGTGATCGTGGAAAGGCACCACACCGACATGGTGCGCGCGCTCAAGAAATGGGGTTTCGAGCCGATCCCGTGCGACCTGCTGCACTACGCGCCCTTCGGCGGCTCGTTCCACTGCGCGACGCTCGACGTCCGGCGCCGCGGCACGCTCGAATCGTACTTCAGCTGATTTCCGGGGAGGGAACGAAGTCGAAGACGGCCTCGGCACCCGTGATCTGGAAGAGCCGCCGCACCTGGGCGGGGACGGCTCCGGTGATGAGCAGGTTGCGCTGCTGGTGGACGCGGATCAGCACGTTGAGCCCGGTGGAGTCCATGAACGTGACTCCGGAGAGATCCACGATCACCCTTTGACCGGTCACGCCCGCCATGGCCACCTCGTACCAGTGGTCGGCGGAGGCCATGTCGAGCTCGCCCGACATGTACGTCGTGCCGTGCATGCGACCCGGCTCCTCGCGCAGGTCTGCGGCCTTGCTGTCGTACGTCATGACCCCACTGTGCCCGAGGGCCGGCCGGCGGCGCACGTCCGGCGCCGCGCGGCAGACCCAGGGCGGCAGCGGCCGGTCAGGAACGAGGATGCAGGTAGAAGGCCTCGTTGACGGCCGGGGTGCCGTCGGAGTTCCGCTGGTACGGCCACTGGACCAGCCAGGTTCCGTCGCCCGTGCGGTTGTGGTCGACGTTGGCGACCTGGTGGGTGGAGACGTTGCGGAACACGGTGAGGTTGGGAAAGCGCCAGTCGGGGTGTTCCAGCGTGAAGTTCTGCGTGTCGCGCTGGGGGCCGCCCGGGTCGGGCTCGCCGTTGGGACCGTGGCAGTCCCGGATGTTCAGGTAGTCGCCGCTGGTGCTCTTCTGCCCCTTGTTGACGTCCAGGCACTTGCCGCTGCTGAGCGTCTGAATGCGGTACAGCGGTTGCCCGGTCTCGGCGGAGCGCCCCGCCGGGACCAGGCGCCAGCGCTGGTTGCTGCCGCCGTTGGCGTGGTAGATGATCACGTGGCTGCCATTGGCGCTCTGGCCGTTGTAGACGTCCAGGAGCCGGTCACTGTTGTCGGCGTGGATGGTCAGGTCCCGTGGGCTCCCCGAGGCGCGCAGGGTGGAGAAGCCGACGGGCCAGTGGTCGCTCCCGTAGTTGGGGTTGACGGTCGCCTGCCAGTTCTGCGTGTTGACGTTGGAGGCCGCGTAGTCGAGCTCGTTGCCGCTCTGCTGGGTGGCCTGGCCGCTGTTGTAGATCCGGGTGTTCTGCGGCAGGCCGTCGCCCAGGACGTTCCGCGGGGAGCGGTTGAAGTCGCCGAGCACGACCCAGTTCGGGACGTTGTTGCCGGACGCGTACCCGGCGACCCGGCGGACGAGCGCGGCCGCGTCGTTGCGCCGCCCGCCGTTGGACGCCGCGTGCACGGAGGCGAAGACGGTCCGGTCCTCGCGACGCACCACCGCCAGTGCCGAGCGGTAGCCGCCCGTCAGTTCCCGGACGGAGTCCGGATAGAACGACGTGACGATGCCGAGGTTGCGGGATCTCTGGCTCAGGATGTGCAGGTAGCGGAACTGTCCGCTGCCGACGTCCCACAGGTACGAGCGGATGTTGCCGTTCTGGCCGAGCAGGTGCGCGCCGGCGGGCGCGGCTGCGGGCACCTCCTGGAGGGCCACGACGCCGAACGTGCGCGACAGCCTCTGCACGCCCGACCAACGGCTGGCACCGACCTGCATGTTCCAGGTGGCCAAGCGGTGGGTGTCGGGGGCGGCGGCGGCCGCGGGCCCGCCGCCGACCAGCAGCATCGTGCAGGCGAGCACTCCGGCCAGCACCACGGCGCCGATCCGGCGCGCGAGGGTGACCGGGGCCGTGTCGGATGATGTCAAGGACATGCCGAGATTCTTCATGCCGGGCCGCACCCCACGAAAGGGGGGAACGGGCCGGAGATCAAAAGCGGTGCGGAGGAAAACGGCCCGCTCCCGCGACGGCGACTCGTAGGGTTGCGTCATGTCGCCTGTCTCTCTCCTCGTCATCGGCGCCGGCGATCGAGGCACTGGATACGCACGGTGGGCCCTGCAGCACCCCGACCGGGCCACCGTCGTCGGCGTGGCCGAACCACGTCACGTGCGCCGCGCCCGGCTCGTCGAAGAACACGGCATCGCGCCCGAGAACGCCGTGCCGGACTGGAAGGAGCTCGCCGCGCGCGGCCGGATCGCCGACGCCGTCCTGATCTGCACCCTCGACCGCGCCCACGTCGAGCCCACCGAGGCCTTCGCCGCCCTCGGCTACCACGTGATGCTCGAAAAACCGATGGCACTGGACGAGGAGTCCTGCCGACGGGTCGTGACCGCAGTGGAGAAGGCCGGCGTCATGCTCGCCGTGGGCCACGTCCTGCGCTACACCCCCTACACGCAGGCACTCAAAGCCGTCGTCGACTCCGGACGGCTCGGCGCCATCATGAGCGTCCAGCACCTGGAGCCGGTCGGCTTCTGGCACCACGCCCACTCCTACGTCCGCGGCAACTGGCGGAACACCGACGTGGCGACGTCCATGCTGATGGCCAAGTCCTGCCACGACCTGGACTGGCTGCAATACATCGTCGGGCAGCCACCGCTGCGGCTGTCCAGCTTCGGCCGCCTCTCGCACTTCACCCCGGCCAACCGGCCCGCCGAGGCCGCCGACCGGTGCGTGGAGTGCCCGGTCGAGCCCGACTGCCCGTACTCCGCCGTGCGCTTCTACGGCGGCATGCTCGACCGGGGCGAACACCGCTGGCCGCTCGGCGTCATCGTCGACGACTTCACCCCGCAAGCCCTCGAACATGCCCTGCACACGGGCCCGTACGGGCGGTGCGTGTACGCCTGCGACAACGACGTGGTCGACCATCAGGTCGTCGCGATGGAGTTCTCCGGCGGGGTCACCGCGACCTTCACCATGACCGCGTTCACCGAGGGCGGCCCTCGCAGGACCCGGATCTTCGGCACCCGCGGCGAGCTGTACGGCGACGGCAGGACGATACGGATCCACGACTTCCTGACCCGCAGCGACGAGGAGGTCACGCCCGTACGACAGGGGGAGATGACCGCGGCCGGCGGTCACGGCGGCGGCGACGCGGGGCTCATGGACGCCTTCGTCGAGGCCGTGGCCACAGGGGACCCCACCAGGATCAGGTCGGGCCCCCGCGACTCCCTCGCCAGCCACCTGGCGGTTCTCGCGGCCGAGCGCGCGCGAGTGAACGGTACGGTCGAAACGCTCGTGGCCGAGCGCTGACGCGTCAAGGGGCGCCGGCGCGTACGGCGGTGGCCGCAAGGGTGGTGTAGTGCATGGTGAAGCGGCCCCCCAGAGCATCGATGGCATGGCCGACCGCGCCCAGGACCTCGGCCAGCTGATCGGGGCGGAGCCGGGTGAGGCCGCCGGTCGTGGGGAGCAGGTCCAGCCATTGGCCGCGCGTGCAGGACTGCTCCCAGTCGAACCGCCACTGTTCCGGCTCGTCGAACTGCCCGGTCCCGCGGACCTTGTCGGCGATCTGCGCGTACCCCGCCTGGTACGTCTCCAGCGAACGCCGCGCCGGCAGATTGCTGAACGGGGAGTCGGGCGCCACCCGACGGCAGGCAGCCGCGAACGGCTCGGCCACCTCGGCAGGTGGCTCGAAGACGTGCCCGAAGATCGCCAGGCGTCCGTGCGGGCGCAGCACCCGGGCCGCCTTCACGGCGCCGGCGACCGGGTCCACCCAGTGCCACGACTGGGCGGCGACCAATGCGTCGAACGTTCGGCCGGCCGGCTCCCAGGCTTCGAAGGTCGCCACCTCGACCTGCACCCCGCGGGACTGCGCGAAGCCGGCCATCCGTGCATCCGGCTCGACCCCGAGCACGGTGCAACCGGCGGCCTGGAATTGCCGGGCCGCAATGCCCGTGCCGCATCCGACGTCGAGCACGTCGGGCGCCGGGATCCCGTCGACGATCCGCGCCACCAGGGCATCGGGGTAGCTCGGTCGGGCCCGGTCGTAGCGTTGCGCATCCGTGCCGAACGACTCGGCCGTCTGCCGGGCCCGATGCAGGTGCGCCGGGGCCGGCTGCTCCGGTGGTAAGGGCATGCGTTCACTTTAGGGCGCGGCCGGCGGATCGGGCAGTGCCCCGCGCCCCTACGAGGAGGGGGCAAAGCCGGGCGAATCAGTCAAATAATCGATGCCTATAGTATGGCGGGTGTTTTCGCGAATAAGCTGCAGAACCAAGTTCGCCGCGTGGCGTCGACCGCGGACGATCCTGTGGGCCACGGCGGGCGTGGTGACCCTCGGGTTCCTCATCATGCTGGAGATCGCCGCGCGTCGCTACTGCGGCGTACCGGGGCCGATCACCACCCAGGCGCGAGAGGTGATATTCGCCCCGAAGCCCGGCCCGCTGTACGGCGGCATGGCCTTGATGATGGTGGTCCTCACCTGGCGGCAACGGTTCATCGCGGCCGGCGCGGCCATCGGCATCGACATCGTCTTCGTGCTGGTGCGGTGGGCGGTCGACGCCAAGGTGGACAGCGATCACTTCTTCGGCAACGGCGCGCTGTGGGTGATGCTGGGCTGTGCCGTCATCGCCGTCACGCGCCGCACCGGCAAGGAACGTGTTCTGCTGCTGAAGGGCGTCGGGCTGGGTCTGCTGCTGGTGGCCGGCCGCAAGACCGGTGACACGTGGCTGCTCATCACGTCGAAGACACGCCCCACGGTGCTCGACCCGTACGTGGCCACCGCCGACCACGCGCTGGGCAACCCGTCGTGGGTGATGGGCCGGATCCTGCGGGCCACCGCCCCGGTCGGCACCCACATCGTCGACGTCGTCTACGCCCAGCTCGCGGTCGCCGCGGTCGTCGTCGCGCTGTACCAGCTGCGCAACGTGGCGGCCGAGCGCCGCTTCCCGAGCCACCACCTGGTGCGCACCTTTCTGGTGATCGGCCTCCTCGGGCCGGCCATCTACATGATCTTCCCGGTGGTCGGGCCGGTCTTCGCCTACGGCCCGGGCGCCTCGGGCACCGGTGGCGTGCAGTGGGCGGTGGCCAACCTGTGGCCGAACACCCCGCCGCCGATCGGCGCCCTGCACCCGGTGCCGTACGACGCGATCACCCCTCGTAACTGCATGCCCAGCCTGCACACGGCATGGGCCACCACGATCTTCATCCATTCCCGCAAGGGCCCCCGGCTGCTGCGCTACGCCGGCGCCTTCTGGCTGGTCGCCACGCTGAGCGCGACGCTGGGGTTCGGCTACCACTACGGCGTGGACCTCGTGGCCGGCGTGGTGTTCGCGCTCACGATCGAGACGGCCATGCGCGCCTTCGACCGCGGCTGGGACCGCTCGGGAATCCAGCTGGTCGGCTACGGCGCAACGGTCTTCGCCGCGCTCCTGATGGCATACCGCTATCTGCCGGTGGAGATGGCCGAGCACCCGTGGGTGTTCGGACCGCTTCTCCTCCTGGCGATGGGCTCGGTGATCTACGGCTACGTACGGACCACCCGGCGGTGGGAGCCGAACGCACCCGAGCCCGCGCCGGTACGGCGCCCGGAACCGCAGCCCGAACCGGTGTGACGCACGAGACCGTTGCCCTTGCCCGATCCCCGGGTGAGGGCGACAGGTCAGTCCCGTGAGTTGCCGAAAAGGATGCGGTAGCCGATGAGCAGCACCAGCGATCCTCCGATGGCCGAGACCCACGTGGGCCCGTCGAAGAAGTGATTGCTGATGGACCGGTGCAGGAACTTGGCCGAGAGCCACCCCCCGATGAACGCTCCCGCAATTCCGATGAGGGTCGTGCCGATGAGTCCGCCCGGGTCCCGCCCGGGCAGCAGGATCTTGGCAATTGCTCCGGCCAGGAGACCGAGAACGATCCAGCCGATGATGCCCATTTCTGTTCTTTCCTTTCCCCGGTGCCCCGATCCTGGGAGGTCGGGGAACACGTGGGTGAGGACGCCCGTGAAGGGGTCGTGGTTCAGCGTTCGCGGCTTCGGCGGTTATTCGTTCTCGGCCAGCACGATGACGTGGTCGTCCTTCCGGAGGGTCAGTGGCGTGCCCTTCGGCGGGTTGAGGTGAATTCCGTAGGACGGGGGCGTGTTGCGGTCCCGTCCGAGCCGGTAGCCGACGGCGCTCTCTCCTCGTCTGCGCGCGGCTTCGACGACGGTGGCGAAATTCGCCTCCACGCCGGCCTTCAGGTACTGGTGCGCCGGCTTGAGGTAGATCTCCGAGCCCGCGGGGTCGAGGAGGTCGGAGAGGACCTCGTGCAGTTGCGGACTTTCGGCCAGCTGGGTCAGCAGCAGGCAGATCAGCTTGCTGCTGACGATGAAGTCGTCGGCCTTGGTGACCTGGGCGACCTCCCGGTTGCTGTCGTTGTTCATCTCCGAGACGATCGAGTAGGGGTCGCCCAGTGCCTCTTCGATGTCCCGCAGGTGCAGCAGGGTCACCAGGGTCCTGTTGTCGGCGAGCTCCGGATCGACCGATTCGTCCGCGAGAACCAGGATGTGCTGGTAGTCGCCCGGACGGAGGGCCTCCAGCGATGCCCTGCTCGTGGGCCGGCAGGGGCGGTGGCCGAGGGTGAGGTTGGCCAGGCCGGTGGGGAGAGCGGCGGGACGGGCGGGAGCGGCGACGTCGAGGTGCGAGCCGGGCTGCACGAACCGGTCGAGCAGGTCGATGATGGTGCCGGCACGGGAGTTCCAGCCGATCAGCAGCGTGCGGTCGGGGGACCGTGGCCAGGGGCGGCCGTCGGCGATGGCCGACTCCACGGCCTTGACCGGGACGTCCGCCAGCCTCACGAGGATGTCGTCCTCGGCGACCAGGACCACCGCGTCGTCCGCGGTGACGACCGTGGACATCTCCGGGTTGAGGCGGACGTGCCCCTCCTTGCTGTACAGGCCGATCGGGGCGCCGCTGCGGTAGAGGTCGAGGATCTCCCCGTACGTCGAGCCGATGAGCGTCGGTTCGTGCCTGATGTAGATCTCGTTCCCGTAGAAGCTCAGCAGTTCGTTGCAGACCGCCGACAGGCCCGATTGCCGGTGCGACTGCACGACGAGCCGGACGGCGAGGTCGTCGGCGTCGACGACCAGTCCGCTCTCGCCCGCCGCGAGCCGGGCGGCCGCGAGGTTGCCCGAATCCATCACGGCCGCGACGAAGGGCGGCCGGCCGTGCTCCCACGACCTGTTGTTGAGGATCAGCAGCGTCTTGATGACGGCGGTGTCGCCGTCGGGGGAGAAGGACGGGAGCACCATGATCGACTTGGCGGTGTCCGGGCTCACCAGCTCCAGATCGGCCTGCTTCAACGGGTTGCCGGAACGGCAGATGACCTGGGTCCGGCCCGTCCACGGAACCCGCGTGCGGATCTGCTCCTCCATGGCGACCTTGTTGCGGTCGGCGAGGATCACCACGCAGGACCGGCGCTGGCTCTGGTTGGCCTCGGCGAGCTCCTCGACGACCGTGAAGATGTGCTCCGACCAGCCGAGCACCAGCGTGTGGCCGCGCTCGATGATGCGGGAGCGGCCGTTGCGCAGCAGCTGGAGCCGGTGGTTGAGGCCCGTGGTCAGTACACCGATGAGGGTGCTGACGATGAAGATGCCGCCCAGCGTGACCGCCAGCATGAGCCCGAGGAACAGCGGGCTGCCGTGGTCGCCGCCCATGGTGCCCGGGTCGAGGGTGCGCAGCAGACTCATCCACGCCACCCCGGCCCAGCCGCCGTTGGACTCGGTGTCCTCGTCGGTCAGGAGCACGACGCCCACCGTGGTGACGGCGATCAGTGCCAGTGAGCCGAGGCCCAACCAGCCGATCAGTGCAGGCGTTCCGCGGTCCATCGTGCTCTCGAACCAGTACCGCAGCCGGTCCCGTCGTTTCACCCGCATGCATCCCGCCCCTCCGGGCCGTCCCTCGGCCGCACCCGGGCGACTGCCGGGGTGCCGGACCGAGGGACCGGCCGTCACGTCGACCGGTGCCACGGAAGATATCCATGCCCGTGGGCGCCGGTCCGTACCGTGAGCGGCACGCTCCGAAGGGCGCTCTTTGTGGTCGCGCAGGAAGTCGGGGACCTCCTCCACCCCCGATCCGGCCCCCGGGCCCCTAGAGTCGGGGACCGTGATCCTGGGTATGGTGTGCGCGCTCGGTTCGGCGGTCTGTTTCGGCACCGCCTCCGTCCTGCAAGCCGTCGCCGCGCGGGCGACCGAGGCCGGCAGCGGGTCCGGTGTGGACACCGTCCTGCTGGTCCGCGTCGTCCGCCAGTGGCGTTACGTCGCAGGCCTCGCGCTCGACGGCCTCGGCTTCCTCCTGGAGCTCGTCGCCCTGCGCTCCCTGCCGATCTACGCGGTCGGCGCCGCCCTCGCCGCGAGCCTCGCCGTGACGGCGGTGACCGCCTCGCGCGTGCTGCGGGTCCGCCTCAGCGGCATCGAATGGGCCGCCGTCGCCGTGGTGTGCGGCGGACTCGCGCTGCTCGCCCTGGCCTCCGGAGGCGAGGGTTCCGGCACGGGTTCGACGGCCCTGCGCGTCGGCGTGCTGTGCGTCGCCGCCGGCGTCCTCGCCGTCGGTGCCGCGGCGGGCCGCCTCCCCGGCCGCGCCCGCGCGGCCGCCCTGGGCCTGGGCGCCGGCCTCGGCTTCGGCGTCGTCGAGGTCTCTGTCCGCCTCATCGACGACCTCTCCCTCCCCGCGCTCGTGACCAACCCCGCCTCCTACGCCCTCCTCCTCGGCGGCGGCGCGGCCTTCCTCCTGCTGACCTCCGCCCTGCACCGCGGCTCGGTCACGGCCGCCACGGCCGGCATGGTCATCGGCGAAACCCTCGGCCCGGCATGGGTCGGTGTCGCCTGGCTCGGCGACACGACCCGCCCCGGCCTCCTCCCCCTCGCGGTGGCGGGCTTCGTCCTGGCGGTCCTCGGGGCACTCGCCCTGGCGCGGTTCGGCGAGGCGGGCGCGGAGGGGGAGACGGGGACGAGATGACACGCCGCGCCCGCCGCGCAGTCACCCACGCGGGTGAGGACGAGCATGGCTGCCCGCGGCACCAGGGCATGACCTAGGGCGAATGCGGCCGGACAGGGAAAGTGCGAAAGGGCGGTGCCGGTGTCCCGAAGGGCATTGCCTTCGACGACGGAGGCGAGCGACCCGACGGGCCTCCGCACCGCCGCGGCGGTGATGCTGTGGATCAGCGTCGTCCTGCTCGTGGACACCGCCGGCTCGCTGTCCGTCCAGCGCGTCCTCGGCGTGCTCACCTGGGTGGTGCTGTTCGCCGTGCTCCGCCGTGAGACGGCACCGGTACGCACTCAGACCGCGATCGTCGTCGCCTTCGCGACCGCGGTCGAATTCGTCTTCTCGCCGCTGCTCGGGGTCTACCTCTATCGCCTGGGGAACGTGCCGGCGTACGTCCCGCCCGGCCACGGGCTGGTCTACCTCGCCGCCCTGTCGATCGGCCGCAGCACCTGGACGCGGCTGCGCCGGCGGGGGCTGACCACGGCGGTCGTGGTCGTCGGCGGTTGCTGGGCGCTGTACGGCGTGACGCTGGCGCCGCGGCCGGACCAGTTGGGCGCCTTCTGGTTCTGCTGCCTGGCGGTCTTCCTGATCTGCGGACCCTCGCGAGAGCTGTACGTCGGGGCGTTCGTCGTGGTCTCCTACCTCGAACTCCTGGGCACGTCGCTCGGCGCCTGGACGTGGCAGCCCCGCGATCCCGTCGGCCTCGTGACCATCGGCAATCCGCCGTCCGGGGCCTCCGGCGGCTATGCGTGGTTCGACCTCGCCGCTCTGCTCGGCGCGCCTGCCCTCGGCCGGCTGCTCGGCCTCTCCGGCCCTGCCGGCGGTGGTGCCGAGGCAGGCCCCAAGAGCCCCGTGGCCATGTGAGGGCCGGGCTACGCCCGGGCCTGCGCACCCCAGCCCGCCAGGAGGTGTGCCGTCAGCTCCGGCCAGCGGGCGGCCAGGCGCTCGCGGGCGATCCGGGCCTCCATCGGTGACGCGATGACGGCCCGGGCCTGCGCCGGACGCTCGTGCAGCAGGCGCAGGCAGGCGGGGAGGGTGTCGGCGGTGATGTAGTCCCAGCGGCGGACGCGGTCGGCGATGTCGAAGGCCGGGAGAGGGGTGGTCAGCCGGACGGACAGCACGCCGGGCTCGGCGCCGACGGTCAGGGGGGCGTACTGCGCGGGTGTACGGGCACCGGGAACGGACACGCTGCCCGCCAGGGTGAGCGCGTAGGTGACGAGTCCGCCGACGGGGCCGAGGTGCGCACGCATCCGGTCCCACTGGTCGGCGATGATCTGGTTCTGCTCCCGCGAGAGCAACTGCGTGGCGGCGGCGTCGATCCCGGCCGGGCGGCCGTCGGCGACGGCATGCCACGAGGCGGCCGCGGCCCGGTCGATCAGCCCGGCCGACCGCATCTCGTCGGTGGCGGCCGTGCCCCCGTACAGGTAGGCGGCATGCATGGTGGCCTGGTCCATGAAGATGTGCTTCTGCATGGCCAGGAGCCGTTCGGCGAACCAGCTCAGCTGGACGTCCCCCAGGCGGGTGCCCGCGCCGGCCAGGTCGAGGGCTTCGACGGGGAGCCGGTCGCGCAGCTCGGGGGGCTGGGAGATGATCCGGCCGGCGAGGAACTGCGCGAGGTCCGGCACCGTGCCGAGGTCCATGAAGCCCGCGGCGAACGACGGCCCGACCATGTTGGCCATCCCCGCCCAGCGCAGTTCCGGGTGGTTCAGGAACAGCGTGCCGTAGTACGTGTAGGCGGCCACGACGGTACGCCGGTTGGGTTCGACCCCACGGGCCGGTGCCCATCCGGCGAGGTCGATGCCCGCGTCGTCGACCGCCCGGACCAGCCAGTACTGCCACAGCAGCGCCCGGTAGCGGAAGGGTGCGAGACGGGCGGCGCGCACGGCCTCCAACGCCTCGCGCAGCGCCCGGGCGTCCGACGGCAGCGCCGGGTGGACGCCGCCGGCGCCTTCCCCGTCCGCGTTGGCCAGGGGCAGGTCGAGGTACCGCTGCACGGGCACCGCGGCGTGGGCCGCGCCGCCGGGCCGCGGTGCGGTGGCGGACACCGCCGGTCCCGCCGCCGCGATGCCCGCCAGCAGGGCGAGCGAGAGCCCGACCACGGCCGCGCTCCGGCCGCCCGCACGAACGGGCCTGCGCGGTGGGTGAGTTGTTGTCGTGGTGATGTTGCCGCTATGCCCCATGTGCAGCACAACGCGCGCTCACGGCCGACGACACGAGCAGCCCCGTCAGGGGCGCGGGGAACTGCGCGATCGGCCACGACGCGCCCGCAGGCGACGCGCCAGCCCGAGGCCCGGGCGAAGCACGGCACCCTGCCTGCGGGTGCGTCGTGGCTTGTCGCGCCCACGCGGCGGCAGCCGCAGATCGACGCCGTCCCGCGCCCCGACGGGGCGCTGCTGATCCGCCGGATACGGCCTACGTGGCCGGGGCGAGGGCGAGTGCCACGCCCAGCCCCACGAGCACCGACCCGATCAGCTTGTTGAGCAGCGTCTGGCGGCGCAGCATCCTGCTGCGCAGCCGGTCGTTGGAGAAGAAGACCGCTGCCAGGACGAACCAGCCCAGATGGGCCAGCGACATGAACAGCCCGTACCCGACCTGCCGCCACAACGGCGTCCCCGGATGCACGACCTGGGTGAAGGTGCTGAGCACGAACAGGGTGGTCTTGGGGTTCAGGGCGTTGGTCAGCAGCCCCGTCCGCAGCGCCTGCCAGGAGGAGACGGCCGCCCGGCCGGTCAGGTCGATGTCGAGGCGCGTCCGCTGTGCGAACGTCCGGCACCCGATGAAGACGAGGTATGCGGCGCCGATCAGCTTGATGGCGGTGAAGAGCGAGGGGGAATGCGCGATGACGATGCCGACACCCAGGATGGTGTACGACACGTGGATCAGGACGCCGAGCGCGATGCCCACCGCCGCGAGAACTCCGGCCGTACGCCCGTACAGGTAACTGTTGCGCACGACCATGGCGAAGTCCGCCCCGGGGCTGATGACGGCCAGGACGGTGATGAGGGCTACGGCAAGGATTTCGGTCATGTTCGTTTCCGGGTAGGGGAGGGGCGGTTCACCGTGCGTGGCACAACCGGAACGTGATGCCCGCCGCCGTCAGGCGGGCGATCAGGGCGTCGCCCATCGCCGTTGCCGTCGTGACCTGCCCGGCCGTCTCCGGCAGATCGTCCAGGGCCAGGGACAGGGAGGAGTGGGCGAGCATCTTCGCCGTCTCGTCGTAGCCCGCGTCGCCGCCGGCGACCTCGGTGAAGACGCGCCGGCCGCCGCCCTCGCCGACGAAGCGGATGCGGAACCAGCTGCGTGCGCGCTGCTGCTCGCTCGGGCCGCGCCCCGGCGGGTACAGCTTCCCCAGAGCCGAGCGGACGGGCGGGAGCTGGGCGAGGGCCCCGACCGTGGCGAGTGCGGCGGGGGCGGCCAGGGCCACGGGGAGGGACCTGACCGAGGCGTGGTGGCGGTAGCGGAAGTCGGGGCCGTAGCGGTCCAGGGCGAGCGCCGAGCGCCGTACCACCTGGGGGTCGATGGTGGGCAGGGGCAGCGCCCACGTACCCGTCTCCTTGCTGAACCGCGGCACGCCCAGGGGCGTGCGGATCCGGCGGCCGGCGGGCTGCTGCTCGTGGTCGCGGCGCTTGCGGGCGGCGGCCAGCGCCTGGCGCTGGCGCGAGGCGATGACCAGGGAGGAGGCCAGGGTGCCGCCGGAGATCAGGCCCCGGGCGGTGACGAAGCCGTCGACCGTGAGGGGGACGCCTTCGGGGAGCTGCTGCACGGTGAAGTAGGCGCCGAGGTCGTGCGGGAGCGAGTCGAAACCGCAGGAGTGGACGAGGCGGGCGCCGGTGCGGCGCGCCAGGGCGTCGTGCCGGACGAAGACCGAGTCGACGAATTCCGGTTCGCCGGTCAGGTCGGTGTAATCGGTGCCGGCTCGTACACAGGCGGCCACCAGCTCCTGGCCGTGGACGATGTAGGGGCCGACCGTCGACGCCACGACGCGGGTCGATTCGGCCAGGGCGCGCAGGGCGTCCGCGTCGTCCGCTTCGGCCCGGACGAGGGTGAGGGCGGCGGCCCGCTGCGGGTGCTGTTCGGCCAGGCGGTCCCGGAGCCGTTCGAGCTTGTCGCGGTTGCGGCCGGCGAGGGCCAGGCGGCAGCCGTGCGGTGCGTGGCCGAGCAGGTATGCGGCGGTGAGTTCGCCGACGAAGCCTGTCGCGCCGAAGAGCACGACGTCGTAGGGCCGTTCGGATCTGTCCTGTTCGTTCATGACGCCTCCGTCCAGTGATCCGATCACTTTAGGTCGTGCCGCCGGAACTCCACAGGGAGGGCCCGGCCTTGCCGGACACCGGCCCCGCACCCCCGCGACACGCGCTCCCGTGGCTTTGCCGCATATGAACCACTGGCTAGCATGTCCCCACTTCAACTGGCTTGTGCCGGTGGTGGGGGGACTGTGGAATTCTCTGTGCTCGGGGCCGTGGGCATCCGTGATGGTGAGGTCGTTCTGCCGAGCGGGCCGCCGCAGCAGCAGGCGGCGCTCGCCGTACTGGCGCTGCGCTGCGGGCACGCGGTGCCGCTGCACGAGCTGGTGAGCGGGGTGTGGGGCGAGGCGGAGCCGGAGTCCGCGGTGACGATCGTGCGGACGTACGCGTGGCGGCTGCGCAAGCTGCTCACGGCCGCCGGTGGCGATCCGCAGGTGCTGGCCCGGGCGGGCGACGGCTACCGGCTCGCGGAGGACCCGCTGTCGGTGGACGCCTTCCGGGCCGAGCAGTTGGCGGCGCAGGCGGCGCGGGCGCGTGCCGCCGAGGAGTACGAGGAGTGCGCCGCGCTGCTGACCGAGGCCGTGGCCCTGTGGCGGGGCGAGCCGCTGGCCGGGGTGCCGGGACCGTTCGCCGAGCGGCAGCGCTCCCGGCTGGCCGAGCTGCGGCTGGCCCTGCTGGAGGAGCGCTTCGACGTCGAGCTCCTGCTGGGGCGGCACGCACACCTGGTACCGGAGCTGACGGCGTTCATCCGGGAGCAGCCGCTGCGGGAGCGGCCGTACGGGTTCCTGATGCGGGCGCTGTACGCCGCCGGGCGGCAGGCCGACGCCCTCGCGGTGTTCGGCAGGGCCCGCGAGGTGCTGTCCACGGAACTCGGCCTGGACCCCGGGCCGGAACTGCGCGGCCTGCACGAGCGGATCCTGGCCCGCGACCCGCAGCTCGCTCCCGCTCCCGCTCCCGCCGCAAGCGCGCCGGCGACCCCTGCCCGGCCTGCTCAGCTTCCGGCCGACACACCGGACTTCAGTGGCCGCAACGAGGCGGTCGCCGAGCTGTCCCGGGCCCTGACCGACCCGGACCGCACCGCACTCGCGGTCGCCTCCGTCAGCGGCATGGGCGGCATCGGCAAGAGCACCCTGGCCCTGCGCGTGGCCCACCAGGTCAAGGGGGAGTTCCCGGACGGCCAGCTGTACGCCGACCTGCGCGGCACGGGGACGGACGCCGCCGACCCCGGCACCATCCTGGTCAGCTTCCTGTCCGCGCTCGGCGTCCCCCGGCAGGAGATCCCCGGCTCGGTGGAGGACCGCTCCCGGCTGTTCCGCACGCTCCTCGACGACCGCAGGGTGCTGTTGCTGCTGGACAACGCCCGCGACGCCGCCCAGGTCAGGCCGCTGCTGCCGGGCGCGGCCCGCTGCGCGGTGGTGGTGACCAGCCGGGCCCGCCTGGTGGGCGTGCCGTCCTGCGCCCACGTACGGCTGACGGAGTTCAGCACGCAGGAGGCGCTGTCCCTGGTGCGGCGCATCGTGGGCGCGGCCCGCACCGACCCGGAGCAGGAGGCCGCGCTGGCGCTGGTCACCGCCTGCGCCTGTCTGCCGCTGGCGGTACGGATCGTGGCCACGCGGCTGTCGTCCCGGCCGGGCTGGACGGTGGCGCACCTGGTGGCCCGGCTCGCCGACGAGCGGCGCCGGCTGGCCGAACTGCGCGCCGACGACCTCGCCGTCGCCGCCGCGTTCGAACTCGGCTACCGCCAGCTGACCGACCGGCAGGCGCTGGCCTTCCGGTCGCTGGCGTCGGTCGCCTGGCCGGGCATCGGGCTGGCCGCGGCCGCGGCCGCGCTGGGCCTGGACGAGGCGGAGGCGGAGGACCTGCTGGAGCCGCTGGTGGACGCCGCGCTGCTGGAGTCACCGGCGCCGGGCCGCTACCGGTACCACGACCTCGTACGGGACTTCGCCCGGCAGCTGACCCCGGCGGACGAGAACCTCGCCGTGGAGCGCCGGCTGCTCGACCACCTCCTCGCCATGGCGGGGGAGGCGTTCCGGTGGATGGTGCCCGGTGATCCGGTGCACAGCACCATCGCCGCCGGTGCCGTACGGCCGGGGGGCCCGCGCTTCGCGGACCTGGCCGAGGCCCGGGCATGGGTGATCACCGAATGCGACTGCGCGGTCCACGCCGTCCAGTTGCTGGTCAGACGGTGGGAGGCCGCCGAGCCGCAGGCGCTGACGACGGCCGCCGACCTCCTGGTGGCCCTGAGCTCGTTCGGCCAGGACATCCCGTACGCGCAGATGGCCCTGGCCGCCGAGGCCCTGGCCGAGGCCGCCGCGCTCGCGGGCAACCACCGTGCGGCCGGTCGCGCCCACTTCATCTGCGGCAACGCGGCGATCCAGGAGACCCGGCTCGCGCGGGCCCGTACCCACGCCGAGCTGGCCGCCCGGTTCTGCCGGCAGGCCGGCGACCGGGCCATCCTGCAGCAGGCGTGCAACGACCTCGGGGTGATAGCCCAGTTCGAGCAGCGGTACGACGACGCGGCCGGATTCTTCGACGAGGCGCTGGTGCTGGCCCGCGAGTGGGGGCAGCGGTCGGGCGAGCTGATCACCACGCTCAACGCGGCGCTGGCCCGCATCCGCGGCCGCCGCGCCGAGGAGGCGCTGCCCGCCTGCGAGGAGGCCCTGAGCGCCCTGCGCGAGATGGCGGACCAGCACGGGGTGGCCCACGCCCTGTGCGTGCGCGGCCAGGCGCTGCACGAACTCGGCCGGTACCCGGAGGCGCTGGCCGGCTACCGCGAGTGCCTGGAGCTGTGCACGACGGCCGGAATCCCGGGCCAGCAGGCCCAGGTCTGGTACCGGTACGCCGAGACCCTGCGCGTCATGGGCGAGGTCGAGCAGGCGCTGGAGGCGGCCGACCGGGCGGTGGCCTACTACCGGACCGTGCCCGGCCGCGACCGTGACCGCGGCTACGCGCTGTGGACCCGCGCCCGCGTCTCGCACAGCGCCGGCCACCGCGAACCGGCGCTGGAGCAGGCCCGGGAGGCGCTGGAGGTCTTCACCCGCACCGCGCTGCCCGAGGCCGCGCAGGTGCGGGCGCTCGTCGACGCGCTCGCCGACGGCGGACGGTCCGCACCGGCTGCGTGAAGCGGAGGCCGCCGGGCCCTCACGCCTTGGTGTTGTACTCCTCGTGGCCCTTGTTGCCGTCGCCGGCCCGGCGGCCGTCGTGCCCGTCGGTGTACGTGAAGTGGGTGACCGGCGCGTCGGCGGAGGTCCGTACGGAGCTGCCGGAGCCGGCGGCGGACGGCAGGGAGCCGGCGAGGGCCACCAGCGCGACCAGGACGGCCGGGGCGAGAACGGCTGCACGACGCTTGCGGGACACGAAGGAGCGCGACACGAGAGGGTCCTGTCTCTTGGCGGAACACGTGATGCACTGATTGTGCGGCCCGCCGATCTACGTTCGATATACGGCCTCGTTCAGCTCCCTCCTTCCGGCCCTTCCCAGGGGCCGCCCGGCTCCAGGGCACCCGCCAGCCGGATCTTCGCCGCCTCCAGCATCCCCAGCGCACCCCAGGAACTGGTGCCGGTGTACAGGTAGCGCAGGACCGGGCCCTGTGCGGTGAGGCACTCGACGACCACGACCGCACGCAACGCATGGTGGTCCGAGGGCAGTGGCGGCAGGCCGAGCCCGTAGACGTCGTTCACGAGCGACCCGCCTCCTGAGGGATCGGTGGGATGCCGGGGGGCCGTGCCGCGGTGGCCGATGCCCGTGTCCGGGCCCGCGGGCAGCCGCTCATGCGGCGGCCGCCGCCGGGCCGTGGGGCGTGCCGTGGGGCGTGCCGAGGCGCGCGGCCAGCGCCGCGATGCCCGGATCGGCGCCCAGCCCCGGGACCGTGCCCTCGGCCAGCTGCGCGCGCCGGGCGTGTGCGACGACGGCCGCCGCGGTCACCTCCGGCAGCCGGTCACGGAACCGGTCCAGCAGCAGGCCGGCGGTCGCGTGCAGGGCGTCGTCGTCCAGCGGACGGCTCGGCAGCGGCAGCGAGTCGAGCAGCAGACGCTGCAGGGCGGCGAACAGCTGCTGGGTGCTCACCTCGCGGATCGTGAGCGAGAGGTGCGCCGAGAGGCCCTCGCCGCCCACCGCCTCGTGGGCGAAGCCGCGGGGGATGTAGAGCACCTCCCCGGGGTTCAGGGTCTCCGTCAGCAGCACCGGGCCGCCGCCGGCCACCGCGCCCGGCGCCCAGTCGGGGCCGGTGGGGCCGCCGCGTACCGTCCAGTGCTTGCTGCCGGTGCTCTGCAGCAGCAGGACGTCGGCGTCGTCGCGGTGCAGGTCGAGCCCCTGGGAGCCGGGCGGGGTGACGAAGAAGAACGCCTCGACCCGGCGGCCGAGTTCGGCCTCCAGCCTGCGGGTCAGCGCGCGGGTGGCCGCGTGCCAGTGTTCGACGTTGCGCAGCACGAGGGTGGCACCGTCGGCGAGCAGCTCGCGTATGCGCTCCGGATCGGCGTACCCGGGGGTGGTGACCCCCGAGACGGTGCGGGCCCGCGTGTACCGGGAGGAGTGCACCGGGTCGCCGGCCCGGGCCAGTTCGAGGTGGGGCACGCGCAGCAGGCCGCCCGCCACCGCCGTGTCGATCTCCTCCAGGGTGAGCGGGACCGCCGGTCCGGTGCCGGGTGCGGGCCGGAAGACGGCCGGCGCGGTGCGCCAGTACCGGTTCAGGAAGGCGTCCGTGTCGCCCACCCAGCGGGTGAGTTCCTCCCGGTGCATGGATCTCTTCTCTCTGTGGTCTCTGTCGTGGCGTCTCAAGGTCGTGGCGTCTCAAGCCAGCAGGAGCGCGCGGTCCCAGCGGGTGGCGGGCGCGGTGTCCGTGGCGAAGGTGTGCAGGGCGAGCGCGGCACCGGCCGCGCCGGTGAGGAAGCCGCCCGGGTGCTCCTCGGGCGGGCGTGCGCCCGGCGCCTCGGCGAAGCCGTACGGCCGGTCCTCGTCGACGAGGTCCAGGAGGCGGGCGGCCAGCCACGGCAGGTGACCGGCGAGTTCGGCGTCACCGCTGTCGCGGGCGACGCGCCAGGTCGTCTGGAGCAGCCCGGCGAGCCCGTGGCAGAGCCCGGGCTCTGCAGCCGGCCCCACCTCCCCCGACGCGGCGCGGGCCAGCGCGGCGCGCAGCGCGCCGACGCCGGCCTCCTGCCAGCGGGGAACGCCCAGGGCGAGGCCCGCCAGCTGCAGGGCACGGGCGATGCCCGGGGTGCCGTAGCACCAGGACGGCCGCCCGGGCCGCGACTGCGCGGAGCCCGCCGTCACCTGGCCGGGCCACCACGGGCCCACGGCGTCCGTACGGCGCTGTGCGAGGAGCCACTCCGCGAAGCCGGTGATCGCGGCCCGCTGACCGGGCACCCGCGCCCCCTGCCGCCAGGCGAGGGCCAGCAGGGCGAGGGGGCCGGGCAGGCCGTGGGCCATGCCCAGGTTGGCGTGTCCCTGCGCCGGCGGCACCGGCCGGTACGCATCGGCGTCGAGCGCCACCCACCAGCCGGGCAGCAGCAGGTCGCCGGCGCGCACCGGCCGGGCCAGCGCCGTCAGCGCCCGTACCGCGCGCACGGCGGCGGCCTTGGGCGCCGGGCCGCCCAGTTCCAGCAGGTGCGCGCCGAGCCCGGCCTGCCCGCTGATCACGTCGTACGCGGTGAGGAGGGTGCAGCCGAGGTGCTCGCCGAGGCGGCGTTCCTCGCGGTCGGCCCGCAGGCCCGCCAGCTCGGCGACCTGCCGCGCGAGGTGGGCCTGGGCGGTGTGCCGTTCGGCCGCCCGGTGCAGGGCGAACGACAGCGCGGCCACCGGCCCGTACAGCCCCTGCGCACCCGGAGCGCTCGCGCGCCCGGCGAGCGCGGCGCCGTGGCGCAGCCACCGGTGGGCGGCGCTCCGGTGCACCGGGTCGGTGTGCGCCAGTTCGGCGTGGAGCAGTGCGATGCCCGGTGCGCCGTCGCCGAGGCTCGTCGCACGGAACGCGGGTACGTCGGCGGCGGGGTCGGCGAGCCGGCCCGCGACGAGGGCCACGGCCTCGGCCGCCCGCCGGCGCAGGGCGTTCTCGGACGCCTTCACGGGCGCGTTCACCGGGCCGCCTGCCTGCGGCTCGCGCGGCTGCGCAGGGCAACGGCGGCCAGGGCGAAGGAGCGTTCCTCGGCGGCGCGGTCGATGCCCGTGAGTCGGTTGTGGTGCATGTGCAGCAGGGAGCCCAAGGGGCCCGTGCCGGCGCCGAGTTCCCGCAGGACCGCCCCGTACGCGGACAGGGCGGGCGCGCGGCGCTCCCAGCAGGCCAGCAGCTCCGGGCCGCCCGGAAGGGCACGCAACTGCTGCCAGCCACCGAGCGGGTCGGTCAGCTCCCGCGCCAGGTCCTTGGCGGCCCGCGAGGGCTCGGCCGCCCCTGCGGGCGCGGGACGGTCCAGCAGGTACTGGATGCCCTCCGCGGTGCCCGCGACGCGGCAGGCCAGGTCGACGTGGCCGAGGGCGGTCAGCACGGTCCGGGCGAGGCCGATTCGGCCGCCGGCGAGCAGCTCGACCTGTTCCCGGCAGGCGAGGCTGTCGGCGTGGAAGGCGCGTTCGGCCGCGGCGGCCGCGGCGGTTCCCCCGTACCGTTCGAGCTCGGGCTCGTAGGTGTCCAGCACCAGTCTGCCCCCGAGCCCCTCGGCGGCGAGGTCGTCGGCCCAGGCGCCCAGCCGTGGCAGCAGGGACCCGGCCAGGACGGCGGGGTCGCCGTGGAAACGCAGCCTCAGATGGGGATCCGGGTCGCGGTAGCGAAGGTAGAACCACCGGTCGGCCGCGCCACCGTCCAGGCCCTCCAGCAGCCGGGGCAGCCGCCGGGCGAGGATCTCGTCCTGCCGCTCGGCCGAGCAGTAGACCTTGGCGTACACCCACTGCGAGCCGGGGGAGTGGGCCACGCGCGTCCGGCGCGGCTCGGGGACGGGCACGGGCCGGACCGGGCCGTGCGCGGGCGCGACCGCCCGGACCAGCGGGAAGGCGATCTCGTTGACCCGGCCGGCTCTGTCCGGTTCATCCGGCGCGTCGGCCAGCCAGCCGAAGCCGGGGCCGCAGTCGGTCGGCAGCTCCTGCAGGACACCGCCCGGGCGGCGCAGCCATTCGTCGCGCAGCAGCGCGCGGTGGAACGGGCGCCGCAGATCGAGGGCGACGCGGTGGTCGCCGCTCACGCTCTCGACCCGGTCGGGCACCCGCCAGCGGGACCGCCAGGCGTCGAAGCGCCGCTCCCACGCGCCCGGCGCGGTGGCCCGGTCCTGCAGCGCTGGGTCCGTCGGACGCCAGCGGGCCGGGGCGAGGACGGTACGCCCGCGTCGCACCCGGGGCAGGTACGGCAGGCTGTCCGCGGCCCCCCAGCGCCAGCGCGGCCAGGCGGGGAAGCCGTTCTGGGTCACCTCGTGCAGGAAACGGGCAGCGTTCGGCGCGTGCCACACCGTCGCGAGCATGCTGGGGACGACGGGCACGACCTCCTTGCCGAGCCGGGGCGCCACCACGGCGAGGCGGTGCACGTCGGCGACGACGGCCAGGTCGGACACGCCGAGGTCCGTCCCGTCGGTGCGGTCGGCGAACGCGCCGAGCGTGATGGTCAGCGGCAGGCGGCGCGGCACCAGTGCCACGTTGGCCGTCGCACCGCGCGGCGGCGGGAACCTCATCTGCGCGGTGACGGCATCCGGTACCGTCCCCGGCACCTGCCGCACCAGCTCGCCGACCCGGGCGTCGGCGGCGCCCAGCACGCAGCCGAAGCGCCCCGCGTGCGCGCCGGCCGTACGCGCCCCACCGGTGACCACCAGCCGGAAATCACCGGCGGCCAGCGCCTGCGGCGTCTCGGCGAGCAACTGCGCCAGGATCTCGAAGGACGGCGGTGGCACCGGCGCCGGGGCGTCCCCGTTGCCGGCGGCCAGCCGCTCCACGAGCGCGTCGTCCAGGACGATCTCCCGCTCACCGTTGACGGACGCCTCCTGGGCGAGCTCGGTCAGCAGCCGGTCCTGCTCCGAGGCGGAGGAGTCCTGCGCCGGCTCCCGCGCGGAGGCCGGAAGCCGGTAGCCGGCCGGCCCGCCGAGGCCGGTGTCCGGGTCGAGGACCTCCTTGAGCGGCACGGCGCGCCCGGCTCCGTACCGCTCAAGGAAGTCGAGGTGGTACTGGCGCAGATGGGCCGGGCCCGGGCGGGCGGCGGACAGCCGCCACAGGGTCTCCGCGGCCCGTTCCGCCTCGGCCCGCACGGCGGGCGGCAGCCGCACGTCGACGTCGAGCCCGAGGTCGACCTGCAGGAGGTGCTCCGAAGGGTGCAGGGCGGCCATGCGCCGGCAGGCGGCGTCACGGGCGTCGAGACCGTGGCCGAGCGGAGCCTCTGCATAGGTCTTCACGTCCTTCTCCACCGCCGACAATTCGGCGGCGAGCGCGGCCACGGGCCCGGGCAGGGGCACGGCGGCGCGGCCCCGGCCCGTCAGCAGGTCCAGGACGTGGCCGAGCGGATCGGCGCCGTCCAGCGGTGGACGGAGCTCCGTCAGCAGCACTTCCGCCCCGATCAGGTCGACGAGGAGCCGCTCCACGGTGGCGGCCGGCACCCCGGGATGGGCGGCGCACAGCTCGTCGGCCAGCTCCCCGAACCGTACGGGCAGGGCGGCCTGCCGGACGACGTGCAGGACGACCGCTCCTGCCCGTACCGACACCTCCTGCGCGGCCGGGCGGGTGCCCGCCCCGGGAGCGGGCACGTACGGCACGACCAACCGGTCACCCCGGACGAAGCACAGGTCGTTGGCGGTGACGCGCAACGGCCGCAGCACGGCCGGCTCCCGCTCCAGCCGGGCCACCACCTCCGTCAGCCAGCCCATGTCGGGCCGTACCGCCTTGCGGTGGCCCGTGCCCCAGCGGACCGTGACCGCCCCCGGCTCCTCGGCGAAGCCGATCGCGGCGACCCCCGCCATGGTGCCGAAGGGCGTGGCCCGGCCCGACATGCGCAGCCGGTAGCGCGCCAGCGCCCGCACCGCGCGCCGCAGTTGCTTGGGGCGGACCGGCTCCCCGGCGAGCACGGCGTCCAGGGTCCGGTGCAGCGAAGGGCTCGCCAGCGACACCGCCTCCCGCAGCCGGGCATCGGCCGCGGCGGTGCGCAGATGCGCCCGCAGCTCCGCCTCGCCGTCGCCGGGCTCCTCCCCGTGGCCCGGGCCGTCGGCCGGCTCCGGGGGCCGGGACGCGGCGCGGAACAGCAGGGCGTCCGCGCAACGGAAGGTCGACGGATGGGCTGCGGGTGCCGCCACGGGGGAGCCTCCAGGGAACTGCCGGGGATGCCGGGGAACTGACGGGGTGCCGGGGAATGAGGAAGGCGGCCCGTCGGGGGACCGGGCCGCCTCACCTGCGGGCTGTGCGCCCGAACGCAGGACCGACCGTCAGATGGTGGTCTTGCAGTAGAACGGCCAGGAGCCGGTGGCGGCCTGGGCCTCGACCTGCTCGTCCTCGACGGTGGCGGCGACCTCGATGACGTCCAGCTCGAACAGCTCGTCGAAGTTGTTCATGACGACTCCATCCTCTTCGTGCGCGATGCGCCCCCGTCTGCGGCGGCGGCCCCGGGGCTGCTCCCCGGTGGCGAGTGCCAACCTACGAAGCGCTCTTCTACGCCGGATCCACGCCGGATCTACGCCGGCGCTGCCGAAGAAGACTCACCGGGTGTGGATCGTGCGCCCGGTCACCTCGCCCGGCCGGATGCGGATCCACAGGTCGCGCGTGCCACCGGCCCAGGGTCGGGCGCCCGGCCGGGTGGCCAGGAGCTCCACCGTGTCCGGGTCGGCGATGTGCTCGGCCGTTCCGGTGACGAGGACGCTCCAGCCGCGGCTGAGGTGTTCGTCGATGTGGTCGGCCTCGAACGCCACCTGCTCCCCCTCCGCCGGGGCCGCCGTACCGCCGGCCTCGGTCCGGTAGACGACGGTGCGGCCGTCGACCAGGAAGTTCACGGGCACCACGACAGGGGCGGCCCCGGCGGCGCTCAGCCCGACCCGGCCGATGCCGTGCGTACCGAGCCGTCGCCAGCACTCCTCCTCCGCAAGCTGCGCCAGCAGCGGGTGGGGAGCGGCCCCCTGCCGGCCCGGAGCCGCATCGCGCCGGCCCCCGACGAGCTCGTCGTACGGCATCTCCAGCGCCGCGGCCAGCCGCATGAGCGCGGCGGGATCGAAATCCCCGCTGAAGGTCTCCAGCTGGCCCAGGTAGGCGACGGACATGCCCGCGCGGCGCGCCAGATCCTCCCGCGTCAGCCCCAGCTGCTCGCGGCGTACGGCACAGCGGGTGGCCACCGTGTCCTCGCTCGGGCCACCGGGGCCGGGCCCGTCACTGTGCATCACCCGAACCTCCACGTCCACGGCCTTCTCTCCAGGGGACCAGAGGCCGAGGACGCCTGCCAGCGCTGTGCCGCCGATCGGTACGGCCCGGTACGGCCCGGTACGGCGCGTCGCAGGGGGGAGAGACGGGGAGGTGGGCAGATGCTGACGGGAGGGCCCATCCACTTCTCGCGGATCCGGATTGCGCGGTGCACGGCTGCCGGCCGCTTCCCCGCGTCTCCTGCGGGGTCCTCCCGCCACTTCCATCACACCACGCCCCAAGGCCCGGCGCTACCGACCTGACCTGCGTCTTTTGCGGCTCGCCGTCACTCCTGCGACCCGCTGCCGTAAGGACCGTACAGATCCAGCAAGCGGGTACGGGCGGCACGCAGGCGGCGGCCGATGACCTCGATGACGTACATCAGGAGGGCGTGGTCGAGCTCGTGGTCGCGTGCGCACAGCTCCAGCACCTCCGCCGCACCGAACTCCCACGCGCGCACCGGGCTCGCGGCCTCCGCCCCCAGGTGCCACTGGTGCGGCGGACACAGCCAGGACCAGCCCAGCATCCGCCCCGGACCGAGGGTCTCGACGACCGCGGCACGGCGGCCCGGCACGTGGATGTCGAGCTCGACGTTGCCGGTGCGGATGACCCAGAAGCGGTCGGCCCTGCCGCCCTCCTCGAAGATGCGCGTGCCCACGTCGAATGTCACCTCGCGGCTCAGCGCCATCAGCCGCTCCCGCGGCTCCTCGGGAAGGGCGGCCAGCACACCGGTGCGCTTCACGACGACGCCCCGTCCGTGCGGGCGGCCGGTGGTGCCGTGACGGAGGACATACTGGCTCCCGCTGCTCGCTGCTCGCTGCTCGCTGCTCGCCGTTCGAAGGGCGCTCCTGTCCCCCCAGCCTGCCGACACCCCCGGCACCCCGCACCCCGAGCGCGCCAGGAGGGGTGCGTGGGGTGAGCTGTGCTCCGGCGCGGAGCCGGGGGGACGCCTGCACGCTGCTCCCCAACGAGTGCCATCTTCAGGTGCACGCATAGCCGGAGCCAGCGGGAGGCGGGCGGACTCAGCGGTCTGCCAGGCACGCCACCGCGAAGGCCAGGCGGCGGTCCAGCCATGCGGCCTTGATGCGGAAGTCCTGCCCGGTGGACTGCATCACCTCCACCTCGTCCGCCAGCCACAGCAACGTCCGCTCCCGGGGCCGGTCGCCCTCCTCGGCGCCCAGGGACAGTGCAGAATCGAGTACTCCGCCAAGGAGCGTGCCCAGCGCGTGGGCCGGTACGTCCTGTCGTGGCAGCGCCGTCCACTTGTTGCGGCCCACGATCTCCGGGCGTCCCGGCTGCTCGATGCGCCACGTGTGGCGGACCAGCTTGTTCGACGGCGGCACACGGCGTACCGCGCCGATCACCCCGTCCTGGGCGTCGCGGACGACGTAGCGCCGCTCCTCGTCGCGGCGTTCTCCCGCCACCCGGTCGATGCGGCACAGGACCCGCTGCCGCTCCGGGTCCTCGTGGACCACGCTGCCGACGTCGCGCACACCGACCGTGCCGGAACCGACGAAGGCGCAAGGCGGATTGACCCGCACCGGGCCCTCGCGGCGGGGGACGCGGATGGCATTGCCGCCGAGCACCGGCCGCTTGCGGCCGGGCCCGCTCTCCCGTTCCACGATGTCGATCACGAACCGGCCGACGTCCCGCCAGTCGACCACCGGCAGTGGCGGCTCCGTACTGGTGTTCCTACCGAAGAGCATCCGCCGACCCTACCCGCGACGCCCGCCGCCGTCCGGCGGGCCCGGTGTCCGGATCTAGAATGTCCGTGTGAACGAGAACCTTCCGCCGTGCCCCGAATGCGGCGGCGTGTACAGCTATGAGATGGGTGCGCTCCTGGTGTGCCCCGAGTGCGGCCACGTGTGGACGCCCGTGCCCGCCGAGGCCGCGGAAGAAGCCGGCGACAAGGTCGTCCGGGATGCGGTGGGCAATGTCCTGGCCGACGGCGACACCGTCACGGTGGTCAAGAGCCTGAAGGTCAAGGGCCACCCGACCGGCATCAAGGCGGGCACCAAGGTGCGCAACATCCGTCTCGTGGACGGCCCGGACGGCCACGACATCGACTGCAAGGTCGACGGACTCGGCCAGATGCACCTCAAGTCCAGCGTCGTGAAGAAGGCCTGACCGCACCGGACGGCCCCCCAAGGGTTCAGATCAGTGCGGTGATCTGCTCCTCGACGCCGAGCAGGGCCCGGCCGTACAGCTCGCTCGCGACCGCCGGGTTCGTCATGGCGTGCCGGCTCGCGGTCTCCTGGTCGCGCCACAGGCGCTGCAGGGGGTTGGCCTCGGCGAAGCTGCCGGCGCCGTGGAGGCTGAGCAGGATGTCCAGTGCCTCGCGCGAGCGGCGGGCGACGGTCGCGGTGTCCATGCGTACGCGGGCCCGGTCGAGCAGCGGCATGGGCGTGCCGCTCGCCGCCCAGGTGTCGATGTCGTCCGCCGCGCGCATCAGGTGCAGTGCGGCGGTGTCGACGAGCTGGGCGGCCTCGGCGAGCTGTATCTGGGTCGAGGAGGCTTCGCGGGCCTGCGCGAAGAACGTGTGCGACAGGGGACGTCCCTTGCCGAGGGACGCCGTCACCAGCTCCAGTCCGCCGCGGGCCATGCCCAGTTGCGGGCCCACGAGCACCGAGGAGAGCACCGGCACGAACGCGGAGCGGTACAGGGCTTCGTCCGTGAACTCGGTGGGGTACTCGCCGCGCAGCGCTCCGGTCAGCGACAGGATGCGGTGGCCGGGCACGAACACCTCCTCGGCGACGAGGGTGTGACTGCCGGTGCCGCGCATGCCCACGCTGTGCCAGGTGTCCTCGATCGTCAGCTCGGCGACCGGCACCAACGCCACGCCCCGGTCCAGCTGCTCGCCGTCCGCGCCGGTGACCGGCGTGCCGAGCAGCGCCCACTGTGCGTCCAGGCAGCCGGACGCGAAGGGCCACCGCCCGGTGACGACCTGCCCCCCGCCCGCCGCCCTGCTCGTCCCGCCCGGCGTCAGGACGGAACAGACCCGGGCGCCGGGGCCCTCCCCGTACACCTCGCGCTGCGCGCGCTCCGGGAAGAGGCCCACGACCCAGCCGCAGACGTTGACCAGGGCGGTGAACCAGGCGGTGGAACCGCAGCCGCGGCCGAGCTCGGCGCTCACTTCCAGGAGCGTACGGATGCTCGCCTGGCGCCCGCCGAACCGCCGGGGGACGGTCAGCAGGAACAGGCCCGCGTCGGCGAGGGCCTCGATGTTCTCCTCGGTGACGCGCCGGTCCTCCTCGGTACGGGCGGCGTTGCGGCGCAGGAGGTCGACGAGAGCGGCGGCCCGTTCGGGCAGGGTCCTGCTGCTGGCGCTTGTCGTCATTGCGTTGTCCTCCATGCCGCGGTGCCGGAGCGCGCCGGCGCGCGCTGCACGGGCAGCATGGACGATCATGCGGGCGTGGGGGAAGGGGCGCGTCCGCGCCGGGCGTCCCGGCGCAGGACGCCCGGGACGGGCAGCGGGGAGCTAGCGGCTGCCGAAGTCCTGCGTCCACAGGGGGCCGTCGGGGGCCGTGCTGACGCCGACGCCGATCTCCTCGAAGGAGCAGTTGAGGATGTTCTTGCGGTGGCCCTCGCTGTCCATCCAGGCGGACATCACGGAAGCGGGCGTCTTCTGACCGTAGGCGATGTTCTCGCCGTAGGACGCCCAGCGGTAGCCGGCCGCGGATATCCGCTGGCCGGGGTCGCTGCCGTCCGGGGCGGTGTGGCTGAAGTAGTGGCGCCTGGCCATGTCGTCCGCGTGCTTCTGGGCGGCGGCCGTCAGCTGGGCGTTGAGGCGTACGGGAGAGCAACCGGCGGCCCGGCGCTGGACGTTCACCAGGTCGACGACCTGCTGCCGGAGCGACTCCACGCTGCCGGCGCGGGCGCTTGCCCCCTGGGCGGGGGACGACCAGGCCAGGCTGCCGACGGCGGTGGTGGCGAGGGTGATCGACGCCAGACGCAGGGCGCGGACCGCTTTGAGTGGACGCATGGGCTGCTCCCGGAGGTCGCCGGACCGACTCCTTGTCGGAGGCTCCAGGATCCGCGGCAGTGCCCGTGCGGTTAACCGGCGTTCCGGAGCTCGGGAGGCGCACGTGCCGGGGCCGCGCACCACCGGCCCGTGCCGTGGGCCACGCGAACGGTGCGGAGCCCGCCGGCCGAGGCGACCGTGCTACCGGTCCGGTTCCCCGAACAGCACCAGGTTCTGCGCGTAGCGGTGCCGGGCGCGGTCGTACGCACCCGCACAGGTGACCAGCGCCAGACGGGCCCTTCCGGCACCGGAGAACAGGTCGCGCGGCAGCTGCTCCTTGCGGTAGGCGCGGCGCGCGACGATGACGTACGCGTGCCGGTGGCCGTCCGCGCCCGTCACCACGGCGCGGGCGCCCGGCCGGACGGCGTACAGCCCGGCGAAGGCGCCCAGGCCCCGGTCGCGCGAGTCGACGTGCCCGGCCAGCAGGACGGTCCCCTCGGCGGCACCCGGCCGTGCACCCAGCGCCCACCACCCGACGGTGTCCGGCGACGGCGGGACCTCCAGTGCCCCGTCGGCATCGGCGGCCACCGGCACCACCGGCGCCCCGAAGCGGCCCCGGACCTCCACGAAGGCGGGAGGCGACGGGGCCGGCTCGCCGCGCAGGACCGTCCGCCCCGCCGCAGGCGGCAGCCCGGGGGGCGGACCCGCGGGCTGCGGCGCCCCCGCGGCCAGGGCCACGGCGAGCGCGCCGGCCAGGCACACCGCCAGGCGGCCGCCGCGAGAACTGCTCAGCGCCGCGCGGAGGCGGCCCTCGTACGGCGCCTCCGCAGAACCAGGACCGTGCCGCAGGCGAGGAGCGTGCCGCCGAGCGCCGCGCCGCCGGCCACCGCGGTGACCGTCTCCCCGTAGGCGTCCGTACCGGCGGCCATGCCGCCGTCCCCCGCCGGGACGGTGCGCACCGGCGCCTGGCCGTGGCAGACACCGCCGCTGACGCGGGCGAGGTGCATGGCCACGACCGGGCGTGCCGCCTTGGCGGCCGCGGTGATCCGGGCGTTGCGCCCGGAGGCGATCTGCTCGTCGATCAGGGTCAGGGTCGCCCGGTGGTTCGCGGCCTGCGCGGACAGCCAGGCGCTGTCGTACGCCTTGGTCCCCGCCTTGGCGCGGATGCCGGCCAGCTGCTGCTTCTGTTCGGCCGAGGGCCCGCTGGGCAGAGCGACCTTGAGCGAGCCCGCCAGCGCGGTCACGTCGCCATCCATTTTGGTGTGGTCGCGCACGAACATGGCGCCGGCGTCCTTCACGCACGCGGTGGTGGCGTTGTGCTGCGCGTCGTTGCCCGCCTCGATCTCGGCCAGGTTGCCCTGGTGCACGGTGTTGAGGAAGGCGCTGTCCGTCGGGCCCGGCTCGCCCTCGGCGTGGGCGGGACCGGTCGTCGCGGTGCACATCGCCAGAGCGGTGACGGCCGCCGCCGCCCACTGTCGGCTCCTCATGGTGGCTCCAATCATTCGTCCGCGCCAACGCGGGGAGACAGCCGGGTGCCAACACCGGGGCCCGTCACACGTGCCGGGCCCCGGATCTCATGCGATCGGCCCATGCGTTCCACCCGGACGGCGCACGGCGGCGCGCCGCCGGTCGGTGAGCAGGCGGACGATCCGGGCCACGAGGCCGGCCGCGGCCGGGTCGTCCTACGTGAGGGCCTTGCGCACCCGGGCGCGCAGCGCCGCGCGCAGCAGCGGTGCCGGGCGGGCGGCCCAGGCGGCGGCCGCGCCGAGGGCCGCGCCGGCGGCGACGTCGCTGGGGTAGTGGGCGCCGCTGTGCACCCGTTCCAGGGCCACCAGGGCCGCGGGGACCGCGCACAGGGCGCCGGCCCGCGGCCACACCCGGGCCACGGCGACGGTGAAGGCCGTGGCGGCCGCCGTGTGACCGGAGGGGAAGGACGGGCTGTCGGGTCGGTCGTGCACGCCGTCGTGCGGGATCAGCTCCTGCGGCGGCCGGCGCCGCCGCCACAGCGGTTTGACCACCGTGTTGGCGGCGACCTCCGCCACTCCCATCGCCAGCAGCCCGTTGCCCGCCGCCCGCACGCCCCGCGGTGCGCCGGTGGCGGCGATCAGGGCCGCGGCGGCCCACCACAGCCTGGTGTGCGCGGCCGCCTCCCCGACCAGCGGCCGCGCCCGCCGGACGAGCTCGGCGTCGTACGAGGCCAGGCGGTGGGTCAGCCGTCGCTCCAGTTGCTGCACTCTCTCGCCCATACGTCCCATCATCGCGTCGTGGCCGCCTGCAGGAAGGAGGAACCTTTCGCTCACGCGTCGCGCTCGCCCCAGGTGCGGGTGTCCCGGGGCTCGACGTACGGTTCCTCGTCCGGGGGGTGGCCGCCGAGGGCGGCGCGCTCGCGGGCGAGCTCGGCGTCGAATTCCAGGCCGAGCAGAATGGCGAGGTTGCTCAGCCACAGCCACACCAGGAACACGATGACCGCGGCCAGGCTGCCGTACGTCTTGTTGTACGAGCCGAAGTTCGCCACGTACAGCGCGAAGCCCGCCGAGGCGGCCATCCACAGGACCAGGGCGAGGACGCTGCCGGGCGTGATCCAGCGCAGGCCCCGCCCCCGGACGTTCGGCGCCGCCCAGTACAGCACCGCGATCATGGCGGTGACGAGCAGCACCAGCACCGGCCACTTCCCGTACGACCACACCGTCAGGGCCGTCTCGCCCGCGCCGAGCGCGCTGCCCACCCGGTGGGCGAGCGTGCCGGTGAACACCACGATCAGCGCACTGGCGCAGGCCATCACCATCATCACCACCGTCAGGACCAGCCGCAGCGGCGTCAGCTTCCACACCGGCCGGCCCTCGGGCAGGTCGTAGACGGCGTTCGAGGCACGGATGAACGCCGCGATGTACCCCGAGGCCGACCACACCGCTCCCAGCAGACCCACCACCGCCAGGACGGAACCGAGCCCCACCCCGCCCTGCAACTGCCGCACCGCGCCGGTGACCACCTCCCGGGTGGCCCCGGGAGCGAGACGCTGAAGGGCGGTCAGCACCTTCTCGGTGGTCTGCCGCCCGGCCGCCCCCAGCACCGAGACCAGGACGAGCAGGGAGGGGAAGAGGGACAGGACCCCGTAATAGGTCAGGGCCGCGGCCCGGTCCGCCAGTTCGTCGTCCCGGAACTCGCCGACGGTACGCCGCAGCACCACCCACCACGACCGTGCGGGCAGCCCGGTCGGCTCGTCGGGAGCGCGCTCCATTTCGCGCGGCCCCGGGCCGGCCGGCCGCTCGTCCCGCCTCTCGCCTCGTTCACGTCGCCCCATACCAGGCGGTTGACCCGTCTCCCCGGCACGAAACCGGCCGCGGGCCGGCGCACGGGAGCGGAGGAGCAGCAGCGGGGTCGGTAGAGGGGTCCCCAGCGCCTACCAGTCACAGCGGCTGACCGCACTGCAGGTTCCAGCGCCCCGTACGCCCCGTGAGCACCGTCAGCGTCAGCGGGGCCACATCGAGCCGCCAGAAGACGGTCAGGGGCAGGCCGAGCGCGTGCACCATCGCGGCCCGGACGGCGGCCGGTTCCGCGACCGCCAGGATCCGGCCACTTCCGTCGGACGCCCTGTCGAGCCAGCCGCCCACCCGCTCCACCAGCGCCGACAGCGATTCGCCTCCGTGCGGGGCGGCGCCGGGATCCGACAGCCAGGCGGCCACGGCATCCGCGTCGCAAGCGGCGAGCTCCTCCAGCGACCGCCCCCTCCAGCGGCCCACGTCGAGGTCGCCGAGGTCGGCCACCGGCTCGGTGTCGAGCCCGAGGGCGGTCGCCGTCTGCCGGCAGCGCAGGGAGGGCGCGCAGCCGTACCGATCGGCGCCCGGCAGGGCGGAGGCGGCGGCGCCGGCCTTCGCCAGGCCGGCGGGTTCGACGGCGGCTCCGTCGTCGAACCGTGCCTGCCGCAGTGCCGCGTTCATCGCCGGCGACACGAACATCACCCGCACGGTCACTCTGTCTCCCCCTCGCTCTGTCGACATCCCGGCTCTCAGCAGACCACGGTGCCTACTGCCGGGGGCGCACGGGGCCGGTGCGCACTCCGTAGTCATCTTGGCCGATAGGCGGTACGGTCTCGTGGACATGACGACGGGGTGACGGAAGCCGGTGAGAGTCCGGCACGGTCGCGCCACTGTGTACCCGGACGCAAGCCCGGAAGTCAGACCCGCACACCGTCGTCCAGGAACCCCTACGCCCGGGACGCGTGTTCCCTCCAGGAGGTTTGACCATGGCGCACTCCGCTGCCCCCGCATCCAGCTCTTCGGCCGCACCGGCGATCACCCCCATCTCGCTGAAGGCGATCGCCCCGTGGGCCGTCTTCCTCGGCGTCCTCATGCTGATCCTGCTGTACTTCGTCGGCGCCGAGCAGGGAGCCACCGCCCTCTTCTCCGGCGAGGACGTGCACGAGTGGGTCCACGACGGACGCCACCTGCTCGGTTTCCCCTGCCACTGACGACGGCAGGAGGAACGCCCCGTGAATTCCGTCTCCGTACGGGCCCTGCTCGTACGCGGCATGCTCGCCGGCCTCGCGGCAGGCGTCCTCGCCCTGGTCGTCGCCTATCTGCTGGGCGAACCCCATGTGGACGCGGCCATCGCCTTCGAGGAGGCCCACAGCCACGACCACGGCGAGGAACTGGTCAGCCGCAGCCTGCAGTCCACCGCCGGCCTGGCCACCGGCGTCCTCCTCTACGGCGTCGCGATCGGCGGCATCGCCGCCCTGGCGTTCTGCGTGGCGCTGGGCCGCATCGGCCGGTTCGGCCCGCGTGCGACGGCGGCGCTGGTCGCCGGCGGTGCCCTGCTGGCCGTCTACGTGGTGCCGTTCCTGAAGTACCCGGCCAACCCGCCGTCCGTCGGCGACCCGGACACCATCGCCAAGCGCACCACGCTGTACTTCCTGATGATCGCGCTCAGCGTCCTGCTGAGCGTCGCCGCGGTCATCCTCGGCAGGCGGCTGGCTCCACGCCTGGGCGCCTGGAACGCCACGGTGGCGGCCTCGGCCGCGTTCCTCGCCGTGATCGGCCTCGCCTACGCCTTCCTGCCCGCCGTCAACGAGGTGCCCAAGGACTTCCCGGCCACCGTGCTGTGGCAGTTCCGCCTCGCGGCCCTGGCCATCCAGGGCACCCTGTGGGTCGCCTTCGGCCTGCTCTTCGGACACCTCGCCGAGCGCGTCATGGGCGCCGCCGCAGCCTCCGGCCGGCGCACCGATGGGGCGGGTTCGCCCGCCGCGATCGGCTGATCCGGCCGGCCGACGCCCGGTAAGGGGCTCGTCGCCCTGGCGACAGCCCCTTACTGCGGGCGACGGTGCTGCTCACCACGGCACCTCCCGGGCCTCGTCGGCCGGGGCCAGGCGCAGCTCGCGGGCGCCGAGCGGGGCGAAGTACCGTTCCACGTCCGCGTCGGTGACCTCGGCGAGCGTGGCGGGGGACCAGCGCGGCGTGCGGTCCTTGTCGACGACCTGGGCCCGGATGCCCTCGACGAGGTCGTGCGAGGACAGTGCCGCGCAGGAGATGCGGTACTCCTGCTCCAGGACCCGCTCCAGCAGGCCCAGCGCCCGGGCGCGCCGCAGAGCGACGAGGGTGACCTTCAGGGCGGTGGGGGACCTGCCGAGAAGGGTCGCGGCGGCCTCGCCGGCCGCCGGGGCGGCCTCGGCGCGCAAGCGCTCCACGACGTCCTCGACGGTGTCGGCCGCGTAGCACCGGTCGATCCACTCCCGCTGCGCCTCCAGCACGCCGGGCGGCGCCTCGCGCACGTACCGGGGGAGCACCTCGTGCACGGGCGCGTGCGCGAGGTCGGCCACCAGGTGCGGCAGCCGGCCGGACGGTACGAAGTGGTCGGCCAGCCCGCACAGCAGGGCGTCGGCCGCCCCCACCGCCGTCCCGGTCAGGGCGAGGTGGGTGCCGAGCTCGCCGGGGGCGAGCCCGAGGAGGTGGGTGCCGCCGACGTCGGGCGAGAAGCCGATGCCGGTCTCGGGCATGGCGACGCGGGAGCGTTCGGTGACGATCCGTACGCTGCCGTGGGCGGAGACACCGACGCCGCCGCCCATGACGATGCCGTCCATGACGGCCACGTACGGCTTGGGATAGTGGGCGATCAGGGCGTTGAGCCGGTACTCGTCCCGCCAGAACTCCGCCGAGGCGCGGCCGCCGCCGGTGCGGGCGTCCTCGTGGATGGCACGGATGTCGCCGCCCGCGCACAGCCCGCGCTCGCCCGTCCCCGTGACGACCACCGTCTCGACGGCGGGGTCCTTCTCCCATTCGGCGAGGGCCTGGTCGATGCGGGTGACCATGGCGTGGGTGAGGGCGTTGAGGGCCCGGGGCCGGTTGAGGGTCAGGTAGGCCGCGCGGCCCTCGGTGCGCAGCAGGACGTCGGACTCGCCGGGGGTCGTCATCGCCGGCCGCCCGTCAGGTCCCGGGCCACGATCAGACGCATGATCTCGTTCGTTCCTTCCAGGATGCGGTGCACCCGAAGATCGCGGACGATCTTCTCGATGCCGTACTCGCTCAGGTGGCCGTGGCCGCCGTGCAGTTGCAGGGCGCGATCGGCGACCGTGCAGCCGGTGTCGGTGGCGAAGCGCTTGGCCGGCGCACAGCTGCGCGGCCGCCGCGAACATATAGTTGGACGTCCTACTAAGTCCAGCTCCTGGGTGTTCGGGCTCACTCCGTCACAGGCAGGCACTCGGCGAGCAGGTCGACGACATCGCGCCAGGCTCGCTGCGCATGCCGTGGGTGGTAGCCGACGCCGGGGACCGCGGGGTGGTCGACCGGCGGGTGGTGGAAGGCGTGCAAGGCGCCGCCGTAGACGGTGAGGCGCCAGTCGACGCCCGCGGCCTGCATCTCGGCGGTGAACGCGTCCCGTTGCGCGGGCGGCATGATCGGGTCTTCCGACCCGACCCCGGCCCACACCGGGCAGCCAATGCGCGCCGCCCCGCCCGGCCGGCCCGTGGTCAGTGCGTTGATTGTCCCGATCGCGCGCAGGTCGACGCCGTCGCGCCCGAGTTCCAGGGCGATCGCGCCCCCGGTGCCGTAGCCGACGGCGGCGATCCGGTCGGGGTCCGTCCGCGGTTCGGCGCGCAACACGTCGAGCGCCGCGTGGCCGATGCCCCGCCTGCGTTCGGGGTCGGCGAGCAGCGGCATGCAGCGGGCCAGCATCTCCTCGGGGTCGCTCAAGTAGCGCCCGCCGTGAAGGTCGAAGGCCAGCGCCACGTACCCCAGCTCGGCCAGGGCATCGGCTCGGCGGCGCTCGACATCGCTGAGCCCCATCCCCTCGGGCCCGACCAGGACCGCGGGCCGACGGTCGGCACCGGCCGGGAGCGCGAGGTGCCCGATCATCGTGAGGCCGTCGGCCGGGTACTCCACCGTGCGCGTTGAAATCGTCGTCATGAGACTGGACGGTAATGATCACCGAGCCCGGTCGAGCCTGTGTTCACCGGTGGCAGAACACCGCGGGTGCGCCTCTGAAATGCGGCGATGGCTCGCAAGATCCGTCACGAACCCCGTTCCCCCAGCACCCCGCGAGAATCAGTCTCCGCCCCGGCCCGATGGCGAACGTCTTGCCCGGCTCGCCCCAGCCGCCGCGCTGCCGCGTCACGGTCCGCGCCGTCGAAGTGGTCGGTCAGGCGCTCGGCGGTGAAGCCGCGCGCCTTGTGGATGCGCGCTGAGTAGGGTCACCGCCATGAACAAGGCGAAGGGGCGATGGCCCAAGCCCGGTCCCGACGGCGGCGTCGAGGACGTGACGCTGCTGATCCTCGAATGGCTGGGCGAGCAGGGTATAGATGCCATGCTCCGCATCGATGCCGAGCGCATGCGGGAAGGACTGCCGGCATGGACGTTCGTCGCCGGCGGGGGAGGGCCGTTGCCGGAGGGACTGCGTGCCGACGGAGCCTCGGTCGCCGAGTGCATGGGCAAAGCACTGTGCCGATTGCGGGAAGCCGGGACGGACGTTCCCTTCTGATCACGACGACGCGACCGGACACCCGCCCCCGACGGCTCGGCAGCGGCGGGTTACTTCCAGGTGGCGAGGGTCTCGCTGCGCCGCGTCCACGTGACCGTGGACGGTGCCTTCGCGTCGTCGGGGGCGAGGAAGACGGTGCAGCCCTCGACGCTTCGTCCCGTGGGGGCTTCCTTGAACGTCGTGTGGTCGGCCCCGACGCATTTGTCGAAGTGGCCGGTGGTCAGGGGCTCGGTCGGGTCGCCCGTGGCTTCCATGGACGGCAGGACGATCAGCTCCGTCAGTCGCTTGCCGTCGCTCCACACCTCGAAGTGCGAGGTCTCGTCGTTGTCGTTCCCCTCGGCCGTCTTCGTGAGGGTGAAGCGGACGTAGTAGGGGGTCTTGCCCGCGTATTTCGACGCGTCCTGGAGCAGGGAGAGGTCGGCGTGGCTGCCCTTCTCCACGCGGACGACGGTCACTCCGACGGAACCGCTCCTGTCACCGGCGACGGTCGCCTTCTCGCCGAACTTCAGGGACGGGCCCGAGTCGGCGCAGCCGGCCAGGGCCAGCATCCCCACGGCAGCCGTCCACAGTGCCCGGCGCTTCATGTCGTCTCCCCAGCAGCATTGTCCTCGTGCCCGGGGAGCCTACCCCGCAGCTGGACATGCTCAGGACAACGAACATCAGGCCGATCCGCCGTCGTGTGTGACCGGCATGCGAACAACCCTGTGCGTGGCGGGGGTTCTCCCTCTAGGCTGGCGGTGCAGCTGGTTCGCCCCGTCCGCCAGGCGGGAGGCGTCGTAAGAGGGAACCCGGTGGGAATCCGGGACTGCCCCGCAGCGGTGAGCGGGAACGACCGCCGTCATACGCACTGGGTCCGCACGGGCCCGGGAAGCGACGGCCAGTAGGTGTCCGCCGGGAGGTGTTCTTCCCGGCAGGCGTGCCCGCGAGTCCGAAGACCTGCCGCTGCCCGCGTGCGAGCGTTCGCGCGCGGCCATCCCGGTGACCTCGAGGGCGGGTCGGCGTACACAGGCGTTCCGCAGCGGACGGACACACGCTACGACGGTGGTGTCCCGGCGGGCCTGTCGTCACCCCTTCGCGCCCTCGTCACGCACCGGGTCCTCCGGAAGAAACTCGCGAAGGAGAGTTCCGTGACCAGCAAGTCCGCAGCCGCGGCAGTACGCGCCACCGTGCACGGCTACCCCCGCCAGGGGCAGGGCCGTGAACTGAAGAAGGCGATCGAGGGCTACTGGAAGGGCCAGGTCACCGCCGACGCCCTGCGCCGGACGGCCACCGCGCTGCGCCGCACCAACTGGCTGCAGCTCGCCGACGCCGGCGTCCACGAGGTGCCGACCGGCGACTTCTCGTACTACGACCACGTCCTGGACACCAGCGTCATGGTCGGCGCGATCCCCGCCCGGCACCGGGCCGCCGTCGGGGCCGACGCCCTGGACGGGTACTTCGCCATGGCCCGCGGCACCCAGGAGGTGGCGCCGCTGGAGATGACCAAGTGGTTCGACACCAACTACCACTACCTCGTCCCGGAGCTCGGTCCCGACACCGTCTTCACCGCCGACTCCACCGAGCAGGTCACGCAGCTGAAGGAGGCCCTCGCCCTCGGTCTCGCCGCCCGCCCCGTCCTCGTCGGACCGGTCACCTACCTGCTGCTGGCCAAGCCCGCGCCCGACGTCGCCGCCGGCTTCCGGCCGCTCACCCTGCTCGACCGGCTGCTGCCGGTGTACGCCGAGGTCCTCGCCGACCTGCGGGCCGCCGGCGCCACGTGGGTCCAGCTGGACGAGCCCGCCCTCGTGCAGGACCGCACCCCGGCCGAGCTGAACGCCGCCGCCCGCGCCTACCGCGAGCTGGGCGCCCTCACCGACCGCCCGCAGCTGCTGGTCGCCTCCTACTTCGACCGCCTCGGCGAGGCCCTGCCCGTTCTGGCCAAGGCCCCCGTGGAGGGCCTCGCCCTCGACTTCACCCGCTCCGCCGCCGCCCAGCTCGACGACCTCGCGGCCGTCGGCGGCCTGCCCGGCAAGCGCCTGGTCGCCGGCGTCGTCGACGGCCGCAACGTGTGGATCGACGACCTCGAGAAGTCCCTGGCAACCCTCGGCACCCTGCTCGGCCTCGCCGACCGGGTCGACGTCGCCACCTCCTGCTCCCTGCTGCACGTCCCCCTCGACGCCACCGCCGAGCGGGACATCGACCCGCAGATCGTCCGCTGGTTCTCCTTCGCCCGCCAGAAGGCCCGCGAGGTCGCGACCCTCGCCAAGGGCCTCGCCCACGGCACCGACTCCATCGCCGCGGAACTCGCCGCCAACCGCGCCGACCTCGCCTCCCGCACGAACTCGGCGATCACCCGCGACCCGGCGGTGCGCGCCCGCGCCGCCGCCGTCACCGCCGCCGACACCCACCGCTCACAGCCCTACGCCGAACGGGCCGCCGCCCAGCGCGCCCACCTGGGCCTGCCGCCCCTGCCGACCACCACCATCGGCTCCTTCCCCCAGACGAGCGAGCTGCGCACCGTCCGCGCGGACCTGCGCGCCGGACGCATCACCGCCGCGGCCTACGAGGAGCGCATCGAGGCGGAGATCCGTGAAGTGATCTCCTTCCAGGAGAAGACCGGCATCGACGTCCTCGTGCACGGCGAGCCCGAGCGCAACGACATGGTGCAGTACTTCGCCGAGCAGCTCACCGGCTACCTGGCCACCCGGCACGGCTGGGTGCAGTCCTACGGCACCCGCTACGTCCGCCCGCCGATCCTCGCCGGCGACATCTCCCGCTCCGAGCCCATGACCGTCCGCTGGACCCGCTACGCCCAGTCGCTCACCCGGCGCCCGGTCAAGGGCATGCTCACCGGGCCCGTCACCATGCTTGCCTGGTCCTTCGTCCGCGACGACCAGCCGCTGGCCGACACCGCCCGGCAGGTCGCCCTCGCCCTGCGCGACGAGGTCGAGGACCTGGAGGCGGCCGGCACGTCGGTGATCCAGGTGGACGAGCCCGCCCTGCGCGAGACCCTGCCGCTGCGCGCCGCCGACCACGCCGCGTACCTCGCCTGGGCCACCGAGGCCTTCCGCCTGGCGACGAGCGGCGTCCGGCCGGACACCCAGATCCACACCCACATGTGCTATGCCGAGTTCGGCGACATCCTGGCGGCCATCGACGACCTCGACGCCGACGTCATCAGCCTGGAGGCCGCCCGTTCGCACATGCAGGTCGCCGCCGAGCTGGCCACGGCGGGATACCCGCGCGAGGTCGGGCCCGGCGTGTACGACATCCACTCGCCGCGCGTCCCCGGCGCGGGGGAGGCTGCGGAGCTGCTGCGCAAGGCCCTGACGGCGATCCCCGCCGACCGCCTGTGGGTCAACCCGGACTGCGGCCTGAAGACGCGCGGCTGGCCCGAGGTCCGCGCCTCCCTGGAGAACCTGGTGGCGGCGGCCGCCGAGGTGCGCAAGGAGGTGGAGGCACAGGCCTCCTGACGCCCCGTCGCGGGCCCCGCGTGACGGCCCCGCCGGCGCCCGACGCACAATAGTGCGGTACGGCGCTCATGCACGGGGGCGGCGCCGCGACGGGGGAGTGGACACATGCACAGTACGAACGGCGGCTTCGCCCTGGCCGTGGCGATCGTGGGCCTGGTGGTGCTGCAGCAGCTGCGCGCCCGTCCGGTACGGCGCATCGGCTCGCTGGTGGCCCCGGTGATCTTTGCCGTCCTGGGCGTCGCGGGCCTCGCCTTCGGTGTCCTCTCCGTCGTCAAGGACCGCCCCCTGACCATGCTGCCCATCGCCCTCCTGGTGGTGAGCTTCGTCGTCGCGACGGGCTTCGGCGCGGCCAGGGCCCGGACCGTACGCGTCTGGCGCGATCCCCAGGGCGTGGTGCTCCGCAAGGGGACGGCCGCCACGACCGCGCTCTGGCTGACGTCGGTGTGCGCGCACATCGGACTGGGCCTGTGGATCGACCACGCGGCAGGCACCGGACTGCTGGGGACCGCGTCCCTGTACGCGTACGTGGCGTTCGGCCTGGGCACCCAGAACCTGCTCCTGCGCGGACGAGCGGCGGCCACCGACGGGTGACCTGAAGACCCCCCGGTACGCTGCGATCCGGATCTACTGGGGGGTAGTCATGGATGTCCTGACACAAGAGACATCAGGAGCGACGTCCGTACCGGATCACCGGGCGGTCAGAGCCGACGACGTGCTGGCCATGCAGCGATCGGCCCAACGCGGCGGTACGCACGCCGTGCTGCGCTGGCTGGCGGCACGTACCCGGGCCGAGGTGTTCCTGGTCGGGGCCGATGGGGCGGTCCTCGCCTCGGGCGGCACCGAGGGGGGCGAGGGGGAGGGGGCCGAGATGGCCCGGCGCGGCGCCCGGGAGCTCTTGGCCCGGGGCCTGGGCTGCCTGGTCGTCGACGACCGGGGCCGCACGGGCCTGCTGTACGCCCTGGACTGCACCCGCCGCAGCGCCGCCCCGGCCCTCGCCGCCGTCCTGCCCCGGCCCGCCCCCGGCGGCCTGCCGCAACTGCTCGCCGACGCCTCCTCGGCCCTGGCCCTGTGCTGGCGGGCGGAGGACGGCGAACGGCGGCGCGGCCGGCTGGAGCTCGCCGAGGCGCGCAACCGGGAGGCCGTCCTCCACCTGCTGATGAACGGTCACGTCGCCGCCGCCCGGCAGATCGCCGAGGTCCTGCGGCCGGCCCTGCCCGACGCCGTGCGCTTCCTGGTCGTCGAGTCCGCGCCCCGGCTGCGGGCCGCCCTGGCCCGCCGGTGCGCCGGGCTGGTGCGCGGGGCGTGGCTGGTGCCGTGCCCGGTGTACGCCGACCACCTCCTCGTCCTGGCGCCGGCCGCGCCCGGGGAGCCCGCAGGGGAGCCGTCGGCCCTGGCGGCGGCCCTCGCCCGGGACGCCGGCGACTGCGCGGTGGGCGTGAGCGAGGCCGTGCCCCTGCGGGAGACGGCCACCGCGTACGCGCAGGCCTTCCACGCCCTGGCCGCCGCCCGCGGCCGCGCTCAGCGGTACGCCACCTTCGCCTGCCGCCCCGACCCCGTCCTGGTGATCGGGCCCGAACTGGCGGCCTGGGCGGGGCGGCTGCTCGCGCCCTTGCGCGCGCACACGCCCCGGCGTCCCCAGGACCCCGACGGCGCGGAGCTCGCGGCCACCGCGGCCTCCTGGCTCACGTTCACCACGCAGGCGACCGCCCACCTGAAGATCCACCGGAACACCCTGTCCGCCCGGCTCCGGCAGACGGGGCAGCTGCTGTCCCTCGACCTCGACCGGCTCGCCGACCAGTCGCTCCTGGCACTCGCCCTCCGCGCGGAATCCCTCCCCGCGCTCGCGCCCGGGGACGGGGCGGCGCCGCTCTCCCTCGACGACCTCCTGAGCCGCCCCACGAGCGTGGAGTGGGCCGAGCGCCTGCTCCGCCCCGTCCGGTCGGCGCCGCCCGGGGACGGATTCTGCCGCACGCTGGAGGTCTGGCTGCGCAACGACGCCCGTCTCGCCCCCACGGCAGCGGAGCTGTCCTTGTCGGTCACCGCTGTCCGCAAGCGCCTCACCCGCCTGGAGGACCTCCTCGAACGCTCCTTGCTGCGTTCTCCCGGCGACCGCCACGAACTCTGGCTGGCCGCACGCGCGATGAGCCTCGCGGCGGCGGTCACGGTTGGGTAACACCCGCTCCGGAAGCACGGTGTGTGACATTTTACATGTCACATCATTCACCCATGAGAAGAGCAAGAGCCGTGCTGACGGCCCTCGTTGCCATGGGCGCAGTCCTCGCGAGCGTCACCCCCGCCTCCTCGTCCTCACCGGTGGGGCAGGCGGAGCGGGACGCGGGGCAGGGCAAGCTCGTGTGGAGCTCCTGCAACGACCCGGCCACTCCCGCGCTGCAGTGCGCGATGCTCGACGTGCCGCTGGACTACGCGCACCCCGACGGCAAAAAGATCAAGATCAAGGTGAACCGGCTCCCGGCCACCGCGCCGAAGAGCCGGCAGCAGGGGCCGATCCTGCTGAACCCCGGCGGGCCCGGCGACTCCGGTCTGTGGATGCCGGTCTCCATCGCGGGGAAGATCCCGCAGGACGTCGCCTCCACCTACGACTGGATCGGCTTCGACCCCCGCGGCACCAACGCCAGCGAACCGCACGTCACCTGCGACGCCCACTACTTCGACGGCGAGCGACCGGACTACCAGGTCGGCAAGGGGACGTCGAAGGCGTGGCTGGAGAAGTCGGCCAAGTACGCTGCCGACTGCGCCGCGAACTGGAGCTGGTTCCTGCCGCACATGACCACCGTCGACAACGCCCGCGACATGGACAGCATCCGGCGGGCCCTCGGCGTCCAGAAGATCAACTTCTACGGCGGGTCGTGGGGCACCACGCTCGGCTCGACGTACGGCGAGCTCTTCCCCTCGCACGTGCGCCGGATGGTGCTCGACAGCATCGTCGGCCCCACCATCAGCTGGTACGACCACAACATCCTGCAGGACAAGGAACACCAGCGCCGCTTCGACGCCTTCGCGGCGTGGACGGCCAAGGCCGACTCCGTCTACCACCTCGGCACCGACGCCGCCGCCGTGAAGCGCGCGTACTACCAGGTGGAGGAGGCGCTGCGGAGCCACCCGGTGGACGCCGCGCCGGCACCCGGCAGGATCGGGCCCGCCGAGTTCGAGGACACCTTCTACGGTGGCGGCTACACCTTCCTGCGCTGGCCGCGGATGGCGACCGTGCTCTCCGCCTACGTCACCAGGAACGACACCCGGCCGCTGCAGATCGCCTACAACATGTACGCCGCCCCGGGCGCCGACGACGGCACGTTCCCGGCGTACAACGCCGTCCAGTGCACGGAGAACGCGTGGCCGCGCGACTGGGAGTTCTGGAAGAAGGACCAGGCCAAGGTCGACGCCGTCGCGCCCTTCTACACCTACAACAACATGTGGTACAACGCCGCCTGCATGTTCTGGCCCTACCAGGGCAACCAGGCCGGCCGGCTGAAGATCACCGGCAAGGGCCTGCCGCCCGTCCTGCTCTTCCAGGCCACCGAGGACGCCGCCACCCCGTACGAGGGCGGTGTCGCCATGCACAAGGCGCTGCCCGGCTCCAAGCTCGTCGTCCAGAACGGCGGCAGCTTCCACGAGATCCTCTTCCGCGGCAACTCCTGCCTGGACGACACCTTCACCGCGTACCTGCGGGACGGCACCCTCCCGGCGGGCAAGGGTTTCATCGCCAGGACCTGCGCCGCCCAGCCCGATCCGGCCCCGGTCTACGTCACCCCGACCCCGGCCGCGCTGAAGACCCAGGCGCCCACCGCCCTCCCGCCCACGCACCCGGAGGCCGTCCGCGGCGTCTGGTAAGCGGAGCGACCGCGCTCAACTCCCTGATTCCTGCCCGATTCCGGGCAGGAATTGTGGACCTCGGGTGCGCCCCGGCCTAGGGTGATCGCTCATGATCACCCTGAACGCCCTGGGGGCCTTCGCACTGATCGTGGGACTCCTCACCCTCACCCCTGGACTGGACACCGCACTCATCCTGCGCACCGCCGCGCTCGGCCACCGCCGTCGCGCCTGGGGCGTGGTCCTCGGTATACAGAGCGGCACGCTGCTCTGGGGCGCGCTCACCTCGCTCGGCGTGACCGCGCTGCTGACCGCGTCCCACCTCGCGTACGAGACGCTGCGGTGGGCCGGAGCCGCCTACCTGCTGTGGATGGGCGGCAGGCTGCTGTGGGCCACCTGGCGGCGCCGCACACCGGGCGGGAGCCCGCAGCCGGCCGGCGCCGAGGAACCGGCCGGCGCCGGGACGGGAGCCGGCGACATCCTGCTCGGCGGCTGGCGGCAGGGGCTGGTGACCAACCTCCTCAACCCCAAGATGGGCGCCTTCTACGTAGCGGTGCTGCCGCAGTTCATGCCCGCCGGTGCCTCGCACCTCGTCTCCGGCGTGCTCCTGGCCGGCGTGCACGTGGTCCTGGGCCTCGTCTGGTCCTGCGCGCTGATCGCCTTCGCCCACCTGCTCCGGGACCGCCTGCAACGCCCCTCGGCCCGGCGCTTCCTCGACCGCGTCACCGGCACCGTCATCGCCGCCTTCGGCATCCGTCTCGCACTCGGCCAGTGAGGACCCCGTGAACCGCTCCCTCCCCGCCCGCCCCGACGCCGTCGTCTTCGACTGCGACGGCCTGCTGGTCGACACCGAATCCCACTGGACCGTCGCCGAAACAGCCCTCTTCGCGGCGCACGGCCACCCCTTCGGGCCCGCACAGAAGGCCCTGGTCGTCGGCCGCACCCTGGAGTCCGCCGCAGAGGCCATGGCCGCCTACTTCGGCCGCCCCGACGCCGGAGCCGACATCGCCGCCGGCCTCCTCGCGGGAGTCCGCCGTGAGCTCGCCCGGGGCGCCACGGCCCTGCCCGGCGCGCTGGAGCTGGTGCGCGCCTGCCGGGCGGCCGTCCCCATCGCCGTGGCCAGCAACAGCCCCCGGGAACTGCTGGACGTCGCCCTGTCCTCGGCCGGCCTGGCCGACCTCTTCCCCCACTCCTTCGCCGCCGACGAGGTCCGTTCCCCCAAGCCCGCACCGGAGCTCTACCTCACGGCCTGCGAGGCGCTCGGCGCGGACCCGCGGCGCTCCGTCGCCTTCGAGGACTCCGCGACGGGCATCGCCGCGGCGCGCGCCGCCGGACTGTACGTCGCGGTCGTACCCTCCCTTGAGGGCACCACCCCCGACCACGACTGGCTGGGCACCAGCCTGGCCAACCCCGCACTGCAGGCCTGGGCCCGGGCGCTCGCACCCCGCATGCGCAGCTGACGTGTGATGCGGATCATGGAAGCGTGAACGCAATCCCGGACGGCGTGCTGGCGGTGGCGCCGACGGCCCGGACGGCGGTGGCATGGCTGCCGCCGCAGGAGCTCTGGCCGGCGATCCAGGACATCCGCTGGGAGCACGACCCCCAGGTGCGACGCTGGCCACCCCACGTGAACCTGCTGTTCGGCTTCGTACCGGAGGAGACGTTCGCGCAGGCCGTGCCACTGCTCGCCGCCGCGGCGGCGGACAGTGCGCCGTTCGCCGTACGCATGGCGGGCGTACGGTACTTCCGGCACCGGCACTACGCCACGATCTGGCTCGACCCGGCCGCGGCGGACCTGGCACCGTGGGCCCGCCTCCACCGGGAACTGGAGCTGCGGTTCCCGCTGTGCGGCGGCCGCGAGGGCCGCTTCACCCCGCACCTGTCGCTGGGCCGCACGCACGACCCGAAGCGCCTGGCCGCCGAGTGCGCGGCCCGGCTCGGCACCCTGCAGGCCACGGTCGAGGAGCTCGTCCTGCTCTCCCGGCGGGGCGAGGAGCCGATGCGCCCTCGCATGGCGATCCGGCTGGGCACGGGGGAGTCCCTCCCACCGGACGGGTGCAGCGCCCGGTAGGGGCGCCCCCGTAGGGGCGCGGGGCAGTGCCGACTTGCGGCTGCCGCCGCGTGGGCGGGCCACGGCAGCCCGTCTGCGGGCACGTCGTGGCTTGTCGCGCAGTTCCCCGCGCCCCTACCGGGGCGCCCCGGTAGGGGCGCGGGGAACTGCGCGATCGGCCCCCGACGGCCCGCAGTCGACGTGCCACCCCGAGGGCACCGCCCCGCGCCCCTACGGGGCGCCCTGGCCCTCGCCCGGGAGGCCGGTGGAGAAGGTGGGGCGGCCCTGTACCGGGGCGGCCGGTCGGAGGTCGGCCGGCGCGGCGGTCACCGCGCGCTCGACGATCGTGTAGGTGAGGCCGACGTCCATGCCGTCGGCCCCCAGCCCGGCCAGGGGGACACGGACGCCCACCACGTCGCCGCGCGCGGTGCGCGCCACGGCGACGTCCGTGGTCCGGCGGCCGTCGGTCTCCACCCGGAGCAGCTCGACCGGTTCGGCGAGGTACGCGTACCAGGCGTCGCTTCGCCGCCCGAGTTCGTCGAGCAGCCAGCCGTGGCCGGCGAGCGGTGATGACGGGGATTCCGCCGGTTCTTCGCCGGCGAGCCGGGCGGGGCCGACCGCGGCGATCGCCTGCAGGAGCGCGTCGCGGCCGGCCTCGGGGTCGGGCAGGAGGGTGGTGGCGGGGACGCCGGGCCATTGCACGGTCACCCGTGCGCGGCCGGTGGTGAGGTCGACATCCCGTACGCACAGGCCGAGTTCGGCGCTCCCGCGCTGCACGGCACCCAGGTCGACGAGCAACGGCGCCCACCACTCGGCCGCGGGCAGGATGCGGGACGGCCGGACCGGACGTCGGCTCATCGGGGAGACCCTCCTGACGCGGGACGGATCAGATGTTGATGGCGTTCTTGACCCAGTCGGGGCAACGCCCCTGCACGCCTTCGCAGTAGGCGGTGATGACGCCCTTGGGGAGCTGCGGGATCTTGACGCTGAAGTCTACTCCCGCACGGACGGCCTGGACCTTGTCGACGCGGCAGGTCCTGAAGATCCACCAGCCGCTGCACTTCACGTGCAGCACGTCGGTGAAGTAGTTCCAGGTGTCCGGGTACCCGGCGAACCTCTGCTTCCCCGCGGCTCCCGGGCGCGGGTACTTCGTGGTGGCCTCGACGGCCTTCATGGTGAGGTTGTGTTTCTGTTCTATCTTGGCCAGTCCGAAGCCCCTGTCCCTGGCGGGGTCGTAGTACCCCCGCCGCATGTAGACGGTCCAGCCGTCACGGTCCTTCCACTGCCCCACCAGATCGTCGGGGCCGCTCAGCGTCGTGCTCTCCTTCCCGGCGGCAGCGGGGGCCTTCCCGGCGCCGAGCTGCTTCACCGCGGAATCCGCTATCCCGTGCCGGCCGAGGTCGGCCAGCCGGAACGAGGAGTTTCTCGGGATTCCGGATCCGTTGTCGAAGACGGAGAACTCCACGTCCCCGGACGTGCCCTGCGCGGAGGGCGCCGCTGCCGTCGCGGACGCCGGCACCGCTGCGAACAGCCCGGCCGCGAGGCCGAGGGCCGCCGAGGCGACGGCGTACCGGCGTGCATTCACCTTACGCATGGTCCCCCTTGAGGTGGCTGCCGTGCGTTTCCGTTGCCGGACCCTCACGATGCGATCCGGCCACCAGCACGCTAGGGAGACCACGCGTGACGCGTCGACCTCGGTGGGGTCGAATCGGCCAGCCTTGATTGCCGCCGACAGCAATCACCATTTGCATCAAGGGGTTTGTGCGTCGCACAGCTCACGCGCGCGGGGCCGCGGGACGGGGAAGGGTTCCGTTTTCAGTAGGCCGGCGCCCGCAATGTGACCGAAAGGTTTCGGACACGGTCAGGTGGTGGCAGCGATTCACCAGGTGACGGGCAGCCGGTGCACGCCATGGATGTTCGAGGTGGTGCGCAGCGGGACGTCCTCGGGTGCGACGGCCAGTCGCAGGTGCGGGAAGCGGGCCAGCAGGGCGGGGAAGGCCACGCGCATCTCGACGCGGGCGAGTTGCTGGCCGAGGCACTGGTGGGGGCCGTGGCCGAAGCCGAGGTGGCCGGTGGCGCGGCGGTGGATGTCGAGGGTGTCGGGGTCGGGGAAGCGGGCCGGGTCGCGGTTGGCGGCCTGGAGGGAGAGGGTCACGCACTCGCCCGCCCTGACGAGGTGGCCGTCGACCTCCACGTCCTCCAGGGCCGCGCGGACCCCGGTGTCCGTGATGGTCAGGTAGCGCATCAGCTCCTCGACCGCCCGGTCGGCGAGGCCGGGGTCGTCGCGGAGGGCGGCGAGCTGCTCCGGGTTGCTCAGCAGGGCGAAGGTGCCCAGGGCCAGCATGTTGGCCGTGGTGTCCAGGCCGGCGCTCAGCAGGAACGTACCGACGCCGGCCAGCTCCTCGTCGGTCAGGTCGCTGCCGTGCGCGAGGTCGCCGAGCAGATCGTCGGTGGGCGCCGCCCGCTTGGCCAGGACGAGCGCGTGGAGGGTGTCCTGCAGGGCGGTGTAGGCGGCGTCCCGTTCCTCCGGTGAGCTGCTCATGTCGGTCAGTGTGGTCGTGTGGTGCTGGAAGACGTCGCGGCCGTCGGCGGGCACGCCGAGGAGCTCGCAGATCACCAGGGCGGGGACGGGCTGGGCGAACGCCGTCACCAGGTCCGCCGGAGGGCCCTGACGCTCCATGGCGTCCAGGCAGGCCGTGGTGAACTGCTCCACGCGCTCGGTGAGCGCGCGCATCCGCCGGACCGTGAACTTGCCCATGAGCAGTCGCCGGTAGCGAGTGTGGCCGGGTGCGTCGATGCCGCTCATGTCGCCGGGCGGGGCCGGCGGCAGCGGGCCCTCGAAGCCGCCGGCGACCGGCAGGTGCAGCAGCTCGTAGCGGGAGCTGAACCGGGGATCGGCCAGGATCGCGCGGACCGCGGCGTGCCCGGTGGCCAGCCAGCCCAGGTGACCGTCGGGGTAGCGCATCCGGCGCAGGGGCTGCTCCTCGCGCAGGCGCGCCAGCTCGGCGGGCGGGTCGAAGGGACAGCCCGAGGGGCGGGTCACCGGCAGGGCGGCAACGACGTCGGGCTGTAAGGACGAGTGCGGGGTCATGCGGTCCTCCGCGTGGTGTGTCGTACGGGACGAGGGCGGTCGGCCGCGGCAGCCGGCCCTGTGGGCGAGGGCACGGGTGAACTCCCGGTGCAGGGAGCCGACATGGGGCGCTGCGACCGTGATGCTATCACGGCGCCATTATGGTGCCATGCGCAAGCCTGTGTGGCGCATCGGTGGTGTCATTGACGGGTGTTCGCGAACGCAGCCGGTCAGGGGTCGCGCAGGTAGCCGATCAGTCGCGCGAAGCTGTCGCTCCCATGGCCCTCCATGACGGCCCGGTGCACCAGCGCCCGGTGAGCCCGGGGGAGTTGCGGGTCGATGCCGCGGAGCTCGCAGGCGTGCACGAGGACGTCCATCGTCATCAGATGCAGGTCGAGCGGGAACTGCCCGCCCGGCGTGTGCCCGGCATCGACCTGCCGGGCGCCGTCGCGCATGAACGTCTCCACGGTCTTCATCCAGCGCGCCGCGACGTCCGTGAAGGCGGTCGCCGGCACGCCGCCGCCCGGCCCGTCGGCGCCGATGAGCGCGCTGCCGAGGAGCCAGCCGGTCAGGGTGGACCACATCAGCCCCAGCAGCGCCGTGTCGTACACGGACGGGAGCCCGTGGTCCTCGCCGACGTGCAGCGCGTCGCCCAGCGCCGCGAGCGTCGGCTCGTGCGCGCGGAAGAGGGCCGCGGGGCCGGCGTAGAGCTGGAGGGCGCCGGGGGTGCCGACGCGGTCCGGTGTCGTCATCAGCACCCCGTCGAGGTACCCGGCGCCGCACCGCTCGGCCCACTGCGCCATCCGCTGCCCGTCCACGGGCGGCCCCGAGGTCAGGTTGACGACGGTACGGCCGGCGACGGCGCCCGGCAGCGGCTCCAGGACCTCGCGGACCGCGTCGTACGTGGACAGGCACACCACGGTCAGCGGGCTCGCCGTCAGGGCCTGCGCGGCCGAACCCGCCACCACGGCGCCGCGCAGGGCCGGGGCCGCCGCCCTGCCCGGGGTGCGGTTCCACACCGTCGTACGGTGGCCGGCGGCCAGGAAGCCGGCCGCCAGGGCGGAGCCCATGGCTCCCAGCCCGAGCACGCTCACCCCGTCCGGGCTGGTATCCATTGACGCTCCTCGTTCACCAGGGTGTCCGTGCCTGCACCCAGGCGTACCGCCAGGGGCGCCGGGCGCGGTAGTGCTCATCGGGCGCGCGGCAGCCGTGCGCCGGTGCGCCGGCAGGGCGCACGGCGGCCGGGGTGCGTGCGCGTCGCCGAGCCGGTGGCCGCGGCACGGTTGCGCAGCCGTCGCACCGGTCGCCCCGGTGGTGGGGCAGTCCCCCGTGTCCCCGGTCGGGTTGGCCGCATTCCTCGGTGGCACGGCGTCGCCGTAGCGTCCCGGCATGACCATTGCAAAGGGCTCCGCGGCGTCACCGCCGTCCCTCGCCGGGTGGCGTCGGCGCGGTCCCCTTCTCTACTTCGCCCTGGCCTGCGCCGGCATGTGGCTGGCCATGACACCGCTGCTGGCCGGTGGTTTCCAGCGCGCCGACGCGCGGGACCAGCCGGGCTTGCTGGAGAACGCCTGCATCTCCGCCGCCATGTTCGCCCCCGCGCTCGCCGCGCTCGTCGTCCTGCGCCATGTCGAGCGCATCGGCCGGCTGCGTGACGCCCTCGCCCTGCGGTGGCCGCGGCCCCGGGGGCGTGCCGTGCGCTCGTGCCTGCTGGCCGTGGCCGTTCCCGCAGGTCTGACGGGCGCCGCCCTCGCGCTGGGGACGCTCGCGGGCCGCTACCCCTTCGACGGGATGCACGGCAGCGGGCTCGGCACCTGGGCCGCCGAGGGCCTGGCCGGCATGCTCCTCTCGCTTCCGCTGTTCTTCGGCGAGGAACTGGGCTGGCAGGGCTACCTCTTCCCGCGCCTGCTGCGGGACGGCAGCCGCGCCGCCCTGGTACGGGCGTATCTGCTCACCGGCACGGCCTTCGCCCTGTGGCACCTGCCGACGCTGCTGATGGGCGGCCAGTACCCGGGCCGGCCCTGGTACGTCTCCGTCCCCGCCATGGTGATCAGCTGCCTCCTCGTGCTGCCGGTTTTCAGCTGGCTGCGGCTGCGCTCCGGCTCGGTCGTGCCGGCGGTCCTCGGGCACGCCTTCGTGAGCACCATGAGCGTGGGCATGGTCCGGCACTTCGCCGATCCCGACGCCCCTCTCGACCCCCTGCACATGGGCATCGCCGGCTGGCCCGGCTGGCTCGTCCTGGGTGCGTTCGTCGCCTTCCTGGCCCTGACGGGCCGCCTGCGGCCGGGCACCACCCGGCAGGCATGAGGTCAGGGCTTGACGGCGACGCTGATGGTGTAGCGCCAGGTCTCCTGGTGCCGGTACATCTCCACCCCGCTCATCGCGTTGACCAGGCTGTCCCCGCGTCCCACCGCGCGGGCGAGCGCGTAGGGCAGGCGGCCGAGCACCGAGAACGCGTACAGCATGGGCAGGATGTGCGCCGTCACGTCGTCGACCGACTCGACCGTGAACCCCGTCCGCCGCAGCAGCCGCTCCAGCTCGCCGTGCGTCATCGCGAGCATCCCCGCCATGCCGGACAGCTCGCACACCCGCACCAGCGCCGATCTGGCCTTGGGCGTGAGCCGGTCCTGCGGGGTGCTCGCGTACTCGAACATCACCAGCCTGCCGCCGGGCCGCAGGACGCGGAAGAACTCGGCGAGCCCCTGCGCCGGCTCGGGCGAGTGGACGAAGGACTCCATGGTGTAGACGCCGTCGAACGAGGCGTCGGCGAACGGGAGCGCGTGGTAGTCGGCCCGCAGGAAGCGCGTGCGCCCGCCCGGCCCGCCCGCCCTGGCCGAGCGCTGCCGGGCGAGGGCAAGGTCCGGCTCGATCCCGTCGATCCCCGTGACGTACGCCCCGCTCGCCCGGGCCACCGTACGGGCCGTGTCACCCACCCCGCACCCCGCGTCGAGCACCGACGACGTCGCCGGCAGGGCCAGCTTGCGGGCGGTCACCAGCTCCATGCGGCGCATGGCGGCGGTGAACCGCCAGGGCGAGTCACCGGGCTCGTACCAGCCGAAGTGCCGCGTCCTGCCGAGCAGGGCCGCATAGCCGAAGCGCGAGCCGAACGCCCGGTAGTACGGCAGCACGTTCTGACGGTAGTGGGCCTCCGTCGAGCAGGTCGCCACGCCGATCCCCTTCGCCGGTGGTCGCCCGCATCCTTCCCCCGGATCCTCCGCCGATGCGCCCCGCGCCCCGCTTCAGCCCTGCGGGTGACCGCGGCGGGACGGGCCGGTTGACCCTTCCCCTACGTCAGGCTGCACGCTGTACGCCGACGAAAGGGCAGGTGCATGAGCTATTCCGTGGGACAGGTGTCGGCCTTCGCCGGGGTGACGGTGCGGACGCTGCACCACTACGACCGGGCGGGGCTGCTCACGCCGCGCGGCCGCAGCCACGCCGGCTACCGCCTCTACAGCGACGCCGACCTGGCCCGCCTGCAGCAGATCCTCTTCTACCGGGAACTCGGCTTCTGCCTGGAGGAGATCGCCACCATCCTGCAGGACCCGCAGGCCAACGCCCTGGACCACCTCAGGGCCCGGCAGCGGCAACTGCGCGAGGAGGCCGCCCGGCTGCAACGGCTCGCCGAGGTCGCCGAGCGGGCCATCGAGGTCCAGCAGACCGGGGTGTCCCTGAGCCCGCAGGAGCGCTTCGAGGTCTTCGGCGAGATCGCCTTCGACCTCAGCTACGCCACCGAGGCCCAGCTGAAATGGGCCGGCTCCGAAGGCCACCGCGAGTCGATGGCACGGGCCGCGGCCCACAGCAAGGAGGACTGGCGGCAGCTGATGAGCGAGGCCACCGCCTGGCGCGCCGAACTGCTCGCCGCCTTCGACGAGCGCGAGCCCGCCGACGGCGAGCGGGTCATGGACCTCGCCGAGGAGCACCGCCTGCACATCTCGCGCTGGTTCACCTCGTGCCCGCCCGCCATGCACCGGCGCATCGCCGACGACTTCGCCGCCGACCCGCGCGCCTTCGCCCTCGTCGTCCCGCCCTCGCAGCAGCGGCCGGGCCTCGCCGCCTACCTGCGCAAGGCCGTGCACGCCAACGCCGCCCGCCGCGAGGCACACCGCACCGGCCGGCCCGAAGGGCCGGGAGATCAACAGCCGGGGCGCCCGGGGGAGCCGGACGGGCACTCCTTCGAGGCCGCTCAGGGCCAGCACTGACACGCCGCACCCGGCCCTTGCGGGCCGCCCGAGAACGTACGGAGCACCCATGAACATCCTGATCGCCGCGGCCGGCTCGCGCGGTGACATCGCCCCCTATACCGGCCTGGGCGCCGCCCTGCGCCGGGCCGGCCACGACGTCGCCCTCGCCGCCCCGGAGCCCTTCGCGGACCTGGTGGCACGGGCCGGACTGGACTTCCGCCCCCTGCCCGGCCGCCCCGAGGCCCACGGCGACGTCGGCGACCGGCGCGCCCTGATGCGCAGCGCCGCCGCGTTCGTCACCGAGCTCGGGCAGGGCTTCGCCGACGCCGTCACCGACGACACCGATCTGCTGTTGCTGTCGGCCACCACGGCCCCGCTCGGCTGGCACCTCACCGAGGCCACGGGCACCGCGAGCCTCGGCGTCTACCTCCAGCCCACCGCACCGACCGGCGACTTCCCGCCCGTCGTCACCGGCGCCCGCTCCCTGGGCCGCCTCGGCAACCGCGCGGCCGGGCGCTTCGCGCTGCGCATGGCCGACCGCGTCTTCGCACCGGCCACCGCCGCCCTGCGCCGCCGTCTCGGCCTTCCCCCGCTCACCCCCTCGGCGGCCCGGCGCCGGCAGGAAGCGGCGAACTGGCCCGTCCTGCACGGCTTCAGCACGGCCGTCGTGCCGCGCCCGTCCGACTGGCGCGACGGCCTCCAGGTCGTGGGCACCTGGTGGCCGCACGTCGACGAGAGCGAACAGCTGCCCGCGGACCTGGAGGACTTCCTCGCCGCCGGCCCACCGCCCGTGGTCGTCGGCTTCGGCTCCATGGCCGGCAGCGAGGGGGAGCGGCTGAGCGAGCTCGCCGTGGCCGCCCTGCGCCGGGCCGGGCTGCGCGGCATCCTGCAGAACGGCAGCGCGGGGCTCGCGGCCACGGGCGACGATCTGCTGACGGTCGGCGACCTGCCGCACGCGCTGCTGTTCCCGCGCGTCGCCGCGGTGGTGCACCACGCCGGCGCGGGCACCTCGGCGGCCGCACTGCGCGCCGGCGTCCCGGCGGTGCCCGTCCCGGTGGCCGCGGACCAGCCCTTCTGGGCCGGCCGGCTCGCCGCCCTCGGCGCGGCCACCGCACCCATCCCCTTCAAGGAACTGACCGCGCAACGCCTCGGCGACGCCCTCCGCGACGCCGTACGGGACGGGACGTACGCCCGCGCCGCCGCCACCGCGGCCCGTCACATGGCGGGCGAGGACGCCGCGGCCCGCACGCTGCAGGCCGTCGAGCGGCTGGCGCAGCGGCCCTCCGGAGCGTCCGTCACCGGCAACGGCGCCGCCAGTAACCGTAGGTGAGCGCCAGCACCAGCGGACCCCACGTCACGAACAGGCCGCTGACCGTCATGGCCAGAACGCGCCACCACACATTGCCGTACGGGCCGTCCGCCCAGCCCCCGATGCGGAGGGTGGCCAGCCACCAGTCGACGAGCAGGTACACAAGGCCCAGGCCGGCGACCGTGGCGGGGACGATCACGGCCATCGGCGGGATGCGCCGTCCGCCCAGCCGCGGCACCCACGCAGGCACGGTCTCGCCCCACCAGCTCACCAGTGCGCGGCACGCCAGGGCGAACGCCTCGGAGAGCAGACTGAGCGTGCCGACGTAGAGGACGCCCACCCACACCGGCCCCGGCATGGGGCCGAGGTCGAGCCCCATCGTGTACCCGAAGCCGATGGGCAGCCGCCACAGGCACACGGGCAGCGCGAGCCATGGCAGGAGGCGGGCGATCCGCGTCGCCCACGCAGGCACGGGCCGCTCGGTGGTCCTGGCCGGGACCGTCGTGGTCGGTGGGGGCGCTGCATGCATCGAGGTCGTCCTTGGGCCGGGCGCCGGGGCGGTCCCGGGCGCTGACTCGAAGATCGCAAAAGGTCCTCGCCGGCGGCGTCGGCCGGGCGAAGGAGGCCGCTCCGCCGCACGGCGGAACGGCGGAACAGCGGAACGGCCCTCCTTGCGACCGTGCGGCCTACGACCAAGGTCCCGGGCGGGACGGGACCGCACGCAGAGGCAGCGGGCGGCCCCGGGCCCGTAGGGTCGGCAGGGCGGCGTTCGGGAACGGGAAGAACGCGGCGCACAGAACGTGAGAGAGCACACGATGACTTCGCACCTCCCCACCGGCGCGGGCACCTGGCACGGCGACGAGCTCGACGTGGACGCCTATCTCGGCCGCATCGGCTTCACCGGCGAGCGCACCGCGACGCTCGCCACGCTGCGCCGCCTGGTGCGCGCCCACACCACGTCGATCCCCTTCGAGAACGTCCACGCGGTCCTGGGCCGGCCGCTGCCCCTGGACCTCGCCTCCCTGCAGGACAGGATTGTCCGCAGGCGCCGGGGCGGGTACTGCTTCGAGCACGTGCTGCTCCTCGCGGCCGCGCTGGAGCGCCTCGGGTTCGAGGTCACCGGGATCTCGGGGCGCGTGACGCTCGGCAGCAGCCGGCTGACCCCGGCGACCCACGCCATGCTGGTCGTGCGCAGCACCGACGACGAGCGGCACTGGCTGTGCGACGTGGGCTTCGGCGGCGGCCCCACCGAGCCGGTCGAGCTCGCCGACGGAGCGGAAGTGGACGCCGACGGCTGGCGGTTCCGGCTCGAACGGCGGCCCGGCACCTTCGTCGACGCCTGGTGGCTCCACCAGCACGGCCCGGACGGCTGGACGGACCGGCACACCTTCTCCCTCGCGCCGCGTTATCCCGTCGACTACGTGATGGGCAGCCACTACGTGGGCACGCACCCGCGTTCGCCGTTCGTCAAGCGGATCTTCGCCCAGCGCTTCACCGGGCCCGAGCACCACCAGCTGGACGCCACCACGTGGACGACGATCCGCCCGGACGGCTCCCGCACCTCCCGGGAGATCGCCCCCTCCGAGCTCGGACAGGTGCTGCGGGAGACGTTCGACATCGCGCTGGAGCCGGACGAGCTCGCACACCTCACCGCCTGAAGACGGTCAGTGGCCGCCGCGGGGCGGCTCGCAGCCGGTGCCGTCGGGGTAGCCGCCGAAGGCCTCCGCCCGGATCGAGACGGAGCTCATCGTGCCTTCCAGGCACAGGGAGGCGGCGTCGACGAGGAAGCCGACACCGGTGGTGCCGTTCTGGTACGAGCGCACCTTCTCGGCGGGATAGCCGAGGGCGACGAGCGCGCGGCGGGTGTCCTCCGGGGCGAAGTCGCCGCGCCCGCGCAGGGGTTCCAGGGCGCCCTTGACGTGCCCGGCGGCCGCCAGCCCCTCGCACCGCTTCTGCCCGTGCAGGGGGAGGGGCACCTTGAAGCCGTGGTTCTCGGCGTAGTGGTCGGGGGGCGCCCCCTGCGGGGCGGAGGAGCCCGACGTCGACCGTGGGGCCGGCAGGGGACTCTCGCCGGGGCAGGGGAAGTCCGCCGCTGCGCCCGGCACCGCCGCCGCGCTCGGCGAGGCCCCGGCACCGGCGGCGTCGCTGCCCGCCCGTTCCGTCCCGCACCCGGCCGCCAGCACGGCCAGCACTGCCACCGGCAGCACCCCGGGCCGCGCCCTCGTCGCCTTGGTCTTCGTCATGTCCCGACCCTCCCCGGGGTCACGGTGGTTGTCATGAGTACGCGCACTCATGCGCGCTCGCGCTCGCGCAGCCACGCCAGCAGGTCCTCGTGCCGGAACTGGTAGACCGTACCGGCCGAGCGCAGCAGGCCCGCGCGGTGGCACCAGCGCAGGAAGCCCACGACGTTCCAGGGGAGCCGGCCGCGGGTGGCCAGGACCACTCCGGCGTACTGGCGGGTGACGTCGGCGACGAAGCCGGGGCCGGCCGCCAGGCCGCAGGCGAGGGAGGTGGGCACGGCCAGCGGCCAGCCGACGCGGAGCCAGGGCACGGTCAGCGTGGCGTACAGCGCGATGCCGGTGACGAGGGTGCCGGCGACCAGGCCGGCCGCCGCGTCGCCCCGCAAGGGGGCGAGCGGGGTGGGGGCGCCGGGCGGGTCCGGGTCGGGGGCGCCGCCGTCGGCGCGGCGGGCGGCCCACAGGCCCAGGGGGACGCCCACGGCGAGGGCCAGCGCCCCGCCGCCGCAGCCCGCGATCACCCCGATGAAGTCCCCGAGGGGGCCTGCGAGGCGGCCGGCGGCGACCGTCAGGCCGAGGGCGACGGGCAGAGCGCCGGCCACCAGGAACCGGCGGTCGATGTCCGCCCGGACCGACAGGGCCAGCCCGAAGCCGAAGACGAGCGCGAAGGCGGTGGCCGCCGCGCCCGCGTACCCCGCGCCGAACAGCGGGACGAGCGGCGGCATCAGCACACAACCGAGCAGGGCCCCGAGACCGATCCGCTGCCAGCCCAGGGCGCTGCGCAGGCGCTGGTGGAGGACGCGCCGGGGCTGGATGGCACGGGCCCGCGCGCCCCACGCGGCCACGAGCGGGGCGGGGACGAGCAGGAGCAGCAGCAGAGTACCGGGGAAGGGGAAGCCCCCGCGCTGCCGCAGGCACAGCGCGAGCAGGACGAACGCCGGCAGCCAGCAGGCCAGGGTGATCGCGGCGGCGGCGTACCGGGCCGCCCGCGGGCCCGCCACCGGCCACAGGCGGTGGACGGCCAGGTCCCGGCCGGCCGGACCGCCGTGCAGGTGGGCGGCGAGCAGGCGCAACCAGCGCGTGACAGCCTCCGCGTCGGGGTAGGGCTGGGGGCCGTGCCCGGGGTCCGGCCGGCACAGGGTCGGCACGAGCCGGCCGAGCAGCACGTCGCGCAGCCGGCGCACGTGCGCCGCGGAGGCCGGTACGCCGATGAAGGACCGCAGGACGCGGGCCCCCTCGTCGGACTGGGAGGTGATCGACGCCAGGGTGAGCATCCAGGGCGAGCCGAGCAGGGCGCCGAGCGCGGTGTCCGGTTCGGACAGCTCGGCCTCCAGACCGGCGAGCCGGGACCGGTCGTGGGCCCGCCGGTCGAGGTAGAGCCGGCGGTCCGGCGCGCCGACCGCGTCGATGCGCACCGTGGCGCAGTCGAGCAGCCGCGCGCCGTCCCGGCCGAGGGTGGCGTAGTCCTCCTCCCGGCAGGTGAGGACGAGCGGCCCCGTGAACTCGTTGAGCTGCGCGAGCGCGGCCGCGGCGTGGCGCCGGCCGGTGCCGGCCTCGTCCATCTCGTCCAGCCCGTCGAGCACGGGCAGGATCCGACCGAAGGCGAGCAGGTCACGGGCCGCCGTCTCGGAGCCGCCCAGGTACTCGCGGGCCAGGAGGGCACCGAACCAGTCGGCGAACGGCGTGGCGGTGTCCCACCCGGCCAGGCCGGCCGGTACGGGCACGGGGCCCTCGGAGCGCTCCTGCGCCAGCAGCCGGTGGACGAGCTCGTTGGCGAGCAGCGTCTTGCCCGCACCGGGCCCACCGGTGACGACGAGCCGCTGCGGCCGCAGGGCGGCGAAGTAGCGCGCGATGCCCTCGAAGTCGCCCGCGGGCGGGGCGGAGCGGGGCCCGCGGCCGGCGTCCGGCAGCGTGGTGAAGGTGACGTTGATGGCCACCGTGTCCCGGCCCAGCAGGTGCCGGCGCCGCTCGCCCGCCGCCTGCCGGACGGTCTCGGCGAGGGCCTGCCGGGCGGCCGCCCTGGCCGCGCCGGGCCACCGGGGCCGCCGCGCCCGTACGACGGCCCACGCCGCCAGGGCGCCGGCGGCCGCCGCGGCGGGCAGCCGGACGGCGTCCGGCTGGCGGGCGAGGAGGACGAGGAGGACGACGAGTGCCGCGAGGACGGCCGCGGCACCGGCCCCCGCGGCCGTCCGCGTCCGGTGGGCCCGCGAGACGGGGGCCATCGCGAGGGGCGAGTACGCGGGCTCGGCATCCTCTTCGCCGCTCAGCGGCATGGGCACGGGCGCGGGGACGTCCTCGGCGAAGCAGTGGACGCCCTCCTCCTCCAGGACCCGGCGGAAGCCCGGTGAGGCGAGGAGCGTGGTGACGGGGACGGCGTCCAGGACGTTCGCGGTGTCCGCGATCTTCCTGTCCGTGGCCAGGACGGCCACCAGCAGCGGACCGCAGAAGACGGCGGTGCCCGAGGCGCCGCTCCAGTGGGAGCCGCCACCGGCCGCGCGCCGCGGGACGATGCCCGTGTCCACGTGCACGGTGACCATGCCGGACTTGAGCGCGTGCAACGGATCCACGTGGCCGCGCACCGCCAGGGTGTCGCGCCGCCTCGGCCTCGCGCGGTCCGTGGCGGCGTCGGGGAAGCCCAGCCCCAGGCACGGCACGCGGGCCTCGCCGGCGATCCGGCCGAACCGTACGGGCTCCACGCGCGGGGGCCGCCACGCGGGATCGACGATCCGCAGCAGCGCGCCGTCCTGCTCGGGGTGCGCGACGAGGTCGACGGGGCCGGCGGGCCAGACCCGCTCGGCCGCCATCCAGGTCGTACCGCCTGCGGGGTCCAGGAGCCGGACCCCGACCTGCTCCGGGGCCGGGGTGTCCGCCACCGCGTGGTGGGCGGTGAGCACCAGGCGGGAGGAGATCAGGTAACCGGTGCCGACGCGGTGGCGGTCCCCGGACGGCGCCCAGACCTCCACGACCCGTGCCCGGTCCACCGGTCTACTCCGGCAGCCCGTCCACGGTGCCGGATATCCTCGCGTCCTCGTCGTCGGCGTCGACGGGCTGGAGCGTGAAGGTGATCCGGTGGGTGCGCTCCGCGGTCCGTCTGCCGTCGGCCTCGCCGGTCCAGGGCAGGACGAACACCTTCGTCCGCGCCCCGGCCTCCTTCTTCACGGCCACGGTCATCTCCAGCTCCACCGGGCCCACCTTGAACTTCAGCGGCTCGTCCCGGCCCTCCTGCATGGCCTGCTGCAACTGGGCGCGGATCGCGCCCACGGTTTCCCCCAACTCCGCCCAAGGTTCCTGCGACATGCCCCGCCCCACCCCGCTCGGTCCGGTCCGCTGATCCGATCGGCGTCGAAGATAGCCGATGCCGGCGCATTCGGTCCGTGCGTGAGCCGCGTCTCACCGCGCCGGGGCCCTCTTGCCTATGAAACGAGTTGCATAGAGGATCCGGCGTATGGCGCTCGAGCACGCGATCCTCGTCTCCCTGCTGGAGAAGCCGGGTTCCGGATATGAGCTGGCCCGGCGGTTCGACCGCTCCATCGGCTACTTCTGGACCGCGACCCACCAGCAGATCTACCGCGTCCTCAAGCGGATGGAGGGCGACGGCTGGGTCGAGGCGCGCGAGGTGGCGCAGCAGGGCAGGCCGGACAAGAAGCACTACGCGGTGGCCGGCCCCGGGCGGGACGCGCTCGCCGCATGGCTGCACGAGCCGATCGAGCCCGAGAGCGTCCGGCACGACCTCGCCGTGAAGATCCGCGGCGCCGCCTTCGACGACCCGTCCGCCCTGATGCGCCAGGTCGAGCGCTACCACCAGCTGCACTCCGAACGCCTGGCGCACTACCTCGCAGGGGAGTCGCGCGACTTCACCGGGCCCGACGCCCCCGCGCACCTGGACGACATGCAGGAGCTGCAGCACGTCGTGCTGCGCGGCGGCATCGCCTACGAGCGGATGACGCTCGCCTGGCTGGAGGACGTGCTCGCCACCCTCCGCCGCATCCAGGCGGCACGGGCCGCCGAGCGCCCGGGCCCCTGAGGCACGGGCCCCGCCGACGCCCCCACCGACAGCGCCACCCGACCACCGTCCACCACCCCCGACCCCAGCCGGAAAGGCGACCAGTCATGGCCGACCAGCTCCTGTTCAACCCGCGCACCTACGACCCGGCGCACTTCGACCCCGAGACCCGCCGCCTGCTGCGCGCCACCGTCGACTGGTTCGAGACGCGCGGCAAGCGCAAGCTGATCGAGGACTACCGCTCCCGCGCCTGGCTGTCCGACTTCCTCGCCTTCTCCGCCAAGGAGGGCCTGTTCGCGACCTTCCTCACCCCCGCCGCGGCCGCCGGCGACCACGCGGACAAGCGCTGGGACACCGCCCGCATCGCCGCCCTCAACGAGATATTCGGCTTCTACGGGCTCGACTACTGGTACGCCTGGCAGGTCACCATCCTCGGCCTGGGCCCGGTCTGGCAGAGCGACAACGCCGCCGCCCGCACCCGCGCCGCCGAACTGCTCGATCAGGGCGAGGTGTTCGCCTTCGGCCTGTCGGAGAAGACCCACGGCGCCGACATCTACTCCACCGACATGCTGCTGGAGCCCGACGGCAAGGGCGGCTTCCGCGCCACCGGCTCCAAGTACTACATCGGCAACGGCAACGCCGCAGGTCTGGTCTCCGTCTTCGGCCGCCGCACCGACGTCGAGGGCCCCGACGGCTACGTCTTCTTCGCCGCCGACAGCCGCCACGCGGCGTACCACCTGGTCAAGAACGTCGTCGACTCCTCGAAGTACGTCAGCGAGTTCCGCCTGGAGGACTACCCCGTCGCCGCCGAGGACGTCCTGCACACCGGTCAGGCCGCCTTCGACGCCGCCCTGAACACCGTCAACGTCGGCAAGTTCAACCTGTGCACCGCCTCCATCGGCATCTGCGAGCACGCGATGTACGAGGCCGTCACCCACGCCCACAACCGCATCCTCTACGGCCGCCCCGTCACCGCCTTCCCGCACGTGCGCCGCGAGCTGACCGACGCGTACGTCCGCCTCGTCGGCATGAAGCTCTTCAGCGACCGCGCCGTCGACTACTTCCGCACCGCCGGCCCCGACGACCGCCGCTACCTGCTCTTCAACCCCATGACGAAGATGAAGGTGACGACCGAGGGCGAGAAGGTCATCGACCTGATGTGGGACGTGATCGCCGCCAAGGGCTTCGAGAAGGACACCTACTTCGCCCAGGCCGCGAGCGAGATCCGCGGCCTGCCGAAGCTGGAGGGCACGGTCCACGTCAACCTCGCCCTGATCCTCAAGTTCATGGGCAACCACCTGCTGAACCCGGCGCAGTACGCGCCCGTCCCCACCCGCCTCGACGCGGCCGACGACGCCTTCCTCTTCCGCCAGGGACCGGCCCGCGGCCTGGGCGCGGTGCGCTTCCACGACTGGCGCACCGCCTACGACGGCTACGCGCACCTGCCGAACGTCGCCCGCTTCCGCGAGCAGGCCGACGCCCTGTGCGCCTTCGTCACCACCGCCGCCCCCGACAAGGAGCAGAGCCGCGACCTGGACCTGCTGCTCGCCGTCGGCCAGCTCTTCGCCCTGGTCGTGCACGGCCAGCTGATCCTGGAGCAGGCCGCCCTGACGGGCGCCGAGGAGGACGTGCTCGACGAGCTGTTCGCCGTCCTCGTCCGTGACTTCTCCGCCTACGCCGTCGAGCTGCACGGCAAGGACTCCGCCACCGAGCAGCAGCAGACCTGGGCCCTGGGCGCGGTGCGCCGCCCCGTGGTCGACGCGGCCCGCTCGGCACGGGTCTGGGAGCGCGTCGAGGCGCTGGCGGGCGCCTACGAGATGGCGCCGTAAGCACGCCGGAACGGACGCATGCCGGGGGAAGCACGGCTTCCCCCGGCATTCGTTCGGTCACCCGTTCGCACTGCATGTCCACCGACCGCTGGCATCAGGGCGCTATGTTCACTGTGTGTAGATATGCTATGAATCGTGATCAAGTCAGGAGGGTCGCGGTCCCGTCGACGCCCCGGCCGCAGGCGGCTCACGCTGCTGTCTCCCATCGTCCTGACCGTCGTCATCGCCGGCCTGGCCTACGCCACCCCGCCGAGCATGGCCTTCAGCCGCCTGCTCCCCGCCGCCCCCGCCTTCGCCGCCGCCATGTGGCCCGTGCTCCCCACCGTCCTGCTGGGCACGGTCTGCCTCTTCCTCATGATCGGCCTCGGCTTCGTCTTCCCGGGCCTGAACACGTGGTGGACCTCCGCCGGAATCGTCGCCGTCACCGTGGCGGCCGCCTACGGAAGCCACGTGCGGCTCCGGCGGGAACGCACCCTCTTCCAGGTCCGGCTCGTCGCCGACGCGGCCCAGCAGGTCGTCCTCAGCCCCATGCCGCGCCGCTGCGCCGGCATCGACATCGAATCCCTCTACCTCGCGGCCGCCGCCGAGGCCCGCATCGGAGGCGACTTCTACGAGGTCGTCGAGTCCCGGCACGGCGTCCGGCTGCTCATCGGCGACGTGCGGGGCAAGGGACTGCCGGCGGTGGGCTCGGCCGCGGCGATCGTCAACTCCTTCCGGGAGGCCGCCTACGACGAGGCCGACCTGGCCGCCATCGCGCGCCGCCTGGAGGCCAGCAGCACCCGCTACAGCGCCGCATTCCCGCCCGACGACATGATGGAGCGCTTCGCCACCGTCCTCCTCGTCGAGATCCCCCACGAGGGCACCAGCGTCCGCGTCCTCAACTGCGGGCACCCCCCGCCCCTGCTGCTGAAGCGCAAGGAACTGCTCGTCCTCGAACCCAGCGCACCCTCGCCGCTGGTCGACCTCGCCGACCTCATCGGCGACCACTACAGCGTCGACACCTTCGACGTCACCCCCGGCGACCTGCTGCTGCTGTACACCGACGGCGTCACCGAGGCCCGCAACGGCACCGGCGACTTCTTCCCCCTGGCCGCCTGGATGAGCCGGCAGTCCCCCGACCACCCCCGGCAGCTGCTCGACGCCCTGCACCGCGACCTCCTGCGCTACAGCGGCGGAGCCCTCGACGACGACATCGCCGCGCTCGGCGTGCGCCTGCCGGGACCGCTGGAGGAGCCGGACGGCGCGCGGTGACGACGTCCTGCGCTCAGCCCGCCCGCGGCGGCATGGCCGCCAGGGCGGCCTGCGCGACGCCCCGGGCGTCGGCCTCGCAGGAGGGGTGCCGGGTGTCGTCCAGGAAGACCCGCACCACGAGGTTGCCGTCGCGCACGTTGAGCTGGCAGCCCTTCTCGTAGCTCTTCTCGTGGACCGTCCAGTACGCCGCGTCACCGAAGCCGAGGCCGGTCGCCGGGCGACCGCTCCTCGCGCTGTCGTCGAAGTCCTGCCGCTGCTTTTGCGTGCCGTTCCTCCGTTGGTCCGAGCGCTGCAGTTCCCACGTGACGGCGGCGCTGGGGGAGTAGTTCCAGCCGTCCGCCTGGGGCTGGTCCTTGTCGAACCAGTAACACTGGGTCGTCGAGCTTTCCGTGTTCTCGCGCTCCTGGTCCTTGTCCTTCCGCCGCTCCCCCCGCAGCGGAAGCCTGGTCACCGCCTGCGAGCACACCGGCATCGTCACGTACTTGTCCGGCGGGCCGGTGCTCCCGTCGTCGTCGCGCTGCAGCAGGTACGCCCCCACGCCGAGGCCCGCCGCGAGCACCGCCCCCGCCGCCGTCCACGTCACGGCGCGCCGGTGGCGTGCCGGCGGCGCGGGGGAGTGGTGCGCGGTGAGCACCGCGGTCGGCGGGGCGCCGGTGCCGTGCAGGAGGGCCGTGCGCTCGGGGTCGCCCACCAGCAGGCCCTCGGCGCGGGCCCGCTGCTCGTCGACCATGCGGTGCACGGCCGGCGGCCACGGCCGGGCCGCCGGCGCCACCGGGCCCAGCAGGGCCAGCAGTTCGGCCGGGGTGGGCCGGGCGGCCGGGTCCTTGGCCAGGCAGCGGGCGACGATCCCGTGCAGGGGGTGCGGTACACCGCTCAGGTCGGGTTCGGTGTGGACGACGTTGTAGAGCGTCTGGAGGGCGGACGGGCCGGCGAACGGGCTGCGCCCGGTCGCCGCCAGCACGAGCACCGCCCCCAGGGAGAACACGTCGCTCGCCCCGGTCAGTTCCCGGCTCTGCGCCTGCTCGGGCGACATGTACGGGGGCGAGCCGACCACCCAGCCGGTGCCGGTGAGCTCGGTGCCGCCGCCCGCCTCGGCCGCACGCGCGATGCCGAAGTCGATGACCCGGGCGCCGTCCTCGGCGAGCAGGACGTTCTCGGGCTTGAGGTCGCGGTGGACCAGACCGGCCCGGTGGATCTCGCCCAAGGCCGTCGCCAGCCCCACCGCCAGGCGGTGCAGGGCGTCGGGCGGCAGCGCGCCCGCGCGCTCGACGGCCGCACCCAGCGAGGGTCCGGCCACGAACACCGAGGCCAGCCACGGCTGCTCGGCGTCCGCGTCGGCGTCGAGGACGGCGGCCGTGTAGGCGCCGGACACCTTCCGCGAGGCCTCCACCTCGCGCCGGAAGCGGGAGCGGAAGCCGTCGTCGGCCGCGTGCCGGGCGTGCACCAGCTTCACCGCCGCCGGCCGGCCGTCCGGTGCGAGGCCGAGCAGGACACGGCCCATGCCGCCCCGGCCGAGCTCGGTCAGCAGGAGGTACGGTCCGGCCTTCTCCGGCAGCGGCTGCGAGGCGCTCACAGGGCCGCCACCGCCGCCACGCCCTGGCGGGCCATGTCCTTGGTGAGGTCCTCGCACGCGCCCTTCGGGTAGTGGATGCCCTTGACCGCGACGAAGAGGGTCAGGTTGCCGTCCCGGGCGTAGAGCACGCAGTTGTTCTCGTCGGAGCTCTTCAGCCACATGCCTTCCTCCACGACACCGATGCCCGGGTCGCGCGGCGTCGAGGTCCGCATGTACCAGCCCTCGTAGTGCTTCTTCGCCTGCTCGGCGCCGGTGGGGCCGCCCGGGCGGGAGAGGTAGAGGTTCCAGGAGAGGTAGATCTGGTCACCCGAGTGGGTGGTCCACACGCAGGCCGTCGAGGGGTGCGTGTGTCCGTCGCCGTCGGACTGCTGCCACACCTTGTCGGGGGAGTTGCCCGAGGGCTCGCCGAAACCTGCCGGGGCCTTGATGCTGCGGCGGTTCTGCACACAGGTCGGGACCGTCTTCGTGTACTTGTCCGGCACCTGGGCGAGCGGCGTCGAACCCGGGGTCGGCACGGGTTCGGGGAAGGCCTGGTAGTACAGGTCGGCCGGGCCGAGCGCCAGCACGATGCCCGCCACCGTCGCGAGCACCGCACCCGCCGCGATCGCGGGAGTCCGCCACCGGGGGCGGCGGCGCGGCGCCGGCGTGGCGGGTGCGGTCGCGGTGGGCACGGTCGTCGTGGGCGTGGCCGGGGGACCGGCCGTGGCCGCGAGCCGGTCCGCCCAGGCCCGGCGGTCGGCGATCCGCTCGTACACCGCCGCAGGCCACGGGCGCGCGGCGGGGACGAGCGGGCCGATCAGGTCCAGAAGCTGTGCGGGGGTCGGCCGGGCGGCGGGGTCCTTGGCCAGGCACGGCTCGACGATCCGGCGCAGCCGCGGTGATACGGAGCCCAGGTCGGGCACGTCGTGGGCGACGGCGTGCATGAGGGCGAGCGGCGAGTCGCCGGCGAAGGGGCTGCCACCGGTGGCGGCCGAAACCAGCGTGACGCCGAGGGAGAAGACGTCGCTCGCCGGGCCGGGGTGCTCGCCCCCGACCTGCTCGGGCGACATGAACGCGGGCGAGCCGATCAGCGCGCCCGTGCGGGTCAGCTTCGTGTCGTGGTCGGCCGCACGCGCGATGCCGAAGTCGACGACCCGGACGCCGTCCTCCGTCAGGAGCACGTTCGAAGGCTTGAGGTCGCGGTGCACGAGCCCCGCCCGGTGGATGTCGTCCAGGGCCAGGGCGAGCCCGGCGGCGATCAGCAGGACCGTTTCCTCCGGCAGTGCCCCGCCGGCGTCCAGCACCGCCTCGCCCAGCGTGGGTCCCGCAAGGAAGCGGGAAGCGAGCCAGGGGGTCGGCGCGTCCGGGTCGGCGTCGACGACCGGCGCCGTGTAGGCGCCGGACACGCGCCGGGAGGCGTCCACCTCCCGCCGGAACCGGGAACGAAACCCCGGATCCTCCGCCAGGTCGGCGTGCACCCGCTTGACGGCCACGAGCCGCCCGTCCGGTGCGACCCCCAGCAGGACCTGCCCCATGCCGCCCTGTCCGAGCACCCCGACCGTCCGGTACGGCCCCACGTGCTCCGGCCCGTACGCTCCCCGCATCGCCATGCCGAATCCACCCTCCCCCGTAGCTCGATGGATCTTAACGAAGAGCCCGCGAACCCCGTCGCCCCCCACCCCGATAGCATGTTCGGACTCGCGGTGATCACCCTCATCGCCCGTGCTCAGCCGGAAACGTGCTGTCCAGCATGATGAACAACCATTTGTCCAACGTCTAGCAAACGGCCGAATAATTGACATCCATATCATCGCGAATAAATAACAGAATGACGGCCGCCGCCTGGCGCCAGCCGCGCGTAATTCTGTGGGCCGCTGTGAGTGTGGTGGCCCTCGGATTCGTCATCGCGCTGGAAATAGCCGCACGTCATTACGGCATGCGGGGGCCGATCACCAATCAGGCGCGTGAGGTGATATTCGCTCCGAAATCGGGGCCGCTGCTGTACGGAAGTATGGCGTTGATGATGGTGGTGCTGCCGTGGCGGCAGCGGTTCGTCGCGGCCGGTGTCGCGGTGGGTATCGACGTCGTCTTCTTTCTGGTGCGGTGGGTCTTCGACGCCAGGATGATGTTCGGCAATGGTGCGTTGTGGGTGGTGCTGGGGTGTGCGGTCATCGCCGTCACGCGCCGCACCGGCAGGGAGCGCGCGCTGCTGCTGAAGGGTGTCGGGCTGGGTCTGCTGCTGGTGACCGGTCGTAAGACCGGTGACACGTGGCTGCTGATCACCTCGAAGACGCGTCCGATGGTGCTCGACCAGTATGTGGCGGTTGCCGATCATGCGTTGGGCAATCCGTCGTGGTTCGTGGGCCGGTTCGTCAGGGCCACCGGTCCGATCGGCGAGCATCTCCTGGACTACGTCTACATCCAGCTCGCGGTGGCCGCGGTCCTCGTCTCGTTCTACCAGTTGCGCAACGTGGCGGCCGAGCGCCGCTTCCCGAGCCATCACCTGGTGCGGACCTTCCTGGTGATCGGCCTGCTGGGCCCGGCTATTTACATGATCTACCCCGTGGTCGGGCCGATCTTCGCCTACGGCGCCGACGGCGGGCACTGGGCCGTGGCCAATCTGTGGCCGGACACGGCGACGCCGGTCAGCACGCCGCACCTCATGCCGTTCAACGACTTCACGCCGCGCAACTGCATGCCCAGCCTGCACACGGCATGGGCCACCGCGATCTTCATTCATTCCCGCAAGGGCCCGCGGCTGCTGCGCTTCTTCGGCGCGTTCTGGTTGATCACCACGCTGGGCGCCACGCTGGGATTCGGCTACCACTACGGCACGGACATCGTCACCGGCGTGGTGTTCACGCTCACGATCGAGGTGGCACTGCGTTCGCAGGCACGCGGCTGGGACCGGTCGGGAATACGGCTCGCCGTTTACGGCGCGACGGTCTTCACCGCGCTCCTGCTGGCCTTCCGTTTCCTGCCGATGGAAATGGCCGGGAATCCGTGGGTGTTCGGTCCCCTCGTCCTTCTCGCGATGGCCTCGGTGATCTACGGCTACGTACGGACCACCAGGCAGTGGGAACCGCAGACCGCCATACCGGTACGGCACCCCGAACCGCAACCCGAACTGGTGTGAACCACGGCCCGGTGTGACGCTGGAAGGAGAGGAGATCTCCGCAGGAGAGGCGGGAGCGGTCATGGCCGGGCTGTGGAAGAAAAGGCACCGGGACGTCCACGAGCCGACCGCGGAGGAACGCGAGCGGCAGGAGAGGGCGGCGAAGGCCGAGAACGACCGGGAAATGGCGCGGGGGGAAATCTACAAGCCCCCGCCCGAGCGGAACGTCCTCGGCTGGGACCACCGCCGCGACTAGGGCCTGTCCGGCGGTTCTTCGTCGCGGGGCACCACGGCGCCCCCTGGGGGCGCGGGGCGGTGTCGATCTGCGGCTCCGCCGCGTGGGCGCGATCGGCCACCGACGGCCCGCAGTCGACGCGCCACCCCCAGGCCCGGGCGAAGGGCGGCACCCTGTCTGCGGGCGCGTGGTGGCTCGTCGCGCAGTTCCCCGCGCCCCTACGGGGCGCTGCGCACAGGGCCCGGCAGGCGGACCTCCGTCGCCGTCGGCCCCTGGGACGTCGGGCCCGGCACGGTCGCCCAGAAGTCGCACTGGTGGCCCGCCTCGAAGTCGGTGCGCGGCCTGATCGCGTCCGGGGCCAGGGACATCGGCCGGTACGGCCCCGCCCCGACCGGCGGCCAGGCGTCGCCCGCCGGGGGCCGGCCGGCGACGAACCGGGCCCAGGAGGCCGTCATGGCCTGCGCCAGCCGGGTCTGCGCCGGGTCCAGGCGGACGGGGTCCGCCGCCAGGTAGTCGAACAGGTACGGGATCTCCGCCCCGTGGTAGGCGCCGAGCGGGAAGCCGGGGTCGCCGTGGTAGAGGTCGGGCGCAAAGCGGTCGGCGAACTCGTAGCCGAAGACACCGCCGGGGGCCCCGGCGGCGAGCGCCCGGGCGGCCTGGCGGGTGGGGCAGGCGACCAGGTAGTCGCCGAAGGCCGCGCCGAACGCCAGACGGTAGTCGCCGCCGTAGCGCGAGCCCGGATAGCGCGCCGCGACCCGCGGGCCGTCCAGCTTGAACAGCGTGGTGAGCACGACCGGGTAGGTGACGGCGTTCAGACGCACGCCCGTGGACTCCAGCAGGACCGACCCGATGGTGCCCTCGTCGAGCGTGTTGCCGGTGAGCACCGGCACCCGGGCCTGGCGGCCCGCCGCGACGGCCTCGCCCGGCGACTCGGGCAGCACGGGCGTGCCGGAGACCGGCCACCAGGGCGCGGCGCCGGTGGTCGGCACCTTCAGCAGCTGGGCCGCGGTCTTCGACCGCAGGCACGCCACGACGGCCGGACCGGTGCCCAGGCAGCCCGCCCCCGTCGCGAAACCGGTGCCCGCGCTCTGCGCCTCGGCCAGCGGCCGGGAGGCCACCCCGCACGGCGCGCTCTGCACGAGGGCGCGGGTGAACAGGCCGCGGGCCGGCGGCGAGACGAGGTGGCCGCACACGCTCAGGCCGCCCGACGACTGGCCGCCGGCGGTGACGCGGCCCGCGTCGCCGCCGAAGGCGGCCGCGTTGGCCCGCACCCACCGCAGCGCGGCCTGCTGGTCCAGCAGGCCGTAGTTGCCGGAGCCAGCGTCCGCGTCCTCGGCGGTGAGCCCCGGGTGGGCCAGGAAGCCGAAGGCGCCCAGCCGGTAGTTGGCGGTGACGACGACCATGTCGCCGGTCACGGCCAGGCGCCGGGCGTCGTAGTGGGCCGCCGACCCGGAGATGAACGACCCGCCGTGGAACCACACGAGCACGGGCCGCCCGGCACCGCCCGCGGGCGGGGTGAAGACGTTCAGGTAGAGGCAGTCCTCGTTGACCGACTCCTCGGTGCCCAGCACCGGGCGGGCCGGCTGGGCACACGCCCCGGCGAAGCGGGTGGCGTCCCGCACGCCGCTCCAGGCGGCGGCCGGCTGCGGCGGCCGCCACCGCCGCTCGCCCACCGGCGGCGCGGCGAACGGGATCCCCAGGAAGGCCCGGCCGTGGTCGCCGACCGTGCCGCGCACCTGCCCCCGGTCCGTGGTGACGACCGCGTCCTCGGCGGGCGCCGGGACGGCCCCGGCGAGGAGGGCGAGCACGGCGAGGAGCACGGGCAGCAGGAGCCGGCGCGGGGTGGCCATGGCGGATGCCTACCCGCGCGCGGCGGGGGAACCCGCCTGCCGGGTGGGGTACAGGTGAACGGTCGTGCACCCGGTGTGCGCGGTCAGCCCGGGAACGGCCCGGCCACCGGCGGGAACGTCGCGCGGGCCACCGCACCCCCCGCCTCGCCCGGCTCCAGCGTGAACCGTCCGCCCAGCTCGGCGGCCCGCTCCTGCAGGGAGCCGATGCCGACGCCCGTGCGCGGCGGGTTTTGCGGCGGCCCCCGCCCGTCGTCGCGCACCTCGATCGTGACCTCGTCGGGCACCACGCGCACGGCCAGCACGACCGCCCGCGCCCCCGCGTGCCGGACGACGTTGTTGAGCGCCTCGCCGCCGATGAGGTACACGGCGACCTCGACGGCCGCCGGCAGGGCCGGCAGCGGGTCGGGCGCGAAGCGCACGTCCACCTCCAGCCGGTGCCGGAAGCGGTCCGCCAGCTGCCGCAGCGCCCCGCCCAGCCCGCCGCGGTCCAGGGCGGCGGGGGCCAGGCCGGCGGAGATCCGGCGCAGTTCGGCGATGGCCGCGCCGATGCCCTCCGAGGCGCTCTCCAGGGGGCGTACGGCCGCCGAGCCCTCCGGCACCGCGTACCGCGCGCTGTCCACCTGCAGCCGTGCCCCCGACAGGGCCGGCCCCAGGCTGTCGTGCAGGTCGCGGCGCAGGGCACGGCGCGCCTCCTCGCGGGCGAGGACCATGCGCTCGCGGGCGGCCCGCAGGTCCTCGTACAGCCGCAAGGAAGCCAGGGCGGGCGAGGCCTGGTCGGCGAGCGAGCGGAGCACCTCCCGGTCCTGCGGGTCCAGGGCCCGCTCCCCGGCGCGCGGCGCGACGTGCAGGCGGCCGATGACACTGCCCTCGAACGTCAGCGGGAAGCCGTCCGACCCGGGCACCGGCGCACCGGCCGTGGCCAGGGTGCGCGGCCCGCCACGGGTGTCGACCACCACCGCGGCGCCCGGCAGGTGCAGGGTCGTCACCACCGTGTCGCACAGCAGCCGCGGCGCCTGCGCGGGCGCGGCCGCACCGCTCAGCCGCAGGGACAGCTCCCGCACCACCTGGTACGGACGGGCGCGGTCGCCGTAGTAGATGCGGTCCACCGCCCGCAGGGCCAGGCGGGCGCACGGGTACAGCAGCACCCCCAGGCCCAGCCCGACGGCCTCCGCCGCCAGGGTGCCCGTGCCCGCCCTGCCCGGCACCGCGTGCAGCGCCAGCAGGGAGACGCCGGTGAACACCGTGACCAGGCCGGCGGTCAGCAGCAACGAGGCGAGCGCCTTGCGGGTGGCGCGGTCCAGCGGCCGCGAACGGTCGCGGCGGATGGCGTACACCGCGCAGAACGGCCACAGGGCCGCCACCGTGTACGCCAGGGACCACAGCGCCCCCTTCAGCGGCACGATGTGGTTGACGTAGACGATCACCAGCCACAGCAGGTACGGCACGATGGGCACGATCTGGCGCGGGTCCGGTTCCCGCCACCACCGCACGGCCATCACGGTCAGGCTCGTCAGCAGAATGCCCGTCATGGGCAGCACGACGGGCACGTGGTCGGTCAGGAACGACCGCAGGCGCCCCCAGCCGTCGTCCAGCGTGGGGTCGGGCAGCGTGTAGGTGCGCGCGGCGATCCGGTCGGCGAAGGCGTGCACCACGCTCCAGGCGGCCAGCAGCGCCACGTACGGGCGCCAGATCCGCGGGCGGGGCAGCTCGCCGCTCGGCAGGTACAGCGGCAGCACGTAGAAGGTGAAGGCCGCCATGGCGTAGGAGGTCACCGAGAAGGCGGCCAGCGCGTCGCCGCCGGCCCGGGGGACGGAGGCGACCGAGGCGGCCAGCGTCGCGGCGTCCGAGACGACGTTCGCGGTCCCGGGCACGATCAGCAGCGGGCCCAGCACGCTGCGCGGGCGGTGGGCCGCCATGAACGACCCCAGCAGGACCACGCCCGTCGCGGCCACCACCGACGGCCCCCGCTGCACGATGTACGGGGCCAGCCGCGCGTCGTGGAGGTGGGCAAGGGCCAGGGCGGCCCAGAGGACCGCGGCGGCGACGGTCAGCCCGTACGCCCCGAAGGTCAGTGCGCGCCCGGTGCGCCCGGCCCCGTACCCGGCTGTGCTCCCGGCCATGGCGCGGCCCCGTCAGTCCTCGTCCCCCAGGCCCGCGTCCCGTGCCCGGGCCACGGCCTCGGCCCGGGTGGTCACCTGGAGCTTGTCGAAGACGTGCGTGACGTGGTTGCGGACCGTCTTCTCCGACAGCACCAGCTCCCGGGCGATGTGCCGGTTGTCCAGCCCGCGGGCGATCAGCTGCAGCACCTCGGTCTCCCGCGCCGTCAGCGCCGGGAAGAGCCGCTCGGCGTCGTGCCGCCGGCCCTCCTGCAGCAGCGCGGTCAGCCGGGCCGCGGTCCGCGGGCCGAACACCGCGCCGCCGGCGGCGACCGTGCGCACCGCGTGCAGCACCTCGCCGGCGCCCGCGCCCTTGACGAGGTAGCCCCGGGCACCGGCCTGCAGGGCCGCCAGCAGGCTGCCGTCGTCGTCGGACATGGTCAGCATCAGCACCGGCAGCCCGGGGTGGCGCTGCGCCAGCCGCCGGGTGACGTCGATGCCCGAGCCGTCGGGCAGGGCCAGGTCCATGACGACGACGTCGGGACGCTCGCGGGCCACGGCGTCGAGCACCTCGCCGGCGGTGGCGGCCTCGGCGACGACGGTGGCGCCGCCCGCGGCCTCCAGGGCCGTGCGCAGGCCGTCGCGGAAGAGCGGATGGTCGTCGACGATCAGGACACGGGGCATGGCGGCGTCCTCGTCTTGCGGTCTCACAGACCGACGCTAGCGGCCGCCCGGGGCGATCTCTCGTTTTGTTGCTCGCCCCGGGCGGCCGCGCGCGGTCAGCGGGCGGTGTGCGTGCCCGTCATCAGCGCCGCGAGGTCCTCGGGCGCGATCCACGAGGGCGGGGGCGGCTGCCCCCAGCTGAAGAAGCTCTCGTTGACGTCGAAGACCTCCGGATCCCACAGCTGGTCGTCGACGATGCAGTCCATGTCGGAGTAGTACTCGGTGAAGTTGCCCGCCGGGTCCTTGAGGTACCAGAAGAAGTTGGACCCGATGTGGTGGCGGCCGAACCCCCAGACGTGCCGCTCCGGGTGGCCCTCCAGCATGGCCATCGCGCCGCGCCCGATGTCGTCGACGTCGTCGACCTGCCAGGAGGTGTGGTGCAGGAAGGGCACCGGCGCCGCCAGCACCAGGATGTTGTGGTGGTCGGTCGAGCAGCGCAGGAACGCCCCGGCGTCGCCGAGGGAGTCGCTGACCTTGAAGCCGAGGCCGTCGCCGAAGAACGCCGCGGTCACCGGCGGCTCGGGGGTGCCGAGCACGGCGTGGCCCAGCTTGCTGGGCCGGACCGGGTGCGCGCGCAGGACGCCCGGGGCCCGGCCGGCGGTGCGCTCCTCGCGCCCGGGACCGTTGTACGGGGTGGGCGGCGCGGCCGGCACCGCCGGGCGCGGCTCGCCCTGCAGCACGGCGCGGGCCCGGGTGGCCGGGTCGGCGCCGGTCAGCCGCTCGCCGGGCACGCGCACGGCGGCCACGCCCATGCGGCCCAGCCGGGCGGCGGCCGCGTCCAGGTCGCCGGGGTCGTCGACGCCGACGCGCATCTCGACCAGGCGGCGGGTGGGGGCGGGCACGATCCGCAGCTGGCGGCCGCCGTCGCGGGTGGCGAACCAGCCGTCGGCCTCCCGGCGCAGGCCGAGTTCGGCGTAGTAGGGGGCCGTTGCGGCGGGGTCGGGGACCCCGATGGTGACGGAGGACAGGCGGTGCAGTGACATGACGGGCTCCTCTTGAGCGGGGTTCTCACAACGGGCTCCCGGGCCGCGCTCACGCCCGCAGCACGGCCAGGCGGGCCGTGCGCAGGGCCTGCGCGACGATGGTCAGGGTGGGGTTGACCGCGGCCGACGAGGGGAAGAACCCGCCGTCCACGACGAACAGGTTGCGCACCTCGTGGCTGCGGCAGAAGGGGTCCAGCACCGAAGCGGCCGGATCGTCCCCGGCCACCGTCGTGCCGCACTGGTGGCCGGTGTGCTCGACGCCCATGCGGTGGCCGAGCACCAGCGGGTAGCCGGCGTGCCGCATCATCCGCACCCCCGCCCGCACCAGCTGCCGGTGGGCGCGGGCGCCCGCCGGACGCACATCGAGGACGATGCCCCCGCCGGGGCCGAGCAGCACGCGGTTGTCCGGGCGCGGCAGGTCCTCGGAGATCAGCCACCAGTCGACGCTGCGGTCGGCCACTTCGGCGAGGACCCGGCGGGGCACGTGCGGATGGGCAGTGGCCATCGCGGCCGGGTGGACCTTGCCCATCAGCTGGAGGTTGCCCAGCGGATGGGGCGTGCGGTCCCCGGCGCGGTAGAAGTCGTTGACGGCGAGGGTCTTCTGGAAGACGACGGGGTTGCGGCTGCGCGGATCGACGGCCATCAGCATGCTGTTGTGGTGCAGCATCAGGTTGCGGCCCACCAGGCCGCTGCCGTTGGCCAGGCCGGCCGGGTGGGCACCGCTCGCCGAACGCAGCAGGAGCGCCGCGGAATTGACGGCGCCGCAGGAGACGACGACCGTGCCGGCCGTGAGGAGGACCGGGTGGCCGTTGCGACGGGCCTCGACGGCGGTGACCGTGCGCCCGGTGGGGTCGGTGCGCAGCCGCGAGACGTACGTGTGCGTGAGCAGCCGTACGGTGGGGGAGCGCAGCGCAGGGCGCAGGGCGCGGGTCTCCGCGTCGCTCTTGGCGCCGACGCGACAGGGGAAGCCGTCGCAGGTGCCGCAGCGCACGCACGTGCCGCCGTCGGCCAGGTCGATGCCCAGTTCGAGCGGGTAGGGGTGCAGTCCCTGGTCGCGCAGGCGGCGCTCCAGCTCGGCGATCACCGGGGCGTGGGGGACCGGCGGGTGCGGGTAGGGGCCGGAGCGGGCCGGCCCGGTCGGGTCGTGGCCACCCTCGCCGTGCACCCGGTACAGGCGCTCGGCCTCGGCGTAGAACGGCTCCAGCTCGGCGTAGCCGAAGGGCCAGGCCGGGGAGGTGCCCTCCAGGTGCTCGACCGCCGCGAAGTCGCTCTCGCGCATGCGCGGCAGGCTCGCCCCGTAGACCTTGGTCGTGCCGCCGACGTAGTAGTGCGCGGCGGAGGTGAAGGCCCGGCCGCGGGTCGTGTGCCAGGGCTCGGCGTTGCGGTAGCGGCCGTCGCCGAAGACCGCCTGCGGCGACCAGTTGGCCGCCTCGCGGGGCAGGAACCCGCCGCGCTCGACCACCAGGACGCGGGCACCGCTCCGGGCCAGGGCCCAGGCCGTGGTCGCCCCTCCGGCACCGGAGCCGACGACCACGACGTCGGCCTCGTAGGCCGCGGCGTCGTCCCGGACCACGGGCGGGGTGCCGGGCCCCCAGATGCCGGTCACGGCCCTCTCCCGTCGTCCGGGGCGTACGGCTCGTCCGGGGCCGGCGGCTCGAAGAGCCGTACGCCGGTCCGCCGCCGGTAGGGCAGGTCGTCCGGGGCGTGGACGAGTTCGAGGTGCAGGCCCCAGGGAGTGGTGAGGTAGACCCACCGGGTGCCGCGGATGGGACCGTCGTCCACGCGCTGCGGCTCGCCGAGCATCCGTACGCCCGGGGCCGCGGTCAGATGGCGGACGGAGGCGTCGAAGTCGTCGGTCCACAGGGCCAGATGGTGTCCGCCGACGTCGCTGTTGCCGGGCATCCGCCGGCGCCTGCCGGGGCCGCTGTACGCGAACAGCTCGATGTTGAGGGTGGGGCCCAGGCGCAGCATCGCGATGTGCACGGTGCAGCGCGGGTGGACGCCGAGCTGCCGGCGCATCCAGTCGCCGCCGGGGTCGCCGATCGGCCCGGTGCGGTACGCCGTCTCGGCGCCCAGGACGCCGGTGAAGAACGCGACCGCCTCGTCGAGGTCGGGCACCGTGAAGGCGACGTGGTGGACACCGCGCACGCCGGGAACACCGGGGCGGCGGGTGCGGGGGGTGGTGGCGGTGGAGGTCATGTCGGCTCCTTCGGGGCTTCGTTGGTCAGGTCGGGGCTGCGCGGCGGCAGGTGGCGGGTGACGGCCGGCGGGGTCAGGGTCAGGCACAGCAGCTCGGCGCCCTCCGGCCCGGCCCGCAGGGCGACGTCCTCGCCCCGGGGCGCCAGGAGCAGGTCACCGTCGGTCAGCGGCGGGCGGTGCGGGAGCCCTTCGGCGGTGACCGGGCCGCGCAGCACGTACCAGGCCGCCTCGGTGCCGGCGCGGCCGGCGAGGTCGTAGCGCGCGTGGGGCGCCAGGCCCACCCGGTCGACGGCCTCGCACTCGCTGTGCAGCATGCCGCGCCGGGCCAGGCAGCGGATGCGGACGCCCGCCCGTCCGCCGGCGAGGAGGACCGTCGTCCGCCGGCTCGCGCTGGCAATCATTGCTGCTCCTCGGTGGGGACGGCCAGGACGGCGTGGAAGTACTCCAGTCCGCGGGCGCCGGCCCGCAGGCGGGCCCCGGTGCCCAGCGGCAGGGTCAGGGCGACCCCGGCGGCCAGGGGCACGCTCGCCCCGCCGGCCCGTGCCGTGCCGGTGCCGCCGGTGACGTACACGGTGTGCTCCGTGCCCGTGCAGTCGAAGTCGCCGGTGGCGCCCGGCGGCAGCCGCGTGACGCGCACGGTGCGCAGCGGGCCGGTGAGCACGCCGGAGGCGTCCAGCGGGCCGTTGCGGGGCAGGTCGGGGACGACGGTGCTGCGGGGGTTGCCGGTGTCGTGCATGGTGGTCTCCTCGGAAGGGCGGGGCGCGGGGACCTCGACGACGAGCCAGGACAGCGGCGTGCGGCCGGCGTTGCGCAGACCGTGCCGGCTGCCGGTCGCCGTCAGGACGGCCGTGCCGGGCGCGACGGGCCGGGACCGGCCGTCGAGGGTGAGCTCGCCCGCGCCGGTCAGGACGAAGTACAGCTCCTCGGTGCGCGTGTGCCGGTGCTCGCCGCTGACGCCGCCCGGGGGCAGCCACGCCCACTCGACGGCCTCCCAGCCGCCGTGCAGCCCGGTGCGCCGGGCCAGGCACGTCCAGCGGGAGTGGCCCTCCGCGGCGTGCACGCCGTACACGTCGGCCGGGTCGCCGGTGGCGGCGACGACGACTGCCTCACGCATCGCGGGCCTCCCCGGCGTGCTCGTGATGGTGTCTCAGGACGCGGGCGGCCGCGGCCGTCTCGTCCGGGGTGACGTCGTCGACGAACACGGCCCGGCCGATCCCGAGCGGCAGCGGCAGGCGCTGGCTGCCGTCGCGGTGGCGGACCGTGTCGGCCAGCGCCTCGCCCAGCACCTCCGGCGTGCACAGCCGGTGCCACACGGGCAGCCCCAGCTCGCGCATCGTCGCGAGGACCCGGCGCCGCTCGAGCGGCCGCACCAGGCCGCGCCGTTCGGCGATGACCGTGGTCAGGGCCATGTCCAGGCAGACGGCCTCGCCGTGCAGCAGCTCCGGCAGGGCCCGCATCTCCAGGGTGGGGCTGAAGGAGTGGCCGTAGTCGACGATCCGCTCCAGGTCGTGCTCCCACAGGTTGCCCTGCAGCTCCTGCAGCATGCCGTGGACGGCCCGGGACAGGACCTCACGGGCCGCGCCGCCCTGGAAGCGCCCGGCTATCAGCACGGCGCCGTACCGCTCCAGCAGGCGGAACAGGGCCCCGTCCTTGATCAGGGCCATCTTCAGGATCTCGGCGGCGCCGTTGCTGACGTGCCGCCGGTCGAGGGTGCGCAGGAAGGCGGGGTCCAGCAGGGTCTGCGCGGCGGGGTGGTAGCTGCCGAGCCGGTTCTTGTACGACCCGAAGTTCACCCCCGTCTTGGCGCCCACGCCCGCGTCGACCAGCCCGATCAGCGTGGTGGGCACCCGGACGTAGGGGGTGCTGCGCCGGTACAGGCTGCAGGCCAGGCCGACCACGTCCATCAGCACGCCCCCGCCGACGGCGGCGACGGGCTCGCTGCGGCGGGAGACGCCGAAGCGGTCCATCGCCTCCACCACGGAGAAGACCGCGTCCATGGTCTTCAGCCGCTCGTGGGCGGGCAGCACGTGGACGGCGTGGTCCAGGCCGCGGGCCGCGCAGTAGGCGCGGATGCGCTCGCCGTACAGCGCGTCGACCGTGCTCTCGACGACGAGCAGCCGGCGGGCGGGCGCCGGGCCGCCGGCCGGCGCCCCGGCCCGGGCGAGCGCGGGATTGGCGGGGTCCAGCACGCCCGGCGCGAAGCCCACCTCGTAGCGGACGGGCTTGGCGGTGCTCACGGTCCAGGACCGGACGGGCTCGCCGGAGGTGAACAGGCCGTGGCGGGCGGGGGAGGTCGGGGCGGAGGTCACGGTGGTCTCCTTCGGGGGAGGGAGCGGGCGGGGATGTCCCTCACCACGCTGGCCGTCCCGGCGTCCCGGGCACATGAGCCGGCGGTCCCGGCTGTGTCCTGGCCGGCGGCCCGGCCGCCGGTGCGGGCACCGCGGCCGCGGCCGGGGCAGTCGCCGCCAGGCCCGAGCGCAGCACGTCCCGGCCGACCTCCGTGACCGTGCGGCCCGCGCGGACGTGCGGCCGGCCCAGGCCCTCCAGCAGGACCATGCCGACCGTGTCCGTGCCCGGCTGCTGCCACAGGGCCCGCAGGACGTCGTCCGCGGTCACGGGCGAGGGCAGGACGGCGGGGGCGCCCCAGCGGGCGAGCAGCTCGCGGTGGGCGCGCTCGTCCCCCGCGCCCAGCAGCCCCAGCTCCCGGGCGCACCGGGCGGCCACCAGCATGCCGAGCGCGACGGCGTCGCCGTACCGCAGCGCGCCCACCCCGAGCAGGCGCAGGGCGCCGGCCACCGCGTGCCCGTACCGCAGCACCCCCGCCGGCCCCTCTTCGAGCGGGTCGTAGCAGGTCAGGGCGGTACGGGCGTCGGCGCACAGGGCGAGGAAGCAGGCCAGGGCCCGCCGGTCGTACCGGCCGTCGGGGCGCAGGCGGGCGCACACCTGGTCGTAGGAGGCGGGGCACACGGACAGGACGTTGCGCACCACGGCGTACAGCCCCGGCCGGACGGCGCCGGGCGCCAGCGTGCCGAGGAACTCCAGCTGCGCGCGGACCAGTGCGGGAACCGGCCGCGGCCCGGCCGGGCCGGACAGCGACAGCGCGGTGTCCGCCATGGCGGGCAGCGTGGTGGGCAGCAGCACGGGCCGCCGGCCGGAGCGGGCCGCCGGCGCGGCGGCGGCGTCGAGAACGCCGGTGCCGCCCAGGGCGACGACCACCGAGCCGGACGGGACGGCCGAGGGGCCCGCCGTCGTCACGAGGCGGGTGGGAGCGGCGGTTTGCAGGAGGCGGCCGACGCGCTCGACGTGGGCCACGGGGACGCCGGGGTCGGTCAGCAGCAGGAAGCGTTCGGCCCCCAGGCGCGCGAGGACGCCGGACAGATCGTCCCACGAGGCGGGCCCGGCCCGCACCTGCAACGGGAAGGACGCGAGGCCGGAGCCGATGCTCCGGTCGAGGGTCACGGACGGAAGCGGGGAGGTCATCACGGGGCTCGCAGACGGGCCGTGGCCCGGGGAGGTCGTCGCCCAAGGGGCATTGCCCTCCTACCGTCGGCCGCCCCGCGCCCCGGGCACATGAGCCTCCGGCCCCGTCCTTGTCCCGGTGCCCCGTAGGGGCGCGGGGAACTGCGCGACAAGCCACGACGCGCCCGCAGACGAAGGCCGTGCGTCGGCTGCGGGCCGTCGGTGGCCGATCGCGCCCACGCGGCGGCAGCCGCAGATCGACACCGCCCCGCGCCCCTGACGGGGCGCTGCTAGAACTCGTCCTCCATGGCCGTGTCGCAGGCGGCGCACACCCGGTCGGCGTACTGCGGGGGGTACCAGGAGTCGGCCGAGGGCTGCCACGGCGTGCTCTTCATGTCGAACGTGTCCCTGCCGCAGAACGTCCGCGGCCCCGCGGAGGAGGATCCCGGGGCGGTGGGCGCCGCGTGCACCAGGTGGGGAGCGGCGGCGTCCTCGCCGGCCGCGTCCGCGTCCGCCGCGGTCACCGGCCGGTCGAACTCGTAGACGATGACGATTCCCTTCATGCGTCCACCGTAGGGCGGCTGCCGGGAACGGCCGGGACGCGCGCCGGGGCGCGTTTCCGGACAGGGGGTGGGAAAAGCGCCCCGCGCCGAAACGGTTGGCCGGGGCGTTCCGGCCATGGGCCGGAGCTGTGCGGTCCGTGCACGGCGCAGGGGAGCGTCCTTCGTACCGCCCGTGCCACCGGTCTTTGCCGGATAACCGGTTACGGGTCATTGGCGGGTTCACGGCGCTGTGTGCGGCCGCAAGGCCGACGTACCGTCACGCCGACGGTCGCGCCACAGCGCGACGCGCGCATCGAGCGGAGGTCCCGGAATGTCGGTATTCCCGTACAGGCAGTCGTTCGACGGCACCGCAACGCCCGCGAACTGGAAGCTGCTGGGCTCGGCACGGATGACGGGGCAGGGCTGGCTCAGCCTCACGCAGAACCGGACCTTCCAGGCGGGGACGGCGCTGTACGACCGCGCCTTCCCCAGCGACAACGGGATCTCCGTGCAGTTCGACCTCGCCGCCTACGGCGGCAGCGGTGAGGTCGCCGACGGCATGTCGTTCTTCCTGATCGACGGCAGCACGGAGACCGGCGCGGGCGGCCCCGGCGGTGCGCTGGGATACGCCAGCTACCACAAGGGCCAGGCGGACAAGAAGCCCGGCGTCACCAAGGGGTACGTGGGCATCGGCATCGACCAGTACGGGTCGTTCTCCAATCCGACCCAGGCCGGCGACACCGGGCCGGGGCAGCGGCCGAACAACGCCGTCATCCGCGGTTCGGGCAACGGCTACGACGGCTACCGGTACCTCGCCGGAGCCGCTCTGCCCACCCTCAGCCTCTCGCGGCAGTCCCCGACCCGCGTGCTGCTGTCGATCATCTCCAAGAAGGTGACGGTCGCGGTGCGCGAGGGCAACAACTGGCGGGCGCTGATCGAGAACTACGACCTCGGCGCCGCCACGGGACAGGTGCCGCTACCGGCCACGCTGAAACTCGGGCTGTCGGCCGCCACCGGCGCGGTCACCAACAACTACGAGGTGCGCAACCTGGAGGTCACCCTCCCGGCGGACGTCCCGCTGCACATGGAGGGCCCGCAGACGCTGCAGGCCGGCTCGCCCATCGGCTACACCATCAAGGTTCGCAACAACGGCCCCAACGCCGTGCCCGACGCGCGCGTCCACGGCAAGATCCCCAGCGAGGTGACCGGCGCGGCCTTCGGGACGTTCGTGTTCACCGGCGGGGCGAGCGCCGGGCAGGGGAGCATCCAGGACGGCACGTACACCCAGCTGCTCACCCTTCCCGTCGGCGGTGCGGTCACCATGCCGCTGAACGGCACGGTCAAGGAGGGCGTCGCCGGCGGCATCACCTGCGACGGCACGGTCACCTCGGAGACCGTCGCCAACACCTCGACGCACTACTCCGACTCCGTGACGACCACGGTGACCGCGCCGCCGGCCCAGGCCGACGTGCCGCTGACGATGACGGGCCCGGCGAGCGCCGACGCGGGCAAACCGGTCACGTACCGCATGACGCTGGTGAACAACGGCCCGGCCGCCGTGCCCACGGCGAAGATCACGGGGACGATCCAGCAGCTCGGCGACGTCCACCTGGACGCCACCCGGGTTTCCGGCGGCGTGGTCGCCGAGCAGGGCACGGTGTCGGGCAACACCTTCACGCAGCCGTTCTCCGCCTTCCCCAAGGGCGGCCAGGCGGTCGTGCTGCTGACCGGAACCATCAACCGCAGCCACACCGGCGACATCACCGCGACCTCCGAGAGCGACACCGGCAAGGTCACCAACACCTCGCCCCACAAGAAGGGCTCGGTCACCACCACGGTCGGTCCCCCGCAGACCGACGTCACCTACACGCAGAGCGGCCCCTCCCAGCAGAGCTGGCCCGCGGGGTGGGAGGGCTTCGTGTGGACGTACAACTTCAAGCTCAAGGCGACCGCGCAGCGGATCTGTGAGTGGACGCTCCGCTTCGACGTCACCTCGCCGGGGAGCATCTTCAACCAGGGAGGCAACCCCGACCACTGGTACACGGTCACCAAGGACGGCGCCGACGGCACCATCGCCATCCAGTCACCGCGGACGGGGCACTGCATCGAGCCCCATACGGAACTGACCGTGACAGTGTGGGTGTTCAACAAGAACAGGACCGACGGCGTGATCACCAACGTCCGGGCGTACGCGACCTGACCCTGAGACCCCTAGGTGCCCGCCGCCTCCCCGGCGGCGGGCACGTACGGCCGCGTCGCTACCGCCGTACCGGCGCCGTCGGCGCGGGCGGCTGGTGACCGTCGACGGAGAGCCGGCCGCTGAGCCACCTCAGGGCCGGCGGGATCTCCCGGCGCCAGGTGTTGAAGTTGTGACCCCCGCGGTCGAGGGTGATCGACGAGACACGGGCCGGGTGCTTGACCTTCTTGATGAACTGCTGGGTCGGCCGGTAGTTCGACTCGCCCTGGCGCGAGGTCGTCACCAGGAACGAGGTCTTCCCCTGCGGCAGGTGGTCCAGGGACCACAGCAGATCGGATCGTTTCTCCTCTTTCTTGTTCCCGTGGAACAGGTCGCCGGAGTCCGCGTCGATCTCCGGCTTGTAGTCCGCCGAAAGGCCCACCCCGGCGGCGTACGTCTCCGGGTGCTGCAGCGCCATCTTCAGGGCGCAGTAGCCGCCGGTCGAGTCCCCGACGATGGCCCAGCCGTGCGGCGAGGCGCCGGTGCGGTACGTGCTCGCGACCGCCTTGACGACGTCCGTGCCGAAGAAGGTCTCGCTCTGCGGGCCGCCGGGCACGTCGATGCACTGGGTGTTGGCCGCCGAGATCGTCGGCCGCATCATCACCAGGATCATCGGCTGCATCCGCTTCTGCTTGGCCTGCGTCCACGCCGTCTTGGGGTAGCGCAGGCCCTTGACCAGGTTCTCCGCCGCGCCCGGATAGCCCGTCAGGACGACGGCGGCGGGGAACCTGCGCTGCTCGTTGCCCTTCTGGAAGTACTCCGGCGGCAGGTAGACGTACGCCTGGGCGGCGCTGCGCGAGCGCTCCCCGTGGACGACGACCTTCTCGACCACACCGCCCACCCGCGGCTTGCTGCCGCCGGGCACCTCGGGCGCCTGCCGCCCGAGGACCTGCACGGCCGTGCCGCCCGCCGGCGCCGCCTTCACCGGGGGCTTGGTGCCGGCGAGGTCCGCCCACGAGTCGTAGATCAGGAAGTTGCGGTTGGCCGCGAGGGCGACCGAGGAGAACAGCAGGGCCTGGCCGAGGACGAGCACTGCCACGCGCCCCAGCACATGTCTCCAGGTGCGGCCGCCCAGCCGTGGCCACAGCCACACGGTGAACGCGAACATCAGTACTGTGCACACCACCGTGCACAGCAAAAGCGTGCTACTCGTCAGGCCCATGGATGAGCTGTTCCCTCTGTGCTTGCCGTTCCGGCCTGGACGCATCCGTCCAGAGCACTGCCATTCGGTGTGCACCAGGCTAGACAGCCGTTCGCGGCCAAACGTTCCACCTCATGCTTGTGGCCTGTGCGACGCCGGCCGGCCGGCGTCGGGCCGGTCGCCCCAGCCGGCCCGCGCGATCAGGTCGTACCAGTCCGGCAGCGCCCCCTGCGGCAGGTGACGGCGCAGCAGCTGCCCGGCGAAGCCCAGCGGGCCGGCCTTGGCGGGGTCGGCCAGGGCCTGCCCGACGATCAGGTCGGTCAGCGCGTAGGCCAGGTCCTCGCGCGGGAAGGCGGCGTGCACCCGCTCCGCGAACCCCTCGGGCAGCAGCTCCCGGCCGTGGCCCAGCACGTCGGTGCCGATCCCCAGATGGGCCAGTTCGACCTCCGGGCCCTTGCGGGTGGCGATGCCCTCCGAGGTGTGCAGGGCCACGGCGTCCCACACCACGGCCGCCCGCTCCTCGGACGCACCGTGCTCGCGCAGGAAGCGGACGGCCAGGTCGGCGCCGTCCACCTCGAACCGCTGACGGCCGTTGCCCTGCTCGGACAGGCCCAGGTCGTGCAGGACACAGCCCAGGAAGACCAGCTCGTCGTCGAAGTCCGTCCCGGCCGTCCAGCCACGGTGGTCGGCCACCGCCCGGGCGAAGAGGTAACTGCGCACGCTGTGCCGGAAGACGACCGCCGGCTCGACCTCCTGGGCGTAGCGCAGGGCGTGGCCGGCGAGGTCCGTGCGCGGCAGGTCGAAGTCGTCGTGGACGGGGGCCATGCGGAGGCCTCCTTACGTGATCGGGGCGTTCTCCCCGATCCTGCGGCCTTGCCGGGCCCCCGCCCAGTGGCACGAATGCCGATCTGCGCTAAGTTCTGGCCATGACTGTGGTGGCCGTTCTCGCGCTCGACGGCGTCGTCCCCTTCGAGCTGTCCGTCCCCGGCCAGGTCTTCGGCACCGCCAACCAGGCAGCGGGCCGGGTGCACTACGACATCCGCGTCTGCGCCCCGGACCGGAGCGCGGGGACCTCGCCCGGGCACGGTGCCTTCCGCCTGCACACCCCGTACGGCCTCGATGCCCTGGAGGAGGCCGACACCGTTGTCGTCCCCGCCCACGCCGGCTTCCTGGACCCGCCCCCGGGCGCGGCCGTCGAGGCGCTGCGGCGTGCGGCGGAGCGCGGGGCCCGCATGGCGTCGGTGTGCGTCGGCGCCTTCACCCTGGCCGCCACCGGACTCCTGGACGGCCACCGCGCCACCACCCACTGGAAGTACGCCGGCGAACTCGCCCGCCGCCACCCGCGCATCGACGTCGACCCCGCCGTCCTCTTCGTCGACCACGGCGCTCTGATCACCTCGGCCGGGGTGGCCGCCGGCCTCGACCTGTGCCTGCACCTGGTGCGCCGCGACCTCGGCGCGGACCTCGCGGCGGCCACCGCCCGGCGTACCGTCATGCCGTTGCAGCGCGACGGCGGGCAGGCCCAGTACATCGAACACCCCCTGCCGCCCGCCGACCCCTCCGCCCTCCAGCCGGTCCTGCGCTGGATGGAGGACAACCTCCACCGCCCCCTCACCCTCGCCGACATCGCGGCCCGCGCGAACGCCAGCGTCCGCACTCTCAACCGCCACTTCCGGTCCCAGACCGGGACCACCCCGCTGCAGTGGCTCCTGCGCGCCCGCATCCACCGGGCCCGGCAACTGCTGGAAACCACCACGCTGTCCGTGGCGCACATCGCGGACCGCACCGGCTTCGGCTCCCCGACCACGCTGCGCCACCACTTCACCCGCCACACGGGCACGTCCCCGCAGGCCTACCGCGCGGCTTTCCGGTAGGGCGAGGACGTCCCGTCGATCAGGCTTTGTGGCGCACGACGCACAGGCCCCAGATCACGAAGGCGGACAGGGCGATGACGACGAGCGACCACAGCGGGTAGTAGGGCAGGGAGAGGAAGTTGGCGAGCAGGACGAGTGCCGCGACGGCTATGCCCAGCACTCTGGCCCAGGTGGAGACCTTGAAGAGGCCGACGCCCACCATGACCGCCGCGATGCCGAGGAAGAGGTGCACCCAGCCCCAGCCCGCCACGCTGAATTTGTAGACGTAGCTCGGTGTGCTGACGTACACCGCGTCGTGGACGATCGCCGAGATGCCCCGGAAGATGTCCAGGAATCCCACGATCAGCATCATCACGGCTGCGAACACCGTCAGTCCTGCCGCTGCCGCCGCGGACCTCTCGGTGTGGGGATCGAGCGAGGACGACATGGCCCGTCTCCTTTTCTTGGCTCGGTTCTTCTGTGCTCGGTTGCGGGAAATCAGTGCAGGATCTTCTCCTTGGCCCGGCGGAACTCCTCGTCGGTGATGTCTCCCCGGGCGCGGATCTCCGAGAGTTTCGCGAGTTCGTCCGCCTGGCTCCGGGTGCCCGGGGTGCCGGCGGTCTCACGGATGTACTGGTCGATCGCCTCCTGCTGGGCACGGGCGTGGCTGCGCTCGCGTGCGCCCATGCCGCGGCCCCGGGCGAGGACGTAGAGGAGAACGCCCAGGAACGGCAGGAGGATGGTCAGGACCAGCCAGCCCGCCTTGGCCCAGCCGCCGAGCCTGTCGTCACGGAAGATGTCGGCGATCACCCGGAACAGCAGGATGAACCACCAGACCCACAGGACGATCCACAGAATCGTCCAGAAGGCACCCAGAAGCGGGTAGTCGTAGGCCAAGTACACGGATGCGCTCATGGTCCCTCCGCACCTTTCCCCTGCGGTCGATGCGCGTGGTCTGTGCGTATGCCTCCAGCGTCGCGGCGGCCGGCTGCCGGCGCCTCACTCGTTGCGGGTGACCGTGCCCCGCGTGCCGTCCGCCGGGCCGTCCCCCGGGCCGTTCGTCGTGCCGTTCACCGGGCCGTTCGTCGTGCCGTCGGCCGTGGCGGCCGCCGCGAGGACGGCCAGGACCGCCAGCACGGCGACGGTGATGAGCAGGACCAGGGCCACGCAGGCCGCGGTCGGGTAGTTCCACAGCACCAGGGCCAGGACGGCCCCGGCGATGACGATGCCCGTGGTCCAGGGCCGGTGCCCCTGCAGCCAGCGGCCCGTCGCGCCGGTGCGCAGGCCGCTGCGGGCCATCGCCCGGCCCGTGGCGCCCGTGCCCCGGGCGCTGACCGAGCGGACGAAGCGGGCGCCGCGCCCGGGCCCGTACAGGTACCCGGCCACCGCCGTGATCACCGCGGTCACCAGGACCGTGCGGGTGCTGCTGCGCAGGAAGCGTACGAACGTGTCGTAGATCGAGGCGGCCGCATCGGGCGGCAGGGCCGTGGGCGGGACGGAGTCGAGGTAGACGCGCCGTGCGATCGCCAGCCCTGCCAGAAGCAGCAGCATCATCACGCCGATGCCGATGGCCGCGCTCATCATCGCCACCCGGTGCGCGGGAGCGCTCCACACGGCGACGGCTGCCAGGACGATCGTGACGACGGGCAGCCAGGTGCCCAGGGTGTCGAGCAACTGCATCGCGTTCTGCGCGTCGTCGAGCTTGTCGGTCTGGAACAAGGTGACCGACTTGTCGACATCGGGGATGGCCGAGGCCTTCTGGTAGCCCTCGTCGACCAGCTTCTGCTTGACCTTGTCCACGACGGTGCCCAGGTCCAGGACGACCGCGTCGCCCTTCGCCTGCACGGCGCTGTTGCCCTCGCCGGTCAGCGTCTTGACGACGGCGGCGTGGGCCCTGCGGTTGGCACCGTTCCACGCTTGCGCGAACTGGTCGCTCGTGACGACCTTGTCGACCACCCCGTGGACCGCGCTGGTCATGGCGTTCTTCAGCGGACCGGCGAGCAGGTGCGACTTGTCGACGACCGGAGGCGGGGCGTTCGTCCTGGCCAGGGCGTTGCTGAGGGCGTCCGTGATGGCGTTCACGTCCACGTTGTCCATCACCCGTGCGGTGAGCCGGTCCGTCACGGTCTTCTGCACGGAGGGGTCCCTGGCCAGCGGCGCGACGGTCTGCACATAGCGGTCGGTGTCCGAGACCTGGGTATGGGCCCAGGTCGCCACCACCGCGAGCGGGGAGAGCACGAAGGCCACGACGAGCAGCACGGACGTCACGGCATAACGCAATCGCCGGTGACGCAGCTGTTCGCGGTCCCGCAGGCGCCGGTACTCCTGGACCTCGGCCGGGCTGAGCGGAGGTTCGGTCATGGCCCGTTCCTTTCGCCGTTCGCCGTGACTCCACAGGGTGCTCCCGTGCCCTGCGCCAGGGATCACCCGCCGGGGGTGAGAGGGCCGGGCGCCGCTATTCCTCCGGCAGGCGCCGCATCTCCTCCACCCGCAGGCCGAGGTCCTGGAAGCGCAGGAGGAGCCCGTACAGGTGCGCCTCGTCCATGACCCTGCCGATGCACAGCGTCTGCCGGGGCGCAGGGCTCAGGTCCAGCTCCGGGAACGTCTCCGCCAGGAGCCGGGAGACGATGCCGTTGACGCGGAATTCGTAGCGCATGTCCTTGCCGCTCCCACTGCCGGTCCGGTCGCCTTCCCCCTCACCGTGCGCGCCGGTAACGCGCCCCCGCACCACCCGCAACAGGTGGCACGCCACCCGTATGCAGGGCCGTCACAACAGCCGCAGTTCCCTGCCGCGTTCCACCGCGTCGCGGCGCCGGGACACGCACAGCTTGCGGTAGACGCTGCGCAGGTGGGTCTTCACGGTGTTGACGGACAGACCGAGCTCGGCCGCGATCTCGTCGGCCGACATCATCCGTTGCACGCAGGCCAGCACGTCGCGTTCGCGGGCGCTCAGCGGTTGCAAGGAGCCGGGGAAGGGGCAGCCGTTGCCCGGTGCCCGCTCGGTGAGCCAGCCGCTGCGGGCCCGGAGCGCTGCGGCCCCGCCGGACCGCTCCAGCAGGTACGGCAGCCAGGGGCCCGCTTCGGCGAAGGGACGGCGCAGCCGCTGCGGCCGGGCGGCGTCCAGCGCGTCGCCCACCAGGCGCTCCGCCGTCGCCTTCTCGCCCTGTGCCACTGCTGCCTGGGCCCGCAGCAGCCGGGCGGCCACACGGTCCGCCATACCGGCGTGCGGCGTGTTCTCCGCGCGCCCCAGCAGGGCCAGGGCGCGACCGGTGCTCCCCATGGCGAGGCGGGAACGGGCCAGGGCGACCAGGGCAGCCGCTCCCGCGCCGCCGCCGCGCAGGGCGGCCACGGCCGCCCGGTGGTCCCCGCGGGCCTGGGCCACGCCGGCCCGGGCGAGGGCCAGCTGCTGGGCGGGCCAGGGCTCCGCTGCGGACACCCGGCCGGCCAGGACCCGCGCGGCGGCCTCCCAGCGGCCGTGCGCCAGCTCCACCTGGCAGCGCAGGGTGGCTTCCCGCGTGCTCAGCAGGGGATCCGACCGGGTGTCGGGGCAGCGGGCAGCCTCCTCCGCGCGGCGGCGGGCTGCCTCGGCGTCGCCCTGGTCCAGGGCCACGGCGGCCAGGGCGAGGTGCCCCGCCCCCGACCGCAGGTCCGGCGGCAGGCCGTGCCGGTCGGCGACCGCCAGCGCACCCAGCGCATGGTCCTCGGCCGCCGTCAGGGCGCCGTCGGCGCTCTCGGCCAGCGCGAGCAGGCCGAGGCACGTGTGCCGCAGGCGGACGGCCGTTGCGGGCGGGCAGGCGCCGACGGCCTCGGCGAGCGTCCGGCGAGCGGCGTCGAGCGGGCCGCAGCCCAGGAGGGTGCGCGCCAGCCCCTGCAGGCGCAGGGCCTCCAGACCGGGGTGCGCGCCGATGTGCTCGGCCGTCGGCCGGAGCGTCGGGTCGGCGGCCACGGCGGCCGCTTCCTCGCCCACCTCTTCGCCCACCTCCTCGCCCGCCCCCGGTCCCTCGCACGGCCCGTACGGCAGGCTCAGCAGGCGCAACAGTGCGAGGGTGAGGCGGAATTCCGGCGTCACGGCCTCCGGCCGCCCCTGCCGTGCGGCGTCCTCGGCCGGGCGCAGACGCGCCCGGCACCCCGGCCCGTCGTGCCGGACCAGCCGGCACGCCGCCGCCACCAGGGCCGGCTCGGCCCCGGACACGGATGCGGGCATACGGGAGAATGTCTGTTCGATGCGGCTGGTCTCCGGTCCGACGAGGAGGTCCGTCACCAGCAGCCCCCGTACGGCCTCCGAGGCGGCGAACCGCCACTGCCCGGCCTGCACCGCGTGCTGAAGCGCCTCGGCCGGCCGTCCGGCCGAGGCCAGCCGGCGCGCGGCACGCCCGTGCAGGCGCGGCACGAGCGCGGGATGCCGCAGGTGCAGACGCCTGCGGAGCACCCCGGCGAACAACGGGTGGAGGCGGTAGCAGTCGGTGCCCGGCACGGGCTCCAGGAAGACGCTGTCCCGCCCCAGCCGCTCCAGCACTGCCTCGGCGCCCGGGCGCCCGGTCAGGGCGTCCACCACGGCGGGATCGACCCGGTCGAGGATGCTGCTGCGCAGCAGCAGCTCCCGGACGCCCGCGGGCTGGGCGTCGAGCACCTCCGTGAGCAGGTAGTCGCTCACCGCCCGCTCCGAGGCGGCGAAGGACCGGACGAATCCGGCCGGATCACCGCAGCCCTGCAGGGCCAGGACGCACAGCCGCAACCCGGCGGCCCACCCCTCCGTGCGCCGCGTCAGCCCCTGGACGACCTCGTCCCGCACGGCCTCGTCCCGCACGACCAGGTCGTGGGCGCGCAGCAGCAGTGCCGTCTCGTCCGGGGTGAAGGCCAGCGCACCGCCGCGGATCTCGGTGAGCCGGCCCTCGGCCCGGTAGCGGTGCAGCGGCAGCAGGGGATCCACCCGGCTGCTCACGACGAGGTGGAACCCCGCTCCGGCGTGCGCGAGAAGGAAGTCCAGCCCGGCCGGCACCTGGCGGCCCGTCACCTTCTCGAAGCCGTCGAGCACCAGCACCACCGGCTCGGCCGGGCCTTCCAGCGCCGCGGCGAGCCGTACGAGCAGCGACGAGGCGACACGGCCGGGGCAGGCGGGCACCGGCAGATCGGACAGGCGCCCCGGCACGGCCCGCCGCAGGGCCTCGACCACGTAGCTCCAGAAGACGCCCGGCGCCCCGTCACCGGGATCGAGCGTCAGCCAGGCCACCGGCCCGGGCGCCGCGCCGGCGCGCACCCACGCGGCGCACGCTGCGCTCTTCCCCGCCCCGGCGGGCCCGGCGACCAGGGTCAACGGCCCCCGCACACCCGCGCTCAGAGCGTCGAGCAGCCGTGTCCGCGCCACGAGCGCCGGCGGCACCGCAGGCGGCGCAAACTTCGTCGCGAGCAGCGGATCGCCGGACCAGGACAGCACCGGCCCCTGCGCCGGCCGTTCCGTTGCGGGCATTGCCTCACCACCGTGGGGAGACGACCCGGCGCCGGGCCCATCCGCCGTCGTCCCGGCCCGGGCCGCCTCGGTGTGACCGCTCCGCCTCCATGGTCACCGCGCCGGGCGTTGATCGCACCCTGCCACCCGGGTCCCGCGCTGCGGTCCGGCCGGGTGACACCCGCACTTCCAAGGCACGGGCTCGCCCCCGCGCCGTCCTAAGGTGCGAACGAGCGGCCGCCCGGGCCCGGACGGCGGAGAGGCGCAGGCGTGAAGAGATGGCGGCCCCTGGCAGTGCTCGGGACGGCACAGTTCCTGATGGTCCTGGACACCTCGGTGATGAACGTCTCGATCAGCAAACTGGTCGAGGACTTCGACACCGAAGTCACGGCGATCCAGGGCGTCATCACCCTGTACACCCTGGTCATGGCCGCCTTCATGATCACGGGCGGCAAGCTCGGGGACGCGTTCGGGCGCCGCCGCACCTTCGCCGCCGGCCTGGTCGTCTACGGAGCCGGATCCGCCGTGACCGCCCTGGCACCGGCCCTGTGGGTACTGGCCCTGGGCTGGTCGGTCGTCGAGGGCCTGGGCGCCACCCTGGTCCTGCCGGCCCTGGCCGCCCTCGTCGCCGGGGCCTACCGGGGCCGGGAGCGCTCGGTCGCCTACGGCGTCATCGGCGGCCTCGCCGGCGCCGGCATCGCCGTCGGACCGCTCCTGGGCGGATGGGTGACGACGTACCTGACCTGGCGGCTGGTCTTCGCCGGGGAAGTCGTGGTGGTCCTCGCCATGCTCTGCGTGCTGTCCTGGGTCCCCGACGTCCCGCCGGGCCCCAGGACCGCACTCGACCACCTGGGCGTCGTGCTCTCCGCGGCCGGCCTCGCCCTCGTCGTCGTGGGCGTCCTGCAGTCGAGCTCCTGGGGCTGGCTCGAACCCCGCAATCCGCCCTTCACCGTCCTCGGGTTCTCCCCGACGCTGTTCGCCGTCGCCGCCGGGGCCGTCCTGCTGTGGCTGTTCTGCTCCTGGGAACGCCGGCGGCAGGCCCGGGGCGGTGAACCCCTGGTGCGCCTGGCGCTGTTCGAGAACCCCCCGCTGCGCTCCGGACTTTCCATGCTGCTCTGCCAGAACCTGGTGCTGCTGGGCCTGTTCTTCGTCATTCCGCTCTACCTCCAGGTCGTGCAGGGCCTGAACGCCTTCCAGACCGGTCTGCGCCTGCTCCCGGTGTCCGTGACCATGCTGCTGTCCGCCATGACCGGCCCGCTGCTCGGCCGGATCGCCGCCCCGCGGACAGTGGTGCGCTGCGGCCTGCTGGTGCTCATCGCGGCGGCCGTGTGGCTCCTGGCGACCATCGAGCCCGAGATCGACAACCTCTCCTTCGGCCTCGCCATGGCCGTCCTCGGCATCGGCATGGGGCTGCTCGCCTCACAGCTGGGCAACATCGTGCAGTCCGCCGTGGGGGAGCAGGAGCGCAGCGAGGTCGGCGGCCTGCAGTACACCGCGCAGAACCTCGGATCGTCCGTGGGCACCGCGCTCATCGGCTCCCTGCTGATCGGCGCCCTGGTCCACGCCTTCACCACGCAGATCGAGAACAATCCGAAGATCTCGGAAGCCGTGCGGCACCAGGCCGGTGTCGCCATGGAGGCGGGCGTGAGCTTCGTGAGCACCGACCAGGTGCGCGCCACCGCACAGCGCGCCGCCCTGCCGCCGGCCGAGGCGGACGCAGTCGTCGTCTCCTACGCCACCGCACAGCTCCGCAGCCTCAAGGCCGCCGTCCTGGCGGCCGCCGTCATCCCCCTGCTGGCCCTCCCGTTCACCCGCCGGCTGCCCGCCGAACGACCCGCAGCAGGCACCGACGCAGGCACCGGGGGGAGGGGCCGGTGAGCGCGGTCCTGCGCCCCCTGGGCACCGTGACGGGCCTGCTCCTCGCCTACTACCTGCTGCCCTTGAACCAGCGGTTCGAAGGAGGCGCCGCCGTGGGCCTGGTGCTGGGCCTGACCGGCGTGACGGCCCTGTTCACCTGGCAGATCCGCAGCATCCTGCGCTCCCCGCGGCCCCGGCTGCGGGCCGTCGAGGCCCTGGCCGCCACCGTTCCGCTGTTCCTGCTGCTCTTCGCGGCCACCTACTACCTCATGGAACAGGCCCGGGCGGGCAGCTTCACCGAACCCCTCACGCGCACCGACGCGCTCTACTTCGCCCTCACCGTCTTCAGCACCGTCGGGTTCGGCGACATCACCCCGCACACCGAAGACGCACGGATCGTGACCATGGTGCAGATGACCGGTGACATCCTGCTCCTGGGCGTCGCCGCCCACGTCGTCGTCGGCGCCGTGCAGTCGGCACTCGCCCGGGGGCCCGCCGGGCGCACCTGAGGGCGCACAGGCGGCCGCGCTCACCCGTGGCGGGTGAGGCGGTGCCCGGGCGCCGGCGCCGACGGTGGGGTGCGTGGCGGACGAGTCGGTGACGGTGGAGGCCCAGGCCCTGCTGCCGATGATCTGGGCCGACCCGCAGCACATGCCCGAACAGCTGGCCCTCTTCGCGGTCCGCAGGTTCGGCCCGCGGGCCCGTGCGGCCACGGACCGCCGCCGGCGGCGCAAGCCGCACGCCGGTCACGACGAGCTCGCCGGGGACGCCGTTGCCCACGGCACCCGGATGACGATCGCCGACGGCGCTGCGCTGGGCGGCCCGTTCGTCGTCCTGGTGCCCCTCGCCTTCGTGGCCGCCCTGCTGTCCCAGGCCCGGATGGTGCTGGAGCTGGCCGACCTCGCCGGCCACGACCCGCGCAGCGAGCAGCGGGCTGCCGACCTGCTGGTCCTGCAGGACGTCCACCCCTCGACCGAGGCGGCCGGGAAGGCGCTCGCCCAGGTGCCGCGGCATCCGCCGGGAGGCAGGGGCCGGATCCCCCGGCGGACCCGCTGGTCCCTCGTCGTACGGATGGCGGCGATCCTCGGTATCACCGGCGGCGGCGAGAAGCACAGCAGGACGCGGCGGATCGTGTCGACCGCCGTCATCGCGGCGCTGTTCCTCCTGGGCATGGTGCTGCCACTGATCTGGGTGCCGGCGCTCGCAGTGATCTACCGGCAGAACACCCTGCGCCTCGGGGCGAAGGCCCTGCAGTACTACACCCCGGGCGCCGCCGGAGACGCGCTCCGGCACCGGCGGTCCTTCCCCCACGTGCCCCGGATCGCGGGCGTCGCGGTCATCCTGCGCTTCCTGGCCCTGACACTGGTGCCCGTCGCAGCCGCCGCCGCGGTCGCCCTGGCGGGCGAACGACTGGCCGGCGGCTTCTGGGGCACCGCCGCGATCGTCCTCGTCGCGCTGTCCCTGCTCGTGGCAGGGCTGTGGTGCGTACGCCGCCGGGTGCGGGGATGACCCGCTGCGCAAGGCGGCGCGGCCCGCCGGCGGACTCCCGCCGGCGGGCCGCGCCGTGCAGCCCTACCGACCGAGCGCGGCGGCGCCGGCCCGGGCGAACTTCTCGTCGAGGTCGCCGCTGGGGGCGCCCGCCACGCCGATGCCCGCCACCGGGGCGCCCTTCGCCTGGACGGGGACGCCACCGGGCAGGAACAGGGTGCCGGGAATGTCCTTCAGGTTCGGGGTCTGCGAGAGGCGGCCGACCAGGACGGAGGTCGGGGCGTTCCAGGAGACGGCGGTGAACGCCTTCTTCTCGGCCGAGGCGTACGACTGCGGTCCGGCCCCGTCACCGCGCAGCGTGACGATCGTGTTGCCATTGCGGTCGACGACGGCGACGGAGACCTTCTGGCCCTCCTTGGCGGCGGCCTCCAGGCCCGCCTGCGCGGCCTTGGTGGCGGCGGCGACGGACAGGTGGGCGGACTGCACGAGGTTCCCGTCGGCCGCATCGGCCTTCACCGTGGTCTTCGTACCGGCCTCGGGGGCGGCGGCGCTGGCGGCGACCGCGCCGACGGTCGCGGCGGTTCCGGCGGCGACGAGGGCGGCCGTGGTGGCGAGGAGCTTCTTCTTGGTGCTGTTCATGGCTCGATCCTCCGGCCGCCACCGGGGCCCGGGCCTCGACCCGGCGGCTGCTCCTCGCGAGCGCAAAGGCCGACCTCCGTGTCGTCCGATCGGTTGATGCGAGGATGGGCCCCGCAGGTGACCATGGGCGCAACCGCGCAGGTCGAGGAGGGTTCGGATGACGAGGACAGGGACGCCGGCACGGGCCGGCGCCGCTCCCGTGCCCGCACCCGCCGGCGCCCCGGGCCCCGGCCCCGCCCCGCAGGAGGCCGCCGCCTCCGGGGAGCGCCGGCTGCGCCTCGTCATGCACGCCGCGTTCTTCCTCCTCCTCGGCGCCTCGCTGGCGCGGTTCCTGATCCGGCACCCCGGCGAGCCCCGCACCCCGTGGATCATCGGGCTGTGCGCCGGGCTGGCCCTGCTGTACGTGCTCGGCCCGGCACCGTTCGCCCGCACCGCCCCGCGCCGGCTGGTGTGGCTCGGTGCGGTCGTGGCCGTCTGGATGGTGCTGGTGGTCCTCGCGCCGAGCTTCGCCTGGTGCGCGGTGCCGCTGTTCTTCACCGGCCTGCACACCCTGCCGCCGCGCACGGCCCTCGCCCTGGTCACCGTGCTCACCGCCTTCGTCGTGGGCGCCCAGCTCAAGCTCTCGCCCGGCGGCTTCGACCCCAACCTGGTGCTCGCGCCGCCCGCCGTCGCCGCCATCGCCACCGCCGTCTTCGTCCACATGCGCCGGCAGTCCGACCACCAGCGGCAGCTGATCGACGACCTGATCAGCACCCGGCGCGAGCTGGCCGCCACCGAGCGCCGCGAGGGCACCCTCGCCGAGCGCCAGCGCCTGTCCATGGAGATCCACGACACCCTCGCCCAGGGCCTGTCCAGCCAGCAGATGCTGCTGCAGGCGGCCGACCGGGTCTGGACGGCGGACCCCGGGGCCGCCCACCGGCACGTCCGTACCGCCGCCTCCATCGCCGGCCGCAACCTTGCAGAGGCCCGCCGCTTCGTCCGCGACCTCGCCCCCGCCGACCTCGCCGGCGGGGGCACCCTCCAGCAGGCGCTGCGCGCCCTGGCCGCACGCGAGGCGCAGGAGAGCAAGGGCCTCGCCGTCCGCTGCCACATCGAGGGCACGCCGGCCCGGCCGCTGCCCGAGCGCGTCTCCTCCGCGCTGCTGCGCATCGCCCAGGGCGCCCTGGCCAACGTCCGCGAACACGCCGGCGCCACCACGGCGACCCTCACCCTGACCTTCCTCGGCGACCAGGTGGTCCTGGACGTCGCCGACGACGGCCGCGGCTTCGACGCCCGGGCCGCCGGCGCGCCCGGCGCGCGGGGGCACGGCCTGCCCGCGATGCGCGCGAGGGCCCGGCAGCTGGGCGGCGTCCTGACGCTCGAGACGGCGCCCGGCGAGGGCACCGTCCTGTCCGCCGCCGTCCCCCTGCACCTCACGGAAAGCGCGCCATGACCCCGGCCCCCGTCCGCGTCCTGCTCTGCGACGACCACGCCGTCGTCCGCGCCGGCCTGCTCGCGCTGCTCGGCAGCGAACCCGGCTTCGAAGTGGTCGGCGAGGCCGGCAGCGGCGAGGAGGCGGTGGCCGCGGCCGCCCGGCTGCGGCCCGACGTCGTCCTGATGGACCTCCAGCTCGGCCCCGGCATCGACGGGGTCGAGGCCACCCGCCGCATCGCGGCCACCGGCACCCACGTCCTGGTGCTGACCACATACGACACGGACGCCGACATCACCCGCGCCATCGCCGCGGGCGCCATCGGCTACCTGCTCAAGGCCGAACGCCCCGAGGAGCTCTTCGCCGCCCTCCACGACGCGGCCCAGGGCCGCACCACGCTCTCGCCGCCGGTCGCCAGCCGCGTCATGAGCCGGCTGCGCGGCGCCGCCCGCCCCGCCCTGACCGCCCGCGAGCTCGACATCCTCGCCCAGCTCGCCCAGGGCCTGGGCAACCGCGACATCGCCCGGGCCCTGTTCATCAGCCAGGCCACCGTCAAGACCCATCTGGGCCGCATCTACGACAAGCTGGGCGTCGACACGCGGGCGGGCGCGGTGGCGGTGGCCAAGGAGCAGCGCCTGCTGCCCTGAGCGGTCCGGGGGAACGGCCGCGACAATGGCGGCAGAGGACCACCCGCGCACGGCGCGCACAGTCAGGAGGCCGCCATGCTCACTGACGCACAGCGCAGGGCGAAACAGCCGGTCAGCGCCCTGCTGGCCGGTCCGTACGGACACCCGCTCCACCCGATCCTGATCACCGTGCCGATCGGCGCGTGGGTGGCGAGCCTGGTCTTCGACATCGCCTCCCACCTCACCGGCGACCCCGGCTTCCTCACCCGCGGCTCCCCATGGCTGATCGCCCTGGGCGTGATCGGCGCCCTCGCCGCGGCCCTGGTGGGCCTCCTCGACCTGCGGGCCATCCCCTCCGGCACCCCGGCGTTCCGCGTGGGCGTCACCCACATGGCCCTGAACCTGCTCGTGACCCTGGCCTACGCCGGCGACTTCGCGTGGCGCCGCGCCGCCCAGCCGCCCGAGCAGGCCGTACGGCCCGCGATGCTCGCCCTGTCCGCCGTCGCCGTGGCCCTGCTCGGCATCTCCGGCTACCTGGGCGGCAAGCTCGCCTACCGCTACGGGGTCCGCGTGGCCGACGAGGACACCCAGGCGGAGGGCTACACCGGCCACGGGCCGTAGGGGGCGCGGTGAAGCTGTCGTTCCTCGACCGGCTCTACGAGCAGCCGGGCCCCTGGGCGAGCGTCTACCTGGACACCTCCCAGGACATCGACGACCCCGAGCGCGCCATCGCCCTGCGCTGGCGCCACCTGCGCGAGGACCTCGTCGCCGGGGGCGCGGACAGCGAGACGGCCGACGCCCTCGCGGACGTCCTGGGCGCCGACCGCGAGGTGGCCGGGCGCCACGGGCAGGCCCTGTTCGCAGCACGCGGCCGGCTCGTCCTCGTCGAGGAACTGCCCGAGCCCCCGCAGCGCGACGTCGCGCGCTTCGGCCCGCTGCCGCACGCCCTGCCCCTGGCCGTCCACCACGCCCCGGAGATCCCCTACGCCGCCGTCGCGCTGGAGCACCTGACGCCGGAGCCCGAGGAGGTGCTCGTCGAGGTGGAGAGCGGGCGCTGGCCCATGAGCAGGGTCGTCCCGGGCCCCGCGGCCACCTACCGGGTCCCGGCCGGAGACTGGCCGCAGCAGGCGCCCGACATCGCCCGGCACCTGCAGGAACTGGCCGGCAGCGGCGACGCCGAGGTGATCGTCGTACGGGCCGGCGCCACGGCCGAGTGGGCGCGCGGGGTGCTGGTGGGCCACCTGCCCCGGCGCGTACGCGACCACCTGATCACCGTACCGGGCGTGGCCACGGCACAGCAGACGCCGCCCCGGCCGGGCCCAGGCCGGGCCCTGCTGGAGGACGAGCTGGGCGACCTGCTCGCCGACCGCCCGAGCACCGCCGACCACCGGCTCCTCGACAGCTACCGGGCCCAGCACGCACGGCGGCCCGAGGCCTCCGACGGCCTGACCGCCGTCACCGCCGCCCTCCAGCAGGGCCGGGCCGAGGCCCTGCTCGTCAACACCCCCGTGAGCATCCCCGCCCCCGTCTGGACCGGCACCGAGCCCCACCGGATCTCCCTGTCCCCCGAGGAACTGCGGGCCTTCGGCGAACCCACCGTCCGCCAGGAGACGGCGGAGGACGCCCTGCTGTGGGCCGCCGTCGGCACGGGCGCCGAACTCGTCGTCGTCCCCCGCGACACCCTGCCCCTGCACGACGGCGTCGGCGTGCTGCTGCGCCACTGACGGGACGGGCACCCCGGGGACGCGGCGGCCGGGACATCCGCCGGGACATCTGCTTAGGCAGGGGCGCAACGGATACCCGGGTACCGGGACGCCGGGACGTACGGCCACGACCCACGGGAGGGCCATGAGCACCGCATCAGCGGGAACCCGCGTGATCGTCACCGGGGCCACCGGCAACCTGGGCACGGGCATCGTTCGCGCCCTGGCCGCCGACCCCGCGATCGCATCGGTGACAGGGCTGGCCCGGCGCGTGCCGACCTGGCTGCCGGAGCGGACCACCTGGGTCGGCGTCGACCTCGGCGACGAGCGCACCGACCTCACCGGAGTCTTCCGCGGCGCCGACGCGGTCATCCATCTGGCCTGGCTGTTCCAGCCCACGCACACCCCGCACGTGACCTGGCGCACGAACGTCCTGGGCAGCCTGCGCGTCTTCGACGCGGTCGCCGCCGCCGGCGTCCCCCTGCTCGTCCACACCTCCTCCGTCGGCGCCTACTCGCCGGGCCCCAAGGACCGCCCGGTCGGCGAGGACTGGCCGACGCACGGCTGGCCGGGAGCCGCCTACACCCGCGAGAAGTCCTACCTGGAGCGGGTCCTGGACGCCTTCGAGCAGCGCCACCCCGGCGTCCGCGTGGTCAGGATGCGCCCGGCCTTCGTCTTCCAGCGCACCGCCGCCGTCGAGCAGCGCCGGCTGTTCGCCGGGCCCCTGCTGCCCCGGGCGCTCGTCCACCCCGAGCTCCTGCCGTTCGTCCCCGACGTCCCGGGCCTGCGGTTCCAGGCCGTGCACACCGCGGACGTCGCCGACGCCTACCGGCTCGTACTGGACCGGGACGTGCGCGGGGCGTTCAACCTGGCCGCAGGGCCACCGATCGACGCCGAGATCCTCGCCGGCATGTGGAAGGCCCGCGTGCGACGCGTACCGCTGCGGCTGGTGCGGCCCGCGCTGGCCGCGGCGTGGCGGCTGCACGCGGTGCCCGCCTCCCCGGACCTCTTCGACGCCGTGCTGCGCCTGCCGTTGATGGACTGCACGCGCGCCGGACGGGAGCTGGGCTGGCGCCCGCGGTTCACCGCCGTCGAGGCGGTGGCGGAGTGCGTCGAGGGACTGCGGGACGGCAGCGGCGGCCCCACGCCGCCGCTGGCGGCGAGGACCCCGGGAGGCCGGGCCCGCGAGGTCGGCACCGGCGTCGGCACCCGGCCCTGAGGAGGCGTGGGGCCGCCTGGAATGCGGCGACGGGACGCCGGTCGAGGATCAGGCGGGCATCCGCGGGCTCACGGTCATGCGGATGTCGTCGGCCGCCCACAGCACGAACCGTTCGACCGGCGTCACCTCGTGGCCCGGCACGGGCCGGAAGCGCAAGCGCTTGAGCAGGACGGCCAGGACGAGTTCGGCCTCCACCATGGCCAGGGCGGCGCCCTCGCAGCTGCGCGGTCCCAGGCCGAAGGGGACGTACGCCAGCCGGGGCCGCCGGGCCACCTCGTGCGGCGCGAACCGCTCCGGCAGGAAGCGCTCCGGGTCCGGCCAGTGGGCCGGGTTCATGTGCACGGCCCAGAACGGGTAGAAGACCGTCGTCCCCGCCGGGATCTCGTGGTCGCCCAGCGTCAGGGGCCCGGTCGTCTGGCGTGCGCCGTACGGGCCGGGCGGGAACAGCCGCATCGCCTCCTTGAGGACCATCTCCAGGTACGGCAGCCGCCGCAGGTCGGCGTACGCGGGCGCCGGCCGGTCGCCCAGGACGCGGTCCAGCTCGCCGGCGACGCGTCCGGCCACCTCCGGATGACGCCCCAGCAGGTGCAGGGTCCAGGAGACGGCCACGCCCGTCGTGTGGTGCGCGGCCAGCATCGTCATCATGACCGTGTCGCGGATGCGCGCCGGCCGCTCACCGGCCTCGACGAGCGCCCCGATCAGATCGCTGCGGTCCGTGCGGCCGCCGCAGCGGTGTGCCGCGACCACCTGGTCGACCATCGCCCGCAGGCGGGCGAGCGCCTCCCGGGCCCGCTCGGCACGCTCCTGCTCGCCCTGCCCTTCGGGCGCCGGCACCCGGTAGAGCCGGCCCAGGTACTCGGTGAGCACCTCCTCGAACGCGGCGACGGCCGCCTCGGGATCCACGGCCTCGCCCCCGAGCGCGTACACGCCGATCATCCGCAGCGACAGCGTGGTGAGGTCCTTCTGCAGGGCGACGGGCCCGGCGGCGCCCCGCCGCTCCCAGCGGTCGGCCAGCTCGGTCACGAGCTCGGTGAACCGGGCGAAGTGCCGCTCGTGGGACGGGCGCCCGGCCAGCACCGACAGCAGCACGCGCCGCCACGGCGCGTGCTCCGCGGCCGGCATCACCTGCAGGTTGCCCGCCTCGAAGAACGGCTCCAGGAACGCGAAGAGGCGCTCCGGCCGCTCGTCGAGGTGCGCCGTCGCCTCCAGCAGCACCGGATCGGCCACCGAGACGGCCCGCTCCGCGCCCGGTAACTGGAACCGTACGAGCGGCCCGTACGCGGCGTGCAGCTGCAACTGGTAGGCGTGCAGCCCGCCCGCCGCCGCGACGGCTGCGGCGCCGCCGTCGGCACGGGGCGCGGGCCCGGGAATGCCCTCCATCGTCACCCTCCTTCTGCCCTACTGCCTCATAGGCCGAACACCCCCCGCAGCGCCGCGGCGAAGTCCGCCGGGTGCGTCAGGTACCCCACGTGCCCGCCCGGGAAGTCGGTGATCCCGGCCCCGACGTGCAGGGCCAGGGCCTCGGTCGTCCGGTGCAGGAGCGTGCGCGGTCCCTCGCCGCCGACCACCAAGGTCAGCGGCGCCGCCCGCAGCGCCTCGACGTCCGGCCGGAACCGGACGAAGGAGCGCAGCTCGTACGCCAGGGCCGTCTCCGCATTGGCGTGGATGCGCGCCAGCATCTCCCGGACGGGCGCCGGGTGGTGCTCGGCGGGCTCCGGGGGACCCTCCACGCCGACCGCCGCGGCGAACCTGCGCAGCGCCGCTTCGGTGCCCTCGCGCCGGTACTGCTCGTACACCTCCTGGAAGAACCCGTGCCAGCGCTCGGCGTCGGGCAACAGGCCGACCACGAACGGCTCGTGCGCCACCAGCGCCCGCACCCGGTCCGGGTGCCGGGCCACCAGGTCCATGCCGACCATGGCGCCGTAGCTGGTGCCCAGCACGTACGCCGGTTCGCCGGCGGCGACCTCGTCGAGCAGCAGGCGGGCGTCCTGGGCGTGCTGCTCGATCCACTGCGCCTCGGACGGGCCCGTCAGGCGGCTGTGGGAGTTGCCGCGCGGATCGTAGGTGACGACGGTGCAGACCTCGCTGAGCAGGCGGGCCAGCGGCGCGTACATGGCCGCGTCACCGTCACCGCCGTTGACGAGCAGCAGGGGCGGACCGGATCCGCGCACCGTGTACGCGATCTCGGCGCCCGGCACGGGCAGCACAGCTGTCTTCATGACAGTCCAGGGTGTCGGGCGGGCGGGGGCGGGGGCAATGGACTCAGCGGGGCGGGCGGACGGACAGGGCGTGGCGGAACTCGTCGCGCGGATCCCAGTGCGCCTTGACGCGCTGCAGACGGGCGTAGTGGCCCTTGTAGTAGAGGGTCTGCCACGGCGTTCCGGAGGTGTTGAGTGCGGGGTCGGCGAGGTCGGTGTCGGGGTAGTTGATGAAGGACCCGTCGCTGCCCGAGCCGGGCACGGGCACGCCGCCGCTGTCGGCGTACACGTCCCGGTACAGCTCGCGCACCCATCTCAGGCAGGGCCCGCTGTCCTGCGGGGAGCTGTCCCAGCCGGTGAGGTAGACCGCCTTGAGGACGGAGTCCCGCTGGGCGACGGCCGTCGCCCCGACCGGAACGGTGTTGACCTTGCCGCCGTAGGAGACGAGCCACACCGAGCCGTCCAGCGCGTCGCCCGCCGCACTCGTCAGGTGCTCGTGCAGCACGCCGATCTGGAGGTCCGTGAAGCGCTTGCGCAGGTAGCCCGCCTTGGCCTTGAAGGACGCGGGTGCGCTCTCCGAGACGTTCGCGTTCGCCTCCAGCCAGGGCTGTTCGCGGTGGCTCGCCGTGGGCCGTGCCCCGACCCCCTGGCCGACCGCGGCGAGATAGCCGTCCAGGAGCCGCCGGGCGCCGGAGCCGGTCGCGTCCAGCTGGCCCACCAGGTCGACGGTGCCGGCCTTGCGGCTGTTGAGCATGAGCACGCTGAACAGCCCCGCGTAGGGCGAGCCCGCCGCACTGTTGTTCTCGTGCCAGCTGCCGTGGTTGCGCACGAGCCGGGCGAAGGAGCGCGCGTCCAGGTCCTTCCACGACCACGAGGCGGAGAAGCTCAGCACGGACGCCGGGGGCCGGGGCAGCAGGCGGGCGGGATCCGGCCCGGTGGCCGCCGGGTCGCGGAACCAGTACCGGGTCACGACACCGAAGTTGCCGCCCCCGCCGCCGGTGTGCGCCCACCACAGGTCGCCCAGCGCACCGGTGGACTCCCGGGTGGCCACGACGCTCGACGCCTTGCCGGAGGCGTCCACGACCACGACCTCGACCGCGTACAGGTGGTCGACCGACAGCCCGTACCGGCGCGAGAGGGCACCGTAGCCGCCCCCGAGCACATGACCGCCGATGCCCACCTCGGCGGTGGCCCCCGCCGGGATGGTCACGCCCCACTCGGTGAACAGCCGCCGGTACACCTGGCCCAGCAGTGCGCCCGGCTCCACCGCGAACGCCCGCCGCGCCGCGTCGTAGGAGACTCCGTTCATGGGGGAGAGGTCGATGAGGGCACGCACGGACGGGTCGTCCACGAAGCCCTCGAAGCAGTGCCCGCCACTGCGCACGGCGATGCGCTTCCCCTCGAGCACCGCCTGCTGGACGGCCTGGACGACCTGCTCGGTGGTGGCGGCCACGCGCACGTAGTCGGGCCTGCCGACGAAGCGGGCGTTGGTGCCGCGCCGGGTCAGCGACGGATAGCGCGCGTCGTCCGGACGGACGGTGGCGGGGCCGGCCGGGGACGCCGGTACGGCAGCCGGCGCCGGCGCCGCCACCGCCTCGGGGGGCGCCGTCGCCACGGCGGCCGCCCCTAACGCCGCGGTGCCCGCGAGCACCCCGCGCCGCGACATTCCCGTTCCGGCCTGATCCCGCCGGTGCGAGGCGTGCTGGCGCTCGTGCTCATTGCTCGTTGCCGAAGAACTGTGCATGCCCCAACGGTGGTCCACCCCGCGCGGCGGGACATCGTCCGCAAGGGCTGGGGGGATCTCCGACCGCGGAAGGAGGGGATGCCGTTCCCAGGGAGGAGGGGACGCCCGTTGCCGCAGGTCTGCGCCCCGCTTCAGGTGACGGGCCCCGCACGGTGGGGGAGTTCGGGCAGGAGGTGGGGGTTGACGATCCGCAGGATGGCCTCGACGTCCTCGGCTTCGGCGGCCGGCCACAGCACCGCGCGGGCCCCCGCGTACTTCGCCGCGAGCCGCTCGCGCCGGTCCGGCGCAAGCCCGGCGGCCCGGTCGGGGCGGCTGTTGTGCGCGTTGTCCGCGATCTTGACCAGGACGGCGTCCGGGTCGCGGGCGATGCGCCGGATCTTCTCCTCGTAGGACACCCCGGGCTCGTCGGTGACCGCTTCCACGACGGCCACGACGCGGTCCGGGACACCCGCCGCCCGCAACGCGTCCGCCGTCCACTCCGTGTCCTCCAGCACGTCGTGGAGCAGCCCCGCCATCTGCAGCTCCGGCCCGAACGGCGCGAGGCCGGCGGCGACCGCGCGCACGTGTTCGACATAGGGGGCACCGGCCTTGTCCACCTGCCCGGCGTGCGCGCGCTCGGCCAGACGGTCCACCGCGGAGAGGGTCGTCATGCCCCCATCATCGCCTAGGAGGGAAGCGGGTCACCCAGCCGGCCCGCACCTCCCACGTACCGCCGTCGGCCAGCGCACCGCGCAGGCCGTCCAGCGTGCCCGGACCGGCCAGGGCGGCGACCCGCGCGTCCCCCAGCGACCCGAACGCGTACGTGCGCGACGGCTCCCAGTCCGTGCTGTGCCGCAGTCGCCGCGCGAGCTGGACGAAACCGGCCGGCGCCCCGGCCACCACCCACGCGTCGGGCCGCTGCGCCGTCATCCGGCGCGCCGCGCGCAGCCACGAGGCCGCCGCCTCCGGCCAGGTGACCGTCGCCAGGACCAGCCCGCCCCGCGCCTCCCACGCACCGGCGAAGGCCGCGGCAGAGGCCACCGAGAGGTCGTCCCGTCCGTGCCCCACCACCACGCTCGCGACCCGGGGACGGGACGCGGCCAGCAGGCCCAGCAGCCTGGCCAGTTCGGCGGGGGTGTGCGGGACGGGGACCGGCAGCGGCCCGTACGCTTCGTGCTCCTCCGCGCCCACGAGGGGCGAGCCCCGCTCGTGGGCTCCGGCGTCGTGCGAACTCATCGCTGTCCCTTCTTTACGGTCTTTACGGCCCGCCGCCGTCACGACGCGTCGTGGAAGACCAGGCCCAGCGCGTGCCGCCGGCCCGAGCGGACGGTACTCACCCCGTGCCGCACCGCCCCCGCCGACCAGCCGCGCTTGGTGCGCACCGGCCGGTCGCGCGTGGTGAAGACCAGCCCGTGCCCTTGCGCCAGGGCCGTCGTGGTGCCCCGGGACTGGGCCCGGGGGCGCTGCTCGACGAGCAGGAACTCCCCACCCGTGTAGTCCGTGCCGTACGCGTCCAGGCCGACGACCACCTGCAGGGGGAAGACCATGTCGCCGAAGACGTCGCGATGCAGTGCGTTCCAGTCCCCTGCCTCGTAGCGCAGCAGGATCTGCGCCGAGCGCTCCTGACCGGCCCCGTGGCACATCGCCAGCCACGCGCCGAGGTCGTCCGGCCAGGGCGCCGGCCGGCCGAGCCGGTCCGCCCAGTCGCGGGCCACGGCCAGCAGCGGCGGGTACAGGGCCTCGCGCAGGGCGGCGACGAGCGGATGCAGGTCGTGCGTGAAATAGCGGTACGTCCCGGAGCCGAAGCGGTGCCGGGCCATGTCGACCGTCGTACGGAACAACTCCGTCCGCTCGTACAGGCCGGCGATCTCCCGGCACTGCGCATCGCTGAGCAGCCGGGACGTCAGCGCACAACCGTGCGCGTCCAGCTCCTCGGCGACGCCCGCCCAGTCGGTGGCCGACACCCGCCGGCGGACCTGCTCAGACACCGAGCGTCATGCCTTCGAGAGCCAGCAGCAACTGCTTGCGCTCCAGGCCCCCGGCGTAGCCCGTCAGCGACCCGTTGGCGCCGATCACCCGGTGACAGGGCCGCACCACCAGCAGCGGGTTGGCCCCGATCGCCGTCCCCACCGAACGGGCCGCGCTGCGCGGCGCGCCGATCGCGTCCGCGACCGCGCCGTAGGTGAGCGTCGTGCCGTACGGGATGGCGTCCAGCGCCTCCCACACCCGCCGCCGGAACTCCGAGCCGGAGGGCACGTACGCGATGTCGAAACGGGTGAGCTCCCCCGCGAAGTACGCGCCCAGCTGCTCCGCAACGGCGGCGAACGCCGCATCGTCGCGCACCCAGCCGGCCCCCACGGTGGCGCCGCCCTTCTGCCCGGGCACGGACAGGGAGGCGAGCGCCGTACCGCCGGGCGCCCCGGCCACCCGCTCGCCGGCCAGCAGCAGCTCGCCCAGAGGGCTGTCGATCGTCGTGAACAGCATGGTCATCATCGGCCTTCACAGAGTGCTTCCAGTGTCCCGACGTCCACTGTGCCCCCTCCCGGCACCGAGCACCGGCGGAAATCGGACATCGCGTTCACCAGGTGACGGGCAGCGACTGCAGGCCGCGTTTGTGGAATGACGGGATCCACGTCAGTTCGCCGGCGGGTATCGCCAGGGCGAGGTTGGGGAAGCGGCGCAGCAGGCTGGTCAGGGCGATGTCGCCTTCGAGGCGTGCCAGGGGTGCGCCGAGGCAGTAGTGGATGCCGTGGCCGTAGCCGAGGTGTGCGGGTGCGGGTGTGCGGGTGCTGTCGAAGGTGTCCGGGTCGGTGAAGTGTGCGCCGTCGCGGTTTGCGGAGAGGAGGGAGAGCCATACGCGTGCGCCGGCGGGGATGCGGACTCCTGCGAGGGTGAGCTCTTCGAGGGCGAAGCGGCGTGCGGCCAGGGGGAAGGGGGAGTTCCAGCGCATGGTTTCTTCCAGCACGGCGCGCAGGGGGATGCGGCCGTTGCGCACTGCTGTCATCTGTTGGGGGTGGGTGAGCAGGGCGAGGGCGGCGGTGGCGATGAGGTTGACGGCGTTGTCGTAGCCCGCGTAGAGGGTGAGGAAGGCCATGGCGGTCAGTTCGGGCTCGGTGAGCCGGTCGTGTGCGTCGCGGGCTTCGATCATTGCGGAGAGGAAGTCGTCGCTCGGCTCGGCCCGTTTGGCCGCGATGATGCCGGTGAGGAGCCGGTGCATCTGTTGCAGGGCCGCTCGTGAGGCCACCGCGGCGTCCGCGTGCGGTGCCACCAGGGTGTTGGTCCAGGTGCGGAAGTCAGCCCGGGCGTCGTCGGGGATGCCGAGCAGTTCGCAGATGACGGCCATGGGCAGGGGGTTGGCCAGCGCCTCCATCAGATCGACCGGGGGCCCGGTGGCGGCGTCCAGGAGTGCGTCGGTGTGGGCCTGGATGCGTGCCCGCAGACTCTCGATGCGGCGTGGGGTGAAGGCCTGGGACACCAGGCGGCGAAGGCGGGTGTGGTCCGGCGGGTCCATGTTCAGCAGGTGGGCATCCAGCTCCGGCGGCATGGAGGACCGATAGCTGCTGTCGGTCACGGCGTGGGCCTTGTCGAGGGACAGCCGAGGGTCCGACAGCGCTGCACGCACGTCCTGGTACCGGGTGACGAGCCAGACCGGAGCCCCGCCGGGCGTGGTGGTGCGGTGCACCGGGCCGACGTGACGGAGCGCGGCGTAGAAGCGGTGGGGACGAGCCATGAGCTCATCCCCGAACAGGCAGTCCGTGGTGGTGTTCATGAACGTGTGCCTCCCTTGGCCGTGGTGCATGTCGCCGGCCGCAGGGTTCCAAAATGCACGCCGTTCGGCCACGGGCCTGCTCACTCCGGCCTGCCGCCCACGAACGCCCTATCCCCTCAGGAAGCCGTCCCCGTGGGTGGCGATGTGCGCTTCCAGGGCGCTGAGGGCCTCCTGCGTGGCCTGTGCCGTGCCGGAGCCGCGTCGTTCCGCGTAGTAGGCGGCCCCCAGTTTCTTGAGCAGCTCGCCGCCGGCGCGTTGCGCCTGTACCTCCTCCACCTTTTCCTTGCCCTGCTGAAGGGCCTGCTGGGCCTGCTCCTTGGCCCTGTCGAGGAATCCGGCCATGTCGCCTCCAAGATCGGTGGTCGTCTCCTACCCACCCCGAGTCACGCATGATCCCGGCTTGGCGGGATTTTCCTCACGCGGCCCGTGTTCACGCGTCCTTCGTGCGCGCCAGGAACAGGCTCGTCACCACGCGGACGGTCACCGTACGGTCGCCCACCAGGCGGGCCATTTCGTCCAGGAGGGGCTCGCGGCGGGCCTTGTCGATCACCCGGTAGCCGGAGTTGGAGGCCACCAGGCCCACGATGCCGGCCGCCGTGCGGGGGTGGTGGGTGGTGTACAGGCGGTGGTCGATGTCGGTGAAGCCGCCGTCCGCCTCCATCTCGCGCCACTGCCGGGCCCGGGGGCCGTGGTGGGCGGGGCGTGGGCGGGGGTCGAGGAGGGTGTGCTCGGGGATGTCCAGGCCGTGCCGTTCGTGGGCCGCGGTCAGTTCGCGTGCCAGGTGTTCGTCCTGAAGGAACCAGTGGTTCCAGAAGAGGGCCACGGCGCCGTTCGGCCGCAGCGCGGCCCGTGCCCGGGCCCAGCGTGCGGCCGGGTCGACCCAGTGCCAGGCCTGGGCGCAGTACAGCAGGCCGTGGCGCCGGCTGCCCGGTCGCCAGGTCTCGAAGTCGGCCACCTCCACGGTGACCTGCGGCAACCCGGCGCAGCGCAGGCGCAGCACCCGCGCCATCCGCTCGTCCGGTTCGACACATGTGATGCTCAGGCCCCGGCGCGCGAAGGCGAGCGTGGCCTTGCCGGTGCCGGCGCCGACCTCCAGGGCGGGGGCCGCGGCCGTACCTCCGGCGAAGTCCAGGACGTCGTCCACGAGTTGTTCCGGATAGCCGGGCCGGCCGGCGTCGTACTGCTCGGCGTCGTCACCGAACGCGTGGCGGCGTTCCCGGGTCCCGTCCGTCATGGGGCCCACGATACGCCGGTCGTCAGCCGGCCAGTGCGGTGACGACCTCCGCGTGCGGCAGCCGCGCCAGCAGGGCGCCGGGCAGGATCAGCTTGCTGCGGCGCAGGCCGCTGCCGATCAGGACGTACGGCGCGGCGGCCACGGCCGCGTCGACGAGCAGCGGCCAGCCCTCCGGCAGCCCGACGGGGGTGATCCCGCCGTACTCCATGCCGGTGTGCGCCACGGCCGTGTCCATCGGCGCGAACGACGCCTTGCGGGCGCCGAGGCGTTTGCGCACCGTGGAGTTGACGTCGATGCGGGTGGTCGCCAGGGCGACGCACGCCGCGTACGTCACGTCCTGGCCGCGCTTGGCGGCGATGACGACGCAGTTCGCCGAGACGTCCAGGGGCACGTCGTACGCCGCGCTGAAATCCGCCGTGTCCGCCACCTCGGGATCGGTGTCGACGACGAGGACGGAGGCGGCCGCCGCGGCGTCGTCCCACTGCCGGAGTGCGGCGGCGACGGGTGCGGCGAGCAGGTCGCTACGGTCCGCGGCCGGCCAGGCCTTCTCGAAGCGGCCGAACGGCGTCGTCGGTGAAGGACGGATCACGCCGTCATCGTAGGGGGCTGCCGGCCGGTGCCTGCAAGGGCCGAGGGTGTTGTCCCGTGTGTCGCAGGGAATGCCCTAGGCACCGTCTTTTTCAGCGAGTCCGGCGAGTCCGGCGAGCCCGGCGAGGGGAGAGCCAGCATGACCGGTGGCCGGCCCGCCGACTTCGTCAGCTACCCCGAGGCCGTCCTCGGGGCGCTGGCGCGCAGCCCCGGCCGGCCCGTGCTGACCGCCGCCGACGGCCGCGGGATCACCGCGGGGGAGCTGTGCGACGGCACGTACCGGCTGGCCCGGGAGCTGGCCGCGCGCGGCATCGGCCCGGGGGCGACCGTCAGCCTGCTCACCGGCAACACTCCCGAGGCGCTGAGCGCCCGTTACGCCGCGCACCTCGCCGGGGCCCGTGTCGTCCACCTCTACGACGGGATGGCCCCCGAGGTGCTCGCCCGCATCGCGGCGAGTGTGGAGACGACGGTGTTGCTCGTGGACTCCACCCGGCACGCGGCGGCGAAGGAGCTGCTGCCCCTGGCCGGGCGCCCGGTCGTCCTGGGGCTGGGGCCCAGGCCCTTCGGCGAGGACGTCCTGGCAGCCGCCGCCCGGCACCGGAGCGATCCGCTGCGCTCCCCGGCCGGGCCGGACGACGACCTGGCCATCCAGCACACGGGCGGGACCACCGGCATCCCCAAGGGCATCCGCACGACCCACGGCCCCTACCGCCGCGGCCTTAACTTCCCGCTCGCCGACGCCGGCGACCCGCCCCGCTACCTCGCCTGCACCCCGCTCGCCCGCCTCTCCGGCCCGCTCACCGACAAGACCTTGCTGCAGGGCGGCTCGGCGGTCCTCCAGCTCTCCTTCAACCCCGGCGCCGTCCTCGCCGCGATCGCCCGCGAGCGCGTCACCCACCTGTGGCTCCTGCCGCCCCTGCTGCACCGGCTGCTCGACCACCCGGACCTGGACCGGACCGACCTGTCGAGCCTGAGGCGCATCACCTACGGCGGCTGCCCCGCCTCCGCCGCCCGCCTGCGCCGGGCCGCGGAGGTCTTCGGGCCGGTGCTCCACGGCTGGTACGGGCAGTCGGAAGTGCCGGGGATCGCCGAGGTCCGCCCGCACGAGCACGGCATCACCGGACCCGGCGGCCGGATCACCGCCGGCCGCCCGCTGCCCGGCGTCGAGGTCGCCATCCGGGACGACACCGGCCGGAGCCTGCCGGCGGGGGAGGTGGGCGAGATCCACGTACGGGCCCCGGGCGCCATGGCCGGCTACTGGAGACGCCCCGACCTCACCGCCGAGGTGCTGCGGCACGGCTGGGTGCGCACGGGGGACGCCGGCTGCCTCGACGAGGACGGCTACCTCTTCGTCGTCGACCGCCTCAAGGACGTGATCATCGTGGTGGGCGGGCACGTCCACCCGACCGAGGTGGAGGAGCTCCTCCTGACCCACCCGGCCGTCGCGCAGTGCGCCGTCTTCGGTACGCGCGACGCGGACGCGACCGAGCACGTCCACGCGGCCGTCGTCCCCGCCCCCGGCCACCACCCGGGCCGCGAGGAGATCGCCGCCTTCGTCGCCGCCCGCAAGGGGGCCCTGTACGCGCCGGAAGCGCTGCACCTGGTGCCGGAGCTGCCGCTGACCTCGGCGGGCAAGCCCGACAAGGCGCTGCTGCGCCGGACGCTGGGCGGCGCCGAGTGAGGATCAGGGCCGGACGGCCGCGAGGAGGGTCTCGGCCGCGGCCCGGGCGTGCCGGGCGGCGGACGGATCGCCGCTGAGCGAGGCCGTCGTGATGGCGCCGTCCATCAGGAGCATCACCTGTGCGGTCAGTGGCTCCGGTTCAGCGGGGTGCAGCTCGCCGACGAGGCCGGCCACGAACGCCCGTACCGCGTCCTTGTGCTCGCGGGTCGTGACGGCCACCGCGTCGGAGGTGGCGCCCAGTTCGCCGTACGCGTTGATGAACGCGCAGCCCCGGAAGCCGGGTTCGGCGAACCACGCGTGCAGCCAGTCGAAGACCGCCAGCAGCCTCTCGCGCGGGGTGGCCCCGTGGCGGGACGCGTAGTCGGCGAGGGCGGAGCGCCAGCGCTCGTCGCGGCGCCGCAAGTACTCCTCCACGAGGTGCGACTTGGAGGGGAAGTACTGGTAGAGGCGCTTGAGCGGCACGGCGGAGGCGGTACGGATCTCGTCCATCCCCACGGCCTGGATGCCGCGCTCGTAGAACAGCCGCTCGGCGGCGTCGAGCAGCCGCGCGCGGGCCTCGTCGTGGTCCACGGAATCTCCCCCTGGCGTTGAGAACGATCGTTCTCTAGGGTAGCGGACAGCGTGAGAACGACCGTTCTCATGCTGCGTCTTCGAGCAGCGAGGAGTCCACGCCATGGCCGCACGCCCCCCGTTCCCGCCCTTCGACGAGGAGAGCGCACGACGCAAGGTCCAGGCCGCCGAGGACGCCTGGAACACCCGCGACCCCGAGCGCGTCGCGCTCGCATACACCGAGGACTCGGTCTGGCGCAACCGCGACCGGTTCGTCACCGGTCGGGAGGAGATCGTGGCCTTCCTGCGCGAGAAGTGGTCCCGCGAACGCGACTACGCCCTGCGCAAGGAGCTGTGGTCCTTCACCGACGACCGCATCGCGGTGCGCTTCCAGTACGAGTGCCGCGACGGCGCCGGCCAGTGGTGGCGCAGCTACGGCAACGAACTGTGGGAGTTCACGGGGGAAGGGCTGATGCGTCGCCGCGAGGCGAGCATCAATGACCTCCGCATCATCGAGGCCGAGCGTCGTCTCTTCGGCCCCCGACCGGAGGCGGAGCGAGGCGTTCCCTTCCCGCTGCGCTGAGACCCCCGGTGCGCTTCGTGCCTCACCACGAGGCCAGCCGCCGGGTGCTGTCGAGGGCGGCGGGGTGGCGGGGGCCCAGGACGCGGCGGCGGTCCTGGGCCACGAGCGCCAGCAGGCGTGCGGCCCGGGCCGGTTCGCCGGCGTTGTGGACGAGGCGGGCGTGGCCGTGCCGCAGGGCCAGGACCTCCGGGTGCACGGGGCCGTACGCGCGGTCGGCCTCCGCGGCCTCGATCACCACGGCCATCCCGGCCGCCGCCTCGGCGGCCGGGCGGCTGCGGCGGACCGGCGCGGCCCCGTCGGGCGACGACCGCGGCGGTTCGAGGGCGACGCGCACGCTCGTGAGGGTGCGGTAGACGGCGAGGGCGTCCGCGGGCCGGTCGTCGGGGCTTGATGTCGCGGTGCACGATGCCCTCGCGGTGCGTGTGGTACAGGCCGGCGGCGATCTGCCGGCCCCAGTCCACGGCGAGCCGCACCGGCACCGGGGAACCGCCGGTGATCGCGTCGGCCAGCGTCCTTCCGGTGCACAGCTCCATGACCAGCACGGGCACCGACACCCCGCCCACGACCTGGTGGCCGAAGTGGCGGGCCTCGACGACGTGCGGCGTGCCCGCCACCTTGACCAGGGCCTTGGCCTCCCGCACGAAGCGCGCGACGTTCTTGGGGTTCGCCGCGACCTTGCCGTCCAGCAGCTTGATCGCCACGTCCTCGCCCGTCCTGGTGTCCTGGCCGCGGTAGACCGCCCCGAACCCCCCACCGCCGAGCCGTACGTCGCTCAGCTCGTACCGATCGCCCAACAGCACGACAACCCCCCGTATCCCCCGTACGCCGAGCCCGGCCCCAGAAACCCGCCGGGCTGCTGGGCCCAATCCTTCCCGGGAACCCCGCGAAAATACACGGGGAGTCATGCCATGGCATGACTTGCAAGGAGATCATCCGGATTACCGGGAATTCCGAGGTGCTGGTGAGGGAAGTGGCGACACGGCCCACAACGGGCCGCATACGGGCAGCAGTCCTGCCGGCGTGATCAGCTGGGAGCAGCACGAGACGCAAGGAGACGGCGTGAGGGGCAGCGACCGACCCGACGGGAGGCCCGACGGCAGCGGCGACATCGACCGGCAGGACATCCGGGTGGCCGTCGTGATGAACGGTGGGGTCAGCCTCGCCGTCTGGATCGGCGGCGTCGCCGTCGAGCTGCACCGCCTCGCCACGGCCCGCGGCCGGGACGGGGCGGTCTACCGGCCGTTGCTCGACCTGCTGCAGGCCGACGCCCGCGTGGACGTCATCGCCGGGACCTCCGCCGGCGGCCTCAACGGCGCCTTCCTCGCCCTGGGCCTCGTCCGCGAACGGGACATCACCTCCCTGTGCGGCCTGTGGCGGGACAAGGGCGCCCTGTCGCAGCTGCTGCAGAACCCGCTGCGCCGCCGGCCGCCCTCCGTCCTCAAGGGCGACTACTTCCTCGACGAGCTGCGCAACGCCCTCCGCGACGTCCTCGCCTCCCCCTCCCGTCCCGGCGCCGGCGGGGAGCGGCCCGTGGAGCTCATCCTCACCGGCACCCTGTGGCGGGGCCGGCAGAGCTCCTTCTGCGACGACGCGGGGGTGCACATCACGGAAGTCGACCACGACGCCCGCTTCCGCTTCGCCTCCCGAGACCTCCACGACGACACCGTGATCGACAAGCTCGCCGTGGCCGCCCGCTGCACCTCCTCCTTCCCCGCCGCCTTCGAGCCGCAGTGGGTGGAGGTGACCCCGGACCCCGATGCGGCCCGCGACGTGTGGCCCTCCACGGCCGGGTGGGCGAACTTCCGTACCTCGCAGCACGTCGTCGACGGCGGCATCCTGCTCAACAAGCCCATCCGTCCCGCGCTGGAGGCCGTCTACCGGCAGACCGCGCAACTGCAGGTGCGCCGGCTGCTCACGTACGTCGTCCCCGACCCCTCCGAGGCCCCGCCGCCCCCCGCCCCGGTCCCGGCACCGGCAGGGACACCGGCCGCCGAACCCTCCCCGCGCGCCACCGACGTCGTCCTCGGCGTCCTGACCCGGCTGCGCTCGACCGACTCCGTCTCCCGGGAACTCGCCGAGATCCAGGACCGCAACGAGGACGTCCGGCAGCGGCGCCGGGCCCGGGCCCGCTTCGCGTCCGCCCTGACCGCCGCCGCGGAACGCCTCCCCGAGGCGGCCTGGCAGGGATACGTGGAGACGCGGACCGAGTACGCCGCCGAAACCATCGCCCGGTGGGCGGCCACAGGACAGCTCCCCGCGGCCGTGGGCCGGTGGAGCGAACGGGAGATCACCGACTGCCTGCGCACCCTGCTGCGCGACCGGCGCGCGCGACCGGAGACGTTCATCCCCCGCGGGGACTCCGTCGCCGAGGCCGTCACCCGCACCGGCGCCGCCTGGGACTGGGGACAGACCACCGTCCAACGGCTGCGTGACATCACCGTCGACGTCCTCAGACGCGCGGTCTGGCTGGCACCCGCCGGCTCGCCGCAGCGCCGCGCCGTCATCGCCGCGCGCGAACGCGCGAGCGCCGTCTTCGAGGAGATCCAGGCGGACGCCGACCTGCTGGAGGCCCACTGGTCGCGCACCGGCGCCGCCCTGCCGGCAGCCGAGTACGACGACCACGGCAGGGCCACGGGCGCCGCCGTCCGGCGCCTGGAGGAACGGCTGCGCGAAGCCCTCACCCAGTGGGACGGCGCGGCCGATCCCGCCTCCGCGGGCTTCGCCGCACGCCGCCTGCGCCGCTACGCCCAGGCCACCGCCCTCGCCGGCTGTCTGGAGGGATGCGCCGACGCGCTGCGCGACCTCGCCGCCGGCACCGGCCGCAGCGTCGTCGACCCCGACGCGAGCGAACGCGAACAGCTCAAGGCGCTCACCGACCACCTGCTCGCCCCCAAAGCCGCCGTCCTGGAACGCATGCTGTGCCTGGAGGTCGTCCAGGAGGCGTACGGCGGCACGCACCGCACGGTCGAGCAGGAAGTCGAACTCGTCCAGGTCTCCTCCCGCAGCCCCCGCCTGCTCACCGGCAGGCAACTGCACCACTTCGGCGCCTTCTACCGGGCGTCCTGGCGCGTCAACGACTGGATCCACGGACGCATGGACGCCGCCGCCCACCTGACGCGCACCCTGCTGTCCGCCGAGCGGCTGCGGCAGGTCTGGGCGGGCACCGACCCCGCAGCCGCTGCCGACCGGCTCACCGCGGCACTGCACCGGTGCGCCGTCGACGCCCGCGACCCGGACGACCGGGCGTGGCTGGAGCAGATCTGGCAGGAGCAGTACGCCGCCGCCTGCCACGCCTTCCTGGCCGAACGGATCGTCCCCCTCGATCCCGCGGCCGCGGACGGCCGCGGCCTGCAGGACGACCCCCGGTGGGGCCTGTGCGCGCAGGCGATCACCCACGCCGTGCAGACCGGCATCCTCAGAGAGGAAATGCACCTCCTCGCGGACGCGGTCCGGGCGGAGGGCGAAGACCGGCCCGAGGACAGCACCCGCTGGCTCGCCCAGTACGACGCGGCGACGGCGGCCGCGGCCGGACGGGCCGTCCCCGCGCCGACGCTGTGGCGCCTGTGGACGGCGGCCGGTGCCATCGGCGGCCAGCACATCGCGCAGGAGGCCGGCGGCGACCTCTTCGCCGAGACCGCGGCCCGCGCCGCCGCCGTCACGGCGAGCGCCGTCGGCGCACCGCCCGTCAAGGCCGTCGGCGCGGTCCTCGGCGCCCTGCGCGGCTACACCCTCGCCGTGTGGGCCATGGTCCGCTTCCTCACCCGCCCCGGGCGCTTCGGCACCAGGGCCGTGCAGCTCGTGGTGGTCACCGGAGCCGTCCTGCTGGCCGTCTCGCTCTTCGTACCCGGCCTGCCCGTCGGCTTCACGCTCGCCGGCGTGCTCCTGCTGCTCGCCGGCTGGTCGGCCGCCGCCCTGCTCACCCCGGACGTACGGCGGCTCGGCGCCCGGCTGGCCGCCGTCACCCTGCTCGTGGCCGGTGCCGCCGCCTGGTACTTCTCCGCCCACCGGCACGACCCCCAGCTGCACCGGACGCTGTGGGGCCTGGCCGTCAAAGCGGGCGCAGGCCTGCTCGTGGTCCTGCTGGGCCTCTTCCTCGCCCGCACCCGCGAACCGCGGGCCCGCGAACCACGCAACCGCCACCGCGACTGACAGCCGATCTCTTCACTTGGACGACATTCTTCCGTCGTCCGTCCGTTCTTCCGCTCTGCTGATCTTGTTGATCGTCAAGTGGTCGACGGAAGGACCCGGGTTGATGTCCGACGGACGTTTCCGCAGAAAGCCCCCGCGCCTCGCTCCCCTCGCCGCGCTGGCGGCCCTCGCGCTGCCGGCCGTGTCGCTGGGCGGCGCCGGCACGGCGCAGGCCGCCGGGCTGCCCGGCTACGGGACGTGGCAGGCCGACGTGCAGCAGGCCGTGGCACCGGTCATACCGTGGCTGCGCGACCACGCCGCCACGTCCGGCTCGTCCGGCTCGTCCGGCAAGGGGAAGCCGGCCATCGTGCTGGACATCGACAACACCGCGCTGGAGACGTACTACCACGAGGGCCGCGCCAACAAGCCGGTGCTCGACGTGGCGCGGTGGGCGCACGCGCACCACATCGCCGTGCTGTTCGTCACGGCCCGCACCTCCTCCTCGTCCGCCCGGCAGCAGCTGCGCGACGCCGGTTACCCGGTGGACGCCCTGTGCACGCGCGAGCACGGCGAGGACAAGGGGGACGGCAAGGCCCGCTGCCGCGAGGACCTCACCGAGGACGGCTACCGGATCACCGCCAACATCGGCAACCGCTCCACCGACTTCGAGGGCGGCTTCTACGAGAAGGGCTTCAAGCTGCCCGACTACGGCGGCCGCCTCTCCTGAGCCCCCCGCCACCGGCTGCGGTAGCGTAGCCGGATCCAGGGCGAGCGGAAGGGACGGCGGTGACGGGAACAGGGCGGCATCCGGTCCCCGACGTCGTCGCGTACCTCGCCGGAGCGTGGAGCGTCACCCGCACCCTGGATGACCTGACGACGGGGCAGAGCGGCGCGTTCCACGGCACGGCCCGGTTCCACGCCTCCGACGACGGCACCTGCGTGCTGCACACCGAGGACGGCGAGCTGACCTGGGACGCTGCGGCCAACCGCGCGGGCCGCACCCTGCGCCTGCTGCCGCGCCCGGACGGCACCGCCGAGGTGACCTTCGCCGACGGCCGTCCCTTCCACGACCTGGACCTGCGCACCGGCCGCTGGACGGTGCGCCACCCCTGCTCCCGCGACCGCTACGACGGGACCTTCACCGTCGTCTCGCCCGACGAGTGGCACGTCCTCTGGCGCACCACGGGTCCCACCAAGGATCATGTGCAGCGTTCCGTCTATCAGCGCGCAGGCAACTGACCCGGAAGGGACGGCAGGTGTGGCGAACAGCGCTCTCCTCGTGATGGACATCCAGCGGTCCGTCGTCGAACTCGCCGACGACGGCTCGGGATACCTGCCGCGCCTGCGCCGGGCGATCGACGCCGCCCGGGCGGCCGGCATTCCCGTGGTGTACGTGGTCATGTGTCTGCGCCCGGACGACCTGGAGGTCAGCCCCCGCAACAAGCTGGTCTCCGCCGTCGCGCGGACCGGGATCTTCACCGAGGGCACCCCGGCCGTCGAGATCCCGCCCGAGGTCGCGCCGCAGCCGGGCGACGTGGTGGTCACCAAGCGGCGTGGCAGCGCGTTCTCGGGCAGCGACCTCGACCTCGTCCTGCGGGCCCGCGACATCGACGGCCTCGTCCTCGCCGGCATCGCCACGAGCGGCGTCGTGCTGTCCACCGTCTGCCAGGCCACCGACCTGGACCTGCGCCTGACCGTCCTGGCGGACGGCTGCCTCGACCTCGACCCCGAGGTGCACCGCTTCCTCGTCGAGAAGCTCTTCCCGCGCCAGGCCGACGTCCTCTCCGTCGCCGACTGGGCCGCCGCCGTCGCCCCCTGAGGCGGCCCTCTGGCCGCGGGCGCGGTCGTACGTGAGGATGACGGGCGTCAGTTCGGATCTTTGCCCGCCTCCGCGCGGGACGGCCCGGGAGGTTCGTCGATCATGATCCACAGACCGTTACGCGCCCTGTTGTCCGGCCTGCTGGCCGCCGTCGCCCTCGCCGGCGGGGGAGTGGTGGCCGGCGGCGGGCAGGTGGCCCGGGCGGCGGCCGCCTGCGCGGCCGACGCCACCGCCCCGGGCCACCGCGGCCGGCCCTCCGGGGACCCGGTGCCCGTCCGGCGCGCCGACGGGCGCGTGGAGCAGTTCCAGCTCTTCTACGACGACCCGGCCCCCGGCTCGTACCTGCCGTTCGTCTGGCACCGGGCGCAGCAGGAACCCGGCGGCGCGTACGGGGAGTGGGAGCGCGTCAGCGCCACGCCCGTCGGGCCCAAGCTCTACCAGGTGACCGCGATCGAGAACGCCCTCGGCCGGATGGAGGTCTTCTTCCCCTCGCTGGGCGTCTTCTGCCACACGGCCGAGGGCGCGGGGACGGACGGCTGGGGCCCCACGGAGGGCTTCGGGCTCGCCCCGTCCCCCTACCACGGCGGCATCGTCGTGTTCCGGGAGGCCGGCGGCCGGCTGGATGCCTTCGCCTCGGCAGGCGGCACCGACGCGATGCAGACGCGCACCCAGGACCCGGCCACCGGGCGCTGGGGACCGGTCGCGGGCCTGGGTGCGCTGCCCGACCCCTTCGCCGGCCTGAGCCAGCCCTCCTCGGTCGCCCAACTGCCCGACGGCCGCCTGCACCTCGTCGTCCGCGAATGGAACCGCGACCGCTTCTGGCAGGTCACCGAGCGCGCGCACCTGGAGTCCTGGGAGCCCTGGCAGCTGTGCGCGGACTCCCGGTGCGCGTGACGCCGATCAGGCGCGCCGGCGGGCGGCGCGCCGCCGCGCGGTGAACAGCAGGACGCCGCCGCCCACTGCCAGCGCCCCCGCGCCGCCCGTCACCAGGGCGGTGGTGGTGCCGTCGCCCCCGGTCTCGGCGAGCGCGCCGCCCTGGGGCGCCGGCGCGTTGCCGGCCTTCGCCGCCACCACCTGGGCCGCGGGCGCCTCGCCGCTGTGTGCGCCGGTTCCGCCGTGCTCGCCGGTTCCGCCGTGTCCGCCATGGGCCACCGTCGACTTGGCCGCCGCCTCGGCCAGCTGCTGCTCGCTGGGAGCCGACGCCGCCGGGGCGGCCTGCGCGGCGGCGGGCGCCCGGCCGAAGTCCACGTCGGAGCAGGTGTAGAACGCCTCCGGGCTGTCCGAGCGCTGCCAGATGCTGTAGACGAGGTGGCGCCCGGAGCGCTTCGGCACCGTGCCGTCGAAGACGTAGCTGCCGCCCCGCAGCGGCGGGTCGGTGACCTTGGCGAACGGCTTCGCTTCGAGGTCGGACCACTTCAGCGGCTTCTTCGGGTCGTACCCGTCCTTGGTGAGGTACAGCTCGAAGGTGCCGCGGTGCGGGGCGGTCGCGCGGTAGCGGAAGGTGTGGGCCCCGGGGGCGAGCCGGGTGCCCGGCCAGTCGGCGCGCGGCAGGTCCAGGCCCTTGTACTTCGCGCGGCCGGCGCTGCACAGCTTGCCGTCGGGGATGATGCGGCGGTGGCGCCCGGCGGCGTCCCCGATGTTGACCTCGTTCCAGTCGTACAGCGGCTGGGTGCCGCCGGCCGCGACCATGGCCTTGCAGGCGGCCGAACGGGGGTGCTCCGGGCCCTCCGCGAAACACGCGGACACCCGGCTGACCGGGTCGGTCAGGGTGCCGTGGGCGGCGGCGGGAGCGGTGGACAGCACCGCGAGCGAGAGCGTCAGCACGCCGGAGGCGGTCGTCGTTAAGGCGGTACGGGGACGCATGTGCATGGGTCTCTCCTGGTCGGACGCAGGTGGGGGGGTGCCCCGCACGCACGGCGGTGATGTGGGGGGTGGCGTGCCGTGCGTGCGGGGCGGTGGGGGGTGGGGAAATGGTCCGGGGACTCGGTACCTGCGGCACGCTAGCGGCCGCGAACCGGACGAAACGGTCGATCGGGCTCCGGGGTCGGTTTCTTATGGTGGCGTTAAGGAACCCATCGGCGGCCGTTAATGCCGCACCCGGCCCCGCCCTGCCAGGCGCCGCACCCGGCGCCGCATCCGCCGGCGGCGGTCGCTGCGCCGACCCCCGCCGCCCGCCAGCGACAGCCACACGCGCACCTCGGCACCGCCCAGCACCGAGCGCCCGATGCGCACGTCCCCGCCGGTCGACTCCGCGACGCGCCGCACGATGTCCAGACCCAGGCCGGTGGAGCCGGTGCCGCCCGCCCCGTGGCCGCGGCGCAGCGCGCCGTCGGGGTCGGCGATGCCGGGCCCCGCGTCGGAGACGAGCACGATCAGGGCGTCCTCGCTGCGGTGGACGTCCACCGCGAAGGCGGTGCCCTCGGGGGTGTGCCGGAAGACGTTGCCGAGCAACGCGTCGAGTGCGGCGGCCAGTTCGGTGCGGGCGACGGGGACGCGCACGGTGGCCTCGACGCCCGCGAGCCGTACCGTGCGGCCCTCGTCCTCGGCGAGCGCGGACCAGAAGGCCATGCGCTCCCGGACCACCTCGCAGGCGTCGCAGCCGAGCACGGGCCGGTCCTTGTGCCGGCCGTCCTCGCGTGCGGTGCGGATCAGCTGGTCCACCTCGCGCTCCAGCTGGGCGACGGCCGCGCGGGTCTGCTCGGCGGCCGGCCCGTCACCGAGCGAGGCGGCGTTCAGGCGCAGCACGGTCAGGGGGGTGCGCAGCCGGTGCGAGAGGTCGGCGGCCAGCTCGCGCTCGCCGGCCAGGAGACGGACGATGTCGTCGGCCATCGAGTTGAACGCGACGGCTGCGGCCCGCAGTTCGGCCGGGCCGTCCTCGCGCACGCGCACGCCCAGCCTGCCCTCGCCCAGCTCGGCGGCCGCCCGGGCGAGCCGCTCGGCCGGGCGCACCAGGCGCTGCCCGAGCCGGTCGGCGGTCGCGACCGAACCGGCGACCAGGGCGAGGCCCACGCCGGCGAGGATCAGCCAGGAGGTGGTGACACCGTTGCCGACCGCGCGGTGCGGCACGTACACCTCGACCACCGCGAACTCGCCGGCGCCCAGGGCGGTCGGCTGGAGCAGGGCGTAGCCCCCGGGCACGGCGGTGATCAGGGAGCGGCCGCGGCGGGCGGCCTCCACCGCGCGCGGCCCGGTGCGGGCGCGCCCGATGACGTACGCCGTGCGGGCCCCGGCCCCCTCCCGGGCGCCGTCGGTGCGCGGCACGTGCACCGCCAGCCGGCCGACCTCGCCGGCCTGCGAGCTGGCGACCGCCCGCTCCAGCCGGTCGCGGTCGGTGGTGATGGCCAGCGCCGGGCGGATCTGCGCGGCCTGCCGCTCGGCGTCGGCGAAGGCGCGGTCGCGGGCGAGCTCCCGCACGACCAGGGCGAGCGGCACGGCGAAGGCCAGCACGACCATCACGGTGACGGCCAGGCACACCTTGACCAGGGCCCACCTCACGCCTGCTCCGGCGCCCGCGGTGCCTCGAGGGTCACGCCGACGCCGCGCAGGGTGCGCAGGTAGCGCGGCCGGGCGGCGGTCTCGCCCAGCTTGCGGCGCAGCCATGACAGGTGCACGTCGATGGTCTGGTCGTCGCCGTAGGCCTGCTGCCAGACCTCCGCCAGGAGCTCCTTGCGCGGCACCACGATGCCGGGCCGGGCGGCCAGATAGGCCAGGAGGTCGAACTCGCGCCGGGTCAGGTCCAGGGGTGCGCCGTCGAGTTCGGCCTGCCGGCGCAGCGGGTCCACCGACAGCCCGCCCACCCGCAGCACCCGCTCCTGCGCCGGCTCCCCGGCCGGCACGGCGGTGCCCGCACGGCGCAGCACCGCCGTGATACGGGCCGTCAGGTGCGCGGCGGAGAAGGGCTTGACGAGGTAGTCGTCGGCGCCGTCGGTGAGCAGCCGCACGATCTCCGCCTCGTCGTCCCGCGCGGTGGCCACGATCACGGGCACGTCCGTGATGCCGCGCAGCATCTTCAGCGCCTGTGCGCCGTCCAGATCCGGCAGGCCCAGGTCCAGGACCACCACGTCGAAGCCGGTCTGGGCCACCTCGCGCAGCGCCTCCAGCGCGGTGCCGACGCTGCGGACGACGTGGGAGGCCTCGGACAGCTGCCGTATCAGGGCGGAGCGGACGAACGGATCGTCCTCGACGACGAGCAGTTTTGCCATGGGGCGCACCGTACGCCATACGGATGAGGCACCATGAGCCGGATGAGACGAGGTGTGATGCAGGCCCTGGCCTGGGCGGCGGCGACCTGCGCCGCAACGGCGGTGTCCTGGTACGGGGTGCGCACGGTCCTGGCGGGCACGGCCTACGAGCCGCCGCGCGCCCTGCCCCTGACCCGTACCGACACCCCGTCACCCGCCGCACCGGCCCCGCTCGTTCCGGCCGTCCGGGCGCCGGAGGCCGCCCCCTCCGTGCCGCCCGCCCCGCCCGCCGCACCGTCCGCACGGCCCGCGGCACAGCAGCCGTCCGCGGCCGCGGGGGTCCGCAGCTTCCCCGTCAAGGGCGGCCGGGTCGTCTTCGACCTCGGCGCGACCTCGGCCAGCCTCGTCTCGGCGACGCCCGACGAGGGCCGGCGGATGCGGGTGTGGACGCAGGACGCCTGGATCCGCGTCGACTTCGTCGCGGGCACGGCGACGACATCGGTGTTCGTCACCTGGAACGGGCACCCCCCGCAGGTGCAGACCGTGGAGAACTGACCCGGCCGGCCCGCCGCGACACGGTCGCACGTGCACCCCCCTGCCCCCGCCGTGAGGGATGCTGGAGGCCCGGGCAGCCGGCCCGGCAGAAGGAAGGCGTGCACGCCCATGACCAGCGGCCCCAGCCACCCGGAGAATTCCGGCGCCGGCCTGTTGTGCCTGGTCACCGGCGCGACCGGGTACATCGGCGGCCGCCTCGTCCCCGAACTCCTCGCCGCCGGCCACCGCGTGCGCTGCCTGGCCCGCACCCCCGACAAGCTCCGCGACCACCCGTGGGCCGGCGAGGCCGAGGTGGTGCGCGGCGACGTCACCGACCCCGCATCGGTCGCCGCCGCCATGGAGGGGGTCGACGTCGCCTACTACCTCGTCCACGCCCTCGGCACCGGCCGCGACTTCGAGGCCACCGACCGGCGCGCCGCCCGCGTCTTCGCCGAGAGCGCCGAGGCCGCCGGGGTGCGCCGCCTGGTCTACCTCGGCGGCCTGCTCCCGGCCGGCGTGCCCGAGCGCGACCTCTCGCCCCACCTGCGCTCGCGCGCGGAGGTCGGTCGCATCCTGCTGGCCTCGCGCGTGCCCACCGCCGTCCTGCGCGCCGCGGTCGTCATCGGCTCCGGGTCGGCCTCCTTCGAGATGCTGCGCTACCTGACCGAACGCCTGCCGGTCATGGTCACCCCCAGCTGGATCCGCACCCGCATCCAGCCGATCGCCGTCCGCGACGTGCTGCGCTACCTCGTCGGAGCGGCCGGCCTGCCGCCCGGCGTCGACCGCGCCTTCGACATCGGCGGCCCCGACGTCGTCACCTACCGCGACATGATGCGCTGCTACGCGCAGGTGGCCCGGTTGCCCAGGCGCCTGATCCTCTCGCTGCCCGTGCTCACCCCGCGGCTGTCCAGCTACTGGGTCGGCCTCGTCACCCCGGTGCCCGCCGGCATCGCCCGGCCGCTGACGGAGTCCCTGCGCCACGAGGTGGTCTGCCGCGAGCACGACATCGCCCGGTACGTCCCCGATCCGCCGGGCCATCCCTACGGCCTGGCCGAGGCGATCGGGCTGGCCCTGCGCCGGGTCCAGGAGGCGCAGGTCGCCACGCGCTGGTCGTCCGCCGCCGTGCCCGGCGCCCCCAGCGACCCGCTGCCCACCGACCCCGGGTGGGCGGGCGGCAGCCTCTACACGGACGAGCGGCGGATCGCCGTACCCGCCTCGCGCGCGGCGCTGTGGCAGGTCGTCGAGGGCATCGGCGGCGTCAACGGCTGGTACTCCATGCCGCTCGCCTGGGCCGCGCGCGGCTGGCTGGACCGCTTCGCCGGCGGTGTCGGGCTCGGCCGGGGCCGCCGCGACGACCGCTACCTCAGGGTCGGCGACTCCCTCGACTTCTGGCGCGTCGAAGCACTCGAACGCGGCCGCCTGCTGCGGCTGCGCGCCGAGATGCGGATGCCCGGCCTCGGCTGGCTGGAAATGTACGCCGAGGACGCCGAGGACGCCCCGGACGATGCGCAGGGCGAGCCCGGGGCCCGTTCCTCCTACCGCCAGCGCGCCGTGTACCACCCCCACGGGCTGCTCGGCCACCTCTACTGGTGGGCCGTCAGCCCCTTCCACGCCGCGGTCTTCGGCGGCATGGCCCGCAACATCGCCCGGGCCGCCGCCCGGCAGCCCGAGCCCGGCCCCGATCCCGGCCCCGCGGCCCCGCGCGGGAGCGCCGCACCATGACCGTCGCCGTCGTGCTGTTCACCCGCGACCTGCGGCTGCGCGACAACCCCGCGCTGCGCGCCGCGCTCGCCTCCGCCGACGCCGTCGTCCCCCTCTTCGTACGCGACGACGCCATCGCCGCCACCGGGTACGCCGTGCCCAACCGGCAGGCCTTCCTCGCCGACTGCCTCACCGACCTCGACCGGCAGCTGCGCGAACGCGGCGGACGCCTCGTCGTGCGCAGCGGCGACGTCGTCGAGCAGGTCTGCAGCGTGCTCCACGAGACGGGCGCCACGGACGTGCACATGGCCGCCGACGTCAGCGCCTACGCCCAGGCCCGCGAGGACCGCCTGCGCCGGGCTCTTGCGGCCGGCCGGCGGCGCCTGCACGTGCACGACCGGTCCGTCACCGTCGTCGCCCCCGGTGACATCACGCCCGCGGGCAAGGACCACATGGCGGTGTTCACCCCCTACTTCCGCCGCTGGGCCACGGCCCCGCCGCGCGAGGTCCTGGCCGCACCCCGCCGCGTCCACGTCCCCGCCGGCGTGCGGTCCGAGCCCGTGCCCTCCCGCGAGGACGTGCGCGGCGCCGCCCCGGGCGTCGGCCGGGGCGGGGAGAGCGCGGGCCGCGCACGCCTCGCCGCCTGGACGCGCAGCGGCCTGGACGCCTACGCCGAGCGCCACGACGACCTCGCCGCCGACGCCACCTCGCGCCTGTCCGCCCACCTGCACTTCGGCACGCTCTCCCCCGTCGAACTCGTCGCACGGGCCCGCCGGCGGGGCGGCCTGGGCGCCGAGGCGTTCGTCCGGCAGCTCGCCTGGCGGGACTTCCACCACCAGGTCCTCGCCGCCCGGCCCGCCGCCTCCCGCGCCGACTACCGCCCCCGCGGCGACCGCTGGCGCACCGAGGAGCAGGCCGGTGAGGAGATCGAGGCGTGGCAGCAGGGCCGCACCGGCTATCCGGTCGTCGACGCCGCGATGCGCCAGCTGCTGCACGAGGGATGGATGCACAACCGCGGCCGCCTGCTGGCCGCGAGCTTCCTGACCAAGACCTGCTACGTCGACTGGCGGGTGGGCGCCCGCCACTTCCTGTCCCTGCTCGTCGACGGCGACGTCGCCAACAACCAGCTGAACTGGCAGTGGACGGCCGGCACCGGCACCGACACCCGCCCCAACCGCGTCCTCAACCCCCTCGCGCAAGCCGCCAGGTACGACCCGGACGGCGCCTACGTGCGGCGCTGGGTGCCCGAGCTGGAGGGCATCGCGGGCCGCGCGGTCCACGCACCGTGGAAGCTCCACGGCACCGGCCGCGCGGCCCCCGGCTACCCCGCCCCCGTCGTCGGCCTCGCCGACGGGCTCACCCGCTTCCGGCGGGCCCGGGGCGGATGACGCCGCGGTGCCGGTCCACCGCCCGCCGCAGCGCCCGGTCGAGTGCGGGCAGGGCGGCGGCGACGTCGGTGTGCTCGACGTACTCCACCGTGGCCACGGTGTGCAGTCCCTGCACGAGGAAGGTGTACTGCCGTCCCCGTTCCAGCAGCAGGACGATCGGCTTGCCGAACGCGCTGGCCCAGCCCAGCTCGACGTGCGTCCCCGGCGAGGCCGGGAAGCCGGGCAGGGCCACGAAGGCGTCCGCCTTGCGGATCTCCTCCTGGTCCAGCGGCGTGCACACCTCGGGGCGCATCAGCTCCGCGCCCCACGCCTCCCGGCGGTGCGCGTTGTGGACGGACAGGCCCTGCGCCTCGAAGTGCTTGATGAGGATGTCGAAGGGCGCCCGGGCGTCACCAGGCATCTCCCCGGTGGCCGGGTCCAGCAGCTGCAGGAACGGGCCGGCCAGGAAGACCGACCGGAGGTCCGGCACGGTGCTCATCGAGGTGTCCCGTCCCCTTCAGTCCTTGAGGAAGCACTGGATGTAGGCGTCGCCGCTCGTGCCGTACGTGTACGCGGTGCTCTCGTACGCCACGTACGGGTGGCGCTCGACGCGGATGCGGCGGAAGTGCGGGGTGTACTGCCAGCGCAGCTCCGGCCTGGTGCTGAAGAACGGGATGAACACCCCGCCCGGGCGCAGCACCCGCACCACCTCCGGCATGGTGCGCGCCCACAGCTCCTTGTCCGTCCACACCTCCATGTCCAGGGCCGGGTCGAAGAACATGCCGTCGATGCTCTCCGAGGGCAGCTCGAAGACCCGCCGGAAGAAGTCGCCGCGCTCGATGGCCAGGGTGTCCGGCAGCTCGGGGTGGCGGGCCCGGAAGAGGTCCTCGACCTCGCCGAAGAGTTCGAGGACGGTGTGGCTGCGGGTGGCGGGGTTGCCCGCGATGCGCAGGGCGGACAGGCCGAGGCCCAGGCCCACCTCGTAGAAGTCGTGGCCGTACTCGCACAGCATGTCGGCGCTCGCCCACATCAGGTCGCGCTCCCAGGCCTGCATGGCCTGTTCGCCGCCGATGCTCAGCGTCACCTCGCCGTCGTGTTCGACGAGCTCGATCTCGGGTGGGGGCTGGTTCTGCATGGCATCCGTCCTTGCGTCGCGTCCGATCGGATGGTGCGGAGGGCTCACTTGCGGCGTGGCACGACCCCGAAGTGCCGCCGGGCGGTGGAGACGGCGAGGTCCTGCACGGCGAAGACCGTGAAGTAGTACGCCTGCGGTGCGGTCCCGGGCGCGAGGCGCACCCGGAAGACGACGTCGCGCGGCCGGGTGTCGCCGGCGCGCACCTTGACCGTGCGCGGCTCGACGGCGGTGTCCTCGCGCAGGTACGTCGGGACGAACAGCCCGAGCCGCACGGGCCCGGGCCGCGCCGGGGTCAGCTCGGCGCGCACGACGAGCTCCCCGCCCTGCTCGGCCGCGTCCGCGGCGTACGCCCACAGGGCGGGGGAGCCGGGCACCCGGAAGGTGACGTCGCCGCAGCGCATGCACACGGCGCACGTCGTGTCCAGGACGTGGGGGAGCAGGCCGCGCCGGGTGAACTCCTGGGCGGGGCGCCCGCAGTGGCAGGGCACCTCGCGCACGTGCGGATCCAGGCGGCTGCGGTCGCCGAAGTGCGCCGGGTAGTTCATCACCTCGTCCTCGGGGTTGTCCGCGATCCGCTCGGCGAGCGCGTGGTCGAGCGACTGCAGGTCGGCGGCCAGGCAGGAGCGGATCTCCTCGGGCGAGGCGTCGGCGAGGTGGGTGGGCCTGGCGACCCACTGGTCCACCTTGCGGGCGAGCCGGGTCAGCCGGGGGCGCAGGCCGTGCTGCGGTGCGAGCAGCCCGGAGGCCAGCAGGGCGGTGAGCCGGTGGCCCGCGGTCAGCAGCAGCGGATCCGGCCGGTGGTCGGCCGGCGCGGGCGCCGGCGGCGTCCGCTCGGGCGCCCCGGGCATGCCGAAGCGCAGGAACGCCGGGTACGGATGGGAACCGGCGAGGCTGGCGTTGAGGGTGTCCACCGAGTCCGCACCCGTGCGGGCGGCCTGCATCCACGCCACGTTCTCGGGACGGTCGGAGTCGTGCACGGACACCGCGGCCACCACCGTCCGGGCGGGACCGTCCAGGGCGCTCAGCAGCAGCTGGTACTTCGGGTCGTACAGGGCGAGGTCCGCCAGCGGCCCGCTGTTGCAGGCGCTGAGCACCACCTCCACGGCGCCCACCCGGTGCAGGGGGACCAGCTTGTCCTCGGGCTTGTAGCACGGCAGCCCGTAGGCGCAGCGCGGTCCCAGCAGGCCCGGCACGGCGGGCACGGCCGCATTCCGGCCGCAGATGGTGAACGCGCCGAGGTTGACGCTGTCGTCCTTGCCGTGGCCCTGGAAGACCACCCTGCGCCAACGGGTGCCCAGGATCTCGCCCTGGATGTCGGCGCGCTCGAAGTCGCGGTCGTCGAAGACCCGGACCCCCGGTGCGTGCGGCGGCCGGTCGGTGTCGGTGAACAGGCCCAGCGCGCTCACGTCCGCCGCCGGCACCGCGTACTGCTTGGCCACCGTCCAGCCGACCGAGGCGTCGTCGCGCCCGCTCAGCAGGGTCAGCGCGCGCTGCGCGCCCCGGGGGGCGGCCAGCAACAGGTCCCGCACGGGGGAGAGGGTGAGCCGGTCGTAGCGGCCGACGACCAGGAGCGTGCCCGGGTGCCGGTCGCGCAGGCCGGCGGCGTCCTGCAGCTCCTTCTCGTCGATCCACCGGCGCGCCAGCGGCCGGGCCAGCTCGGCGACGGCGGGAGGCAGGTCACCGGCGCCCAGGACCACGCCCACGTCCAGGGGCGCGGGGGCGCGTACGTCCGCGTACAGGGCGTTCGCCGCGCTCACGCTCTCCGCGAGGTCGGCGCGGCCGGACACCGGTACGGGAACGGGCGACCGGGCCTCGCCGGCCAGGAACCGCGCGACGGCAGCCGGGTAGGCACCGAGCGCGACGGGAGCGAAGACGTCGCGGCCGGGCGCGGCGGTGGGCCGGTCGTGGCACGGGGCGCTGACGGCAGGATTCATGGAAGGGCACCTCGGTGGGGCGGGCGGGGGAGGAGGGGGAGGATCGGGGACGGCGCCTGCGCCGGGTCGGGGGCCGGGCGGCGGCAGGGTGCGTCACGGCGTGCGTCACGGCATGCATCACGGCGTGCGCTCCGACGACTGCGCCGGCTCCACGGCGACGGCCGGGCGGCGGCCCAGCAGCCCCCGGCCCGCGAACGCCAGCCCCGTCCCCGCCGCGGCCACCACCGCCGCCACCGCGAACACCCCGCGCGGACCCACCGGATCCATCAGCAGCCCGCCCGCCTGCTGGCCCACCGCGTCGCCCACCACCGTCGCCAGCGAGGCCCAGGTGAACGCCTCCGCCAGGAACCGGCTGTCGGCCACCTTGCTGACCAGCGTCATCTCACTGGCCGCCACCAGGGCGATGGGCACACTGCCCACCGCCAGCGCCACCCCCAGCGTCAGCTCGGAGACCGCCAGCAGCGGCAGGGCCGTCCCGGCCGCGTAGGCCGCCACCAGCCGGGGGAAGCGCCGGTGCACCGCGACCTGCGACTGCGCCCGCCCCAGCCACAGCGCCCCGATCGCGCTGCCCACGCCCCAGCAGGCGTACACCACGCCGGTGCTGCCCGTCGAGCCGTGCCGGGCGACGAACGCCGGGATGGCCAGCGTCATCAGCCCGATGGGCACCGCACACACCGCCATGATCCCCGTGAGCATCAGCATCGCGGGCTCCTTCAGGGGCCCCAGCAGGTGCCGTGGCACATCCCCCGTGGCTCCTGTCGCGGGGATCCGCGCGAGCGCCAGCCCCAGCGCACCCGCACCGCCCGTGGCCGCCACCGTCGTCAGCGCGAACCCCGCGGAGCCCGGGAGCATCAACGCGGCCAGCAGCAGCGGCGCGCCGATCATCAGGACCTCGGTCAGCAGCGCCTCCCACAGGTAGGCGACCTCGCGCTCGTCCTCCTCCAGCGGCAGCTGCGCCCACAGCGAGCGCATGCAGGCGTTGGCGGGCGGCAGGGCGACTCCGGCGACCACCGCCGTGACCGGCTGCGCCCAGCCGCCCGGCCGGGTCGCCCACACCAGCAGGGCCAGTGCCGCCGGGTGGACGAGCCCGGTGGCCAGCAGCACCGGCCGCCGGCCGTGCCGGTCCACCGTGCGCGCGACGAGCGGACCGCCCACCGCCATGCCGGCGGTGTACAGGGCGGCCACCGTGCCGGCCCGCGCGTAACTGCCCCCCTGCTCGCGGACCACCAGCACCATGGCCAGTGACATCAGGTACACCGGCATTCTGGCCACCACGCTCCACCCGGCCGCGCCGGCCACGTGATGCCGCGTCAGCAGGTCCCGGAACCGCCGGGGCAACCCGTTCGTCACGTCTCTCGCGTCTCCGTTCGGTGGCCCGCGGCGACGGGGCCGGTCAGGTGTGCCGCCGGCGCCACCTCGATGACGAAGGCGTCCAGGACCTCGCGCATGCGCCGCTCCACCTCGCCGATCGTCGCGCCCGTCACATGGACGTACCCCGACGCGTTGTGCGAGGCGCGCCGGGCGGCCACCGGATCGCCGGGGCCCACCGTGAGAACGGCGTCGACGACCCCGGGGATGCGCAGCAGCTCCTCCCGGGGGGTGACGCGGCGCACCACCCCCGAGCGCGGCAGCGGCAGCAGCAGGTCCCCCGCGCAGCGGCGCCGGCCGTAGCGCAGGGCGGGGCGGCGGCCGAGGTAGACGTCCAGCGTGGCGCCGAAGACGTCGAAGCCGTAGGCGTGCCCGTGGTTGGCGGTGATCTCGCAGCCCGCCAGGCGCACGCCGATCTCGCCGGCGAACACCTCCCCGTCGATCAGGAAGAACTCCATGTGCAGATAGCCGTGGTCGATGCCCATGCCGGTGACGATCCGCTGCAGCAGCGCACGCAGGTCCACCGGCGGCCCCTCGGCGGTGGCGACGGAGATGTTGGCGTTCATGGCACCGTCGACGATGTCCAGCGGACGGCACGGCATGGCACTGGGCCAGGCGTCCAGCACCTGCCCGTCGTGCACGATGCCGCACACCTCCCACTCGGTGCCGCCCAGGTGCTCCTCCACCATCCACTCCCGTGCGCCGAAGCGGACCTGCGCCAGGCAGGGCGGCCCGGTCAGCCGGAAGGTGTCCACGCAGGCGGAGGAGTCCACGGGCTTGAGCACCAGCGGCCAGCCGCACCGCGCCGCGAACCGCTCGACGTCGGCCGCGCAGGCGATGCGCGCATGGCGCGCGGTGCGCAGCCCCAGCTCGCGGAACTTCTCCTTCATGGCGTGCTTGTCCCGCACCCACCTCACCTGCTGCCGCGTCAGGTGCGGCAGCCCGGCGAGCTCGGCGAAGCGCTGGGCCACGGCCTGCCGCGGCTCGGAGGGGTTGCAGAAGCGATCGGGAGGCGCGGGCAGCGCGGCCGCCGACCACTCCTCGTAGCGGCGGACCTCCGCCTCCAGCGGCACGCCCTCGCGCACCCAGAACGCCGGCAGATGCGCAGTCTCGCGCAAGTACTTGTCGCACATCTCCCGGCGGACCGCGGCGAAGCGCAGCAGCGCCAGCCGTCCGGGCAGGGCCCGCACCGCGTACCGCGAGAAGGACGTGGGCCGGTCGTCCGCCAGCAGCAGCACCGGCCCGCCGCCGCTCACAACACCGCCGCTCACACCGCCTCCAGGATCTGCCGCAGGGCCTTGACCGCCAGGACCTGCTCCTGCTCGCCCAGCTCCGGCGACAGCGGTACGCACAAGGTGCGCTCCAGCAGGTCGCGGGTGCGGGCGAAGCCGTCGCGGCTGAGCATCAGCGGGCCCTCGGGCGCCAGGCTCCAGGGGAACCCGTCGGCGTACAGCGACCGCCGGCCGGTGAGCACCGGATGCTGCGGCAACAAGTACTTGCCGAGGGTCCAGTTGGCGATGCCGCGCGCGGTCAGCGCGGCGACGGCGGCGTCCCGCAGCTCGCGGCTCTCCCAGCGCAAGCGCACGCTGGTCTTCACGTCGCCGGCGGCACGCGGCAGGACGCGCAGGTCGGTGCGGGCCGGCAGGTTGTCCAGGGCGACGGCGTAGTGCCGCTCCAGGCCGGCCAGCAGCTCGTCGAGGTGACGGAACTGCTGGCACTGGACGGCCGCGACGCCCTCGCTGGTGACGAAGTTCTCCCCGTAGTGGGCGTCCGCGTTCCACGTGGGGTAGCAGCCGGGCACCCGGGCGGAGCCGTGGTCGTGGTAGCAGCGCATGGTCGCCCACGCGTCCGCGTCCTGGGTGACGACGAGTCCGCCCTCGCCCGAGGTGAGCACCTTGTTGTGGTGGAAGCTGAACGTCCCGGCGTACCCGGCCGTCCCCGCGTGCCGCCCGTCGGGCAGCACCGCGCCCAGGGACTGGGCGCAGTCCTCGACGAGGTACGGCACCCCCTGCGGCAGCGGGGCCACCGTGCCCTCCATGTGGGCGACGATCACCCGCTCGGCGCCGGACGGCAACAGAGCCGGATCCAACGAGAGGGATTGGTCGACGTCGACGAGCACCGGCACCAGACCGCTGGCCAGCACCGCGCCGGCCACCGCCACGAAGGTGACCGCCGGGATGTGGACCAGGTCGCCGGTGCGCGGCCGGGTGGAGATCAGCGCCAGCCGCAGCGCCTCGGTGCCGTTGTGCACGGCCAGGGCGTGCCGGGCGCCCAGGCGGCGGGCGACCGTGCGCTCCAGCCGGGAGGCGACGGACTCGCCCTCGGTCTGGTAGCGGAACAGCACGCCGTGCTCGATCGCCTCGCGCAGCTCGTGCATGTCCGACCAGTCGAGGTAGTTGGCCCCGTAGGGCAGGTAGCGCTGTCCGAGGCGCTTGTCCATGCTCATGGTGCGTCAGCCTCCGGGACCGGGTCCGTCAGGGGGTACGCGGCCGCGTCGACGACCAGCTCCTCGCCGCGGTAGTTGCGCAGCAGCAGGCCCTCGTCGGTGGGCGTGACGTACGGCCGGGCGAGCGGGATCTTGCCGATCATCGTGGTCAGGACGTACTGCGGCACCGCGAACCCGGTGATGTGGCCCTGCAGGCCCTCCATGATCTCCCAGCCCTTCTCCACGGAGGTCATGAAGTGCGAGACGCCGGTGACGTTGTCGCAGTGGTACAGGTAGTAGGGGCGCACCCGGATGCGCAGCAGCTCCGTCATCAGCGTGCGCATCGTGGCGACGTCGTCGTTGATGCCGCGCAGCAGCACGGTCTGGTTGCCGACCGGGATGCCGTGGCGCAACAGGCGGTCCACGGCCGCCGCGGACTCCGCCGTGATCTCCTTGGGGTGGTTGAAGTGCGTGTTCAGCCACACGGGGTGGTAGCGCCGGAGCATGGCGCACAGGTCGTCGGTGATGCGCTGCGGCAGCAGCACGGGGAACCGGCTGCCGATGCGGATGATCTCCACGCTGGGAATCGCCCGCAGCCCGGACACCAGCTCCTCCAGCTTGCCGTCCTGGTACGACAGCGGGTCGCCGCCCGTCAGCAGCACGTCCCGGATCTCGGGGTGCTCGGCGATGTAGCGCAGGTCCTCCTCGAAGGAGCCGCCCTCGTCGTCCCGGAAGTAGGTGCCGGAGAGGTCGGTGGTGTGGAACTTGCGGGTGCAGTGCCGGCAGTAGACCGGACAGGCCTCGGTGACCAGCAGGATCACCCGGTCCGGGTACTTGTGCACCACACGGTTGGTGCGGCGGTAGTACATGTCCCCGACCGGGTCGACGTCCGAGCCGGGGAACTCCGTCAGCTCCGCCGGCGCGGGCACCGCCTGCAGCCGGACCGGGCACGACGGGTCGTCGGGATCCATCAGCGAGGCGTAGTAGGGGGTGACGCTCCAGCGGTACTTGCCCGCCGAGCCCGCGATGGCCTTCTCCTCCTCGGGCGTCAGACGGATCCAGCGCCGGGCCTTGTCGGTGGTGTTGATGCGTTTGCGCATGTGCCAGCGCCAGTCGTTCCACTGCGCCGCGGGAATGCGGGGCCGGAAACCGGCGGGGTCTGCGGTCGCGTCGGGTGCGCCGGCTGTGCCGGACATGGCGGCTCCAGGGTCGACAGGCGAGCGGGACGACGGGCGGGATCACGGACGGGGTGACGGGCGGGGCGACGGACGGGACGGCGCCGGGCGGCCGCCGGACGAGGACGGCCGGTCACGGGGGCGCCAGGGCCAGCTGGCGGACGCTGCGGGCGACGCGCTGCGCCCCTCTGAGGTCCTCCGCCGCCGGGCCCGGCGCCCGCCACGGATCCTCCTGCGGCGGCTGCCACACCTGCGCCTCGTCCCGGCCGCCGGCCACCGGGACGGGCACCACGCGCCGTACGCGCGCCGCCAGGTCCTCCTGGGCCCCGCCCAGCGGGGGCAGGAAGGCCAGCGGCGCCCGGCGCGCCTGCGCGAGCCCCAGCGCGCCCAGCGTGGGCGAGGCCAGCAGGACCGCCCGGCCGGCGTGCAGTTCGTCGACGTCCACGGTGGCGGCGCGCAACACCGGGACCGGCCCGCAGCGCCCCGCCAGCGCGCCGCGCACCAGGGCGAGGCCGGTGTCGCACACCACCTCGCACCGGCCGGTGCGCTCGCCCGCCGTCCGCACCAGGGCCGGCAGGACCCCCTCGGCGAACGCCCGCGCCGTCGCCTGCGCCACGCCGTACAGGGACAGCAGCACGAGCGTCCCGCCGCGGACCCGGTCCCTGGCCGTACGGGCCGGGGCGAGCAGACCCGTCGTACGGATCCCGGGCGGCCCCGGCCCCGGACCGGGCAGCCACGCCGGCCGGTGCTGCCGCAGCAGCGCCCCCGCCGCCGCACCGGGTGCACCGGCAGCGGTGCGGTGCCCGGAGTACAGGTGCACCACCGGCACGCCCGCGGCCACCAGACGTCCCGTCGCCGCCTCGTCGTCGCAGACCAGCGCGGCGTCGGGCGGCGGCCCTGCGGCGCACGCGCCGCCGACCGCGGCGAGCCCGCCCAGGTGCGCGGCGATGCGGCGGCGCGCGAGCAGGGAGTCCAGCTCCTCGTCGCGGGAGACCAGGTGCACGCGCAGGCGCGGCGGCGCGCCCGCCCGGTTCAGTAGCGCCACGGCGGCACCGCCCCGAGCCGGGCGACGTCGTCGCTGTAGCCGGCGGCCGTCGTCGAACAGCCCGCGCACAGCTCCGGACCCCGCTCGCGGAAGAAGTCGGCGTGCGTCCGGAAGGCGGGCGTGTCCAGCGCGACCGTGCCGTTCTCCCGCAGCGGGGCCCCGCCGGCCGGGCCGTCGCCGCCGTCGCGGTGCGGCAGGCAACTGCAGGCGTACACCCGTCCGAAGCGGCCGTCGACGTAGAGGACGTCGTCCACGACGTGGCACAGCGGCCGCGAGGCGCGCGGCGTCACGGACTCGGCGAAGTACCGCTCCTGCTCCTGCGGGGTGTCCCCGTAGAACCGCTTGCCCAGCGGGACGAGCAGCGAGCGCGGGTCGGCGTCGTAGACCGGGTCGCACACCTGCCGCACGTGGCCGGGGTCGGGGTAGGTGATGGACCGGTCCAGCTTCAGCGCGGACAGCTCCCACTGCTGCGCCCCCGCGTCGGTCAGGACCTGCTGCAGGCGGGGCACCTCGGCGTAGTTGTGCGGGCCCACCACCGTGTTGACCCTCGGCAGGACGCCCAGCTCGGCGGCTGCGCGCAGGCCCTGCAGGCCGTTGTCGAACATGCCGGGGGAGCGCCGGTAGAGGTCGTGGGTCGCAGCCGTAGCGCCGTCCAGGCTGACGATCACCTGGGCGAGGCCCGCCGCGGCGAGCCGCCGCACCAGACGCGGCAGCAGCATCCCGTTCGTAATGAGCGACATCCTCATGCCCGCCGCCGCGCCCGTGCGCACCAGCTCCACGACGTCCCGGTGCATCAGCGGCTCGCCGCCGGTGAAGCGCACGTACCGCACTCCGGCCGCACGGGCCTTGGGCAGCAGTTCCTCGAAGTCCTCGACGGAGAAGCGGTAGGTGTCGCGGGAGAGCGCGAACTCGCACATGAAACAGTCGGCGTTGCAGGCTTCCAGGATCCGGATGAAGAGATAGCGGTGACGCTCACGCATCGGGGCGCGACCTTTCGCATGGTTCAACGGGTTCGACTGGCCGGGCAGAGGGGCTGGTTCAGCGCGCGGACCCGCGCCGCAGTATCTCCAGCAGCGCCCCGGCGACCTGGGCCGCGCCACCCGTGCCGACGGCGGTGGCCAGGGCACTCCAGTCCACGACCTCGCCCGCCCGCTCCAGCGCCGCACCCACGGCGCCGGCGAGCTGCGCACGCAGCTGCGCGCCCGCCCCGGCCGCAGCGTCGGCGATACCGCCGTAGATCAGTTCCAGGGCGTGCTCCTCGCCCTTCGCGCGCAGCGCCAGCGCCTCGTCCTCCCGGAAGACCTCTTCGGGCCACGGCGTGCGCACGTCCACGCCGACCGCACGGCAGTGGAAGCGGGCGTTGAAGATCTGGCTGAGGTTCTGCGGCGGCAGGCACACCGCCGGCACCCCGAGCGCGCCGGCCTCCAGCAGGGTCGTCAGGCCCGGCGAGGCCAGCAGCACGTCGGCGGCGGACAGTTCGGCGAGGAAGGTCTCGTGCGGCAGCGCCCCGGCCGTCACCCGCAGCGCCGCCGGGGCGTCGGCGAGGAGCCGTCCGAGGAGGTCGCCGGGGACGTTGCCGGCCAGGTGGGCCTCGCGCACGCCGTGGGCGGCGAGCGCCCGCAGGGCCGCGGGCACCACCAGCCGCGGGTAGGCCGTCCAGTCGGCGAGCCCCGGGGCCCGCAGGCCGCCGAGGCCGACCAGCGCCCTGTGCCACGGCCGGGTGCCGTGCCGGCCCGGGCGGGTGTCCGCGGCGACCACCGCCTCGACCCAGCGCAGCGAACGGACGGAGGCGAGGATCCCGGTGCACTCGGGCGGCAGCTCGATGCACTGCTGGGCGCAGTAGCAGCTCGCGTCCAGGGGCAGGGACGGGCGGTCGCCCTCGGTCCACAGGAAGGGCAGGCTGTCGACGAAGACGGTGGGGACGCCGGCCGCCTCCAGCGCCTTTGCCAGCCGACCGTCCAGCACGACGAGCGCGGCCCGTACCCGCCGCACCCGCACGATCTCCGTGACGGCGGCGCGCAGGCCCTCGGCGGAGGCCGGCAGGTCGTACCAGGCGTCCACGGCGTGCTCCGCGAGCAGGGGCCGGCCGAGCCCGGAGCCGAGGCCGACGAACTCCATCGCCTCGTACGGGCCGTGCCGCAGGGCGGACAGGACGGCGCTGAGCTTGCCCGAACTGCCCCAGCCGAACTCCACCCCGGCGAGGGCGACGGTGACCGGCTCCCGGGAGGAGCCGCAGGCGCGGCGCATCGTCATCGGTGTCCTTCTCGGCCGCAGGGCAGATAGGTGCGCCGGACAACGGTCATGGATGCGGCCGTCCCGCCACAAGGGCGGTATCGGAGGAATCCAGCCACGTAGGGGGATCCCGTTCGATGCCAGATAAATACGCTAAGTCAAGCTTTAGGAGGGCATGGGGGAGTGGCCGGAAAACCCTGGGGCACCAGCGGTCCACGGGACCGGTGGAGCATCCGGCGGCCCGGCGTGCACGGGGCGCAGACACCGGGCGCGCGGAACGGGCACTCCACCGGCCCAGATTTAATCAGTCCGAATCCGCACGCATCGTCGCTAGGCTCGCCGCATGGGTTATCTCGAAGCCGGCGCCCTGGCCCACACCCTGGCCGACGGGCGCGAGCTGTTCCGCGACGTGTCCTTCCGGCTGCCCGGCGGCCAGACCGTCGCCCTCATCGGTGACAACGGCGCCGGCAAGTCCACCCTGCTGCGCATGCTCGCCGGCACGCTGCCCGTCCAGGAGGGCAGCGTGCGCCGTCAGGGGAGCATCGCCGTGATGCCCCAGTTCATCGGCAGCGTCCGCGACGACCGCACGGTGCGCGACCTGCTGCTGACGGTCGCCCCCGAGCCCGTGCGCCGGGCCGCGGCCGCCGTCGACGCGGCCGAGCTCGCCCTCATGGAGAACGACGAGGAGGCCGCCCAGCTGCGCTACGCCGCCGCCCTGACCGCCTGGGGCGAGGCCGGCGGCTACGAGTACGAGGTGCTCTGGGACACCGTCACCGTCGCGGCCCTCGCCCTGCCGTTCTCCACCGCCCAGTACCGCGACGTCTCCACCCTCTCCGGAGGGGAGCAGAAACGCCTGGTCCTGGAGGCCCTGCTGCGCGGCCCGGCCGACATGCTCCTGCTCGACGAGCCGGACAACTACCTCGACGTGCCCGGCAAACGGTGGCTGGAGGAGCAGCTTCTCGCCACCCGCAAGGGCGTCCTGCTCATCACCCACGACCGCGAGGTGCTCAGCCGCACCGCCACCCAGGTCGTCACCCTCGAAGGGGGCTCGGCCTGGACGCACGGAGGCGGCTTCGCCACCTGGCACGCCGCCCGCGAGGCCCGCTGGGAGCGGATCGCCGAGCTGCGGCGGCGCTGGAACGAGAAGCACGACCAGCTCAAGGAGCTGGTGCGCACCCTGCGCCAGCAGGCGTCGATCAGCGAGGAGATGGCCTCCCGCTACCACGCCGCCCAGACCCGCCTGGCGAAGTTCGAGGAGGCCGGCCCGCCGCCGGCCCCGCCGCGCGCCCAGCGCGTCGCCCCCGCCTTGCGCGGCGGCCGCACCGGCCTGCGGGCGATCACCTGCAGCACGCTCGAACTGACCGGCCTGATGCGCCCCTTCGACCTGGAGGTGTTCTTCGGCGACCGCGTCTGCGTCCTGGGCTCCAACGGCTCGGGCAAGAGCCACTTCCTGCGCCTGCTCGCCGAGGCGGGCACGGAGGGGCCCTTCACCGTCGAGCACTCCGGCACCTGCCGTCTCGGGGCCCGCGTGCGGCCCGCGCTGTTCGCCCAGACCCACCGGCACCCGGAATGGGCGGGCCGCACCCCGGCCGACATCCTCGGCCGCGGCGAGGGCGACCGGCCGGGCCTGGGCCTGCAGGACGCCATGTCCGCCCTGAGCCGCTACGGCCTGGCGGGCGCCGGCCGGCAGCCCTTCGAGACGCTCTCCGGCGGGCAGCAGGCCCGCTTCCAGATCCTGCTGCTGGAACTGGCCGGCGCCACCCTCCTGCTGCTGGACGAGCCCACCGACAACCTCGACCTGATCTCCGCCGAGGCCCTGGAGAGCGCCCTTGCCGCCTTCACCGGCACGGTCGTGGCCGTCACCCACGACCGCTGGTTCGCCCGGGCCTTCACCCGCTACCTCGTCTTCCGCGAGGACGGGCGCGTCGTGGAGAGCGACGAGCCGGTCTGGGACGAGGGCCGCGTCGTACGGGCCCGGGGGTGAGGCGTTGTTGGCGCGGAAGGCACTGTCGGTGATCGGCACCGGTGCACTTTGCTGACTGCCGCCCGCAACCTCGCCGCACGTCAGGAGCCGTCATGCAGCCCATCGTCGTGGACACCGTGGAGTTCCCGCTGAACGACAGACGGGAGGCCTGGGCGGAGACCATGGCGCTGGCCCAGGTCACCCAGCGCGTGAAGTTCCTCGACACGGCACGGTTCGGGGCGCGCATCGAGGTGATGCCGCTGGGCGTGGGGCAGCTCTCCGTCCTGTCCTACGCCTCGCTCGTCGCCCAGCGGACGCCGAAGCTGGTGCGGCAGTCCGATCCGGAGATGTACCACGTGGCGGTGGCCACGGCCGGGGAGATCGGCATCGAGCAGAACCGGCAGTCCTCGCTGCTCAAGCGGGGCACCATGGGCTTCTTCGACAGTTCCCGCTCGTTCGACACCTTCGCCGGCGACCTCCCCGGCCGCACGGTCCTCTTCCAGTTCCCCAAGCAGCTGCTGCGGCTGCCGCACGAGCACTTCACGCGGCTGTGCGGGCTGTCCCTGCCCTGGACGGACGGCGTCGCCCGGCTGTTCGCACAGTTCCTGGTCTCCCTGGCCGAGGAGTACCCCCACTGCACGCCCCAGGACGCCACCCGCCTGGGTGGCACCGCCCTGGACCTGCTGACGACCGTGCTGGCCCACCACGCCGACCGGGCAACGGGCACCGAGCCGGGGACGTCCGGTCAGCACGCGCTGTTCCTGCGGATCGGCGCCTTCGTCGTCGAACACCTGCGCGACCCGGATCTGGGACCCGAGGCGATTGCCTCGGCCCACGGCATCTCCCTGCGCTACCTCCACCGCCTCTTCCAGCAGAACGGCACCACGCCCCGGGCGTTCATCCGGCAGCAGCGGCTGGACCGCTGCCGCAGGGACCTGGCCGACCCCGCCCTGGACCACCTCACCATCCACACCATCGCCGCCCGCTGGGGCTACCCCCAGCCGGACGGCTTCTCGCGCGCCTTCCGTACGGCCACGGGCATGTCCCCCAGCGAGTACCGCGCCTCGGTGCGGGCCGGCGGCACCTGATGGCGCCGGGCGCCGTCATGCGCGCCGCTCAGTCGCGCGGGCCGATCACCTCGCCGGCGTCCGTCACCGTGATGGCGCCCGCCGGGCAGGAGTCGGCGGCGTCGAGGACCGCCTCGTCGGGGGCGATCCGGCCGGCGCGCGGCCGGGAGTGCTCGTCGGCCATGGCGAAGTGGCCCGCGGCCAGGGCCGTGCAGATGCCCGAGCCCAGGCAGCGGGCGCGGTCCACGCTCACCTCCCAGGCCATGCTCACCACCCCACCGGCAGCGCGCGCGGGCCGCGCACCAGCATCTGCGTCTTCCAGACGACGTCCCCGGCCACGTGCAGCCCCGGCAGGCGCAGCACCAGGGCCCGCAGGGCCTCCTGGAGCTCGACGCGGGCCAGCGGCGCGCCCAGGCAGTGGTGCACGCCGTGACCGAAGCCCAGGTGCTGGTTGCCCTCCCGGCCCACGTCGAGCGCCCCGGCGGCCGCAAAGCGCTCCTCGTCGCGGTTGGCGGCGCCCACCGACACCAGCACGGGCTCGCCCTTGCGCACCAGCGTGCCGCCCACCTCGACGTCCTCGGTGGCGTAGCGCGGCGAGGCGGCGGCCATGCCGAGGGGGACGAAGCGCAGCAGCTCCTCGACGGCCGCGGGGATCAGCGAGGGGTCCTCGCGCAGGCGGGCCAGCTCGCCGGGGTGGTCGAGCAGCGTGCACACGAAGTTGGGGATCTGGGTGGCCGTCGTCTCGTGGCCCGCGACCAGGACGGCCACGCACAGGTCGATCAGCTCCGGCTCGGAGAGCCGGTCCTCCTTGTCGCGGGCCTCGATCAGGGCCGTCATCAGGTCGTCCGCCGGCCGGGCCCGGCGCTCGGCGACCAGCCCCGCCATGTAGGCGCGCAGCTCCTCCCGGCTGGCCTCCGCCTCCTCGGCCGTCAGCGAGCTGGTCGACAGCGCGTCGTCGCTCCACTTGCGGAACAGCGGGCGGTCCTCCTCGGGCACGCCGAGCAGGCGGCAGATCACGGAGACGGGCAGCGGCAGCGCGAAGGCGTCGACGAGGTCGGCGGGCGGGCCGGCGGCCACCATCTCCTCCAGCAGGCTGCCGGCCAGGGCCCGGATGTCCGGGCGCAGCCGCTCCACCCGCTGCACGGTGAACGCCTTGGCCACCAGCCGGCGCAGGCGGGTGTGGTCCGGCGGATCCATGGCCAGGATGCCGCTGGTGACCTGGCCGGGGGACTGCCGCGGCTCGTCGTGCACGGTGGCCTCGGCGCGGCTGAACCTGCGGTCGCCCAGGACGAACCGGGCGTCCGCGTAGCGCGTGACGAGCCAGGCCGGCTCGCCGTAGGGCAGCCGCACCCGCCGCAACCCCTGCGCGTCGCGCACTTCCTCGTACTGCTCGGACAGGGCCAGGCCGACGGCTTCGTTGAAGGGGTAGGTCATGGGTTCGCCGTGGGTGGTGGACATCCGAAACCCTTGTTCCTTCGCGTAGGCAGTAAGGTCTCGCGCCGGTGCAGGAACGTGATGTAAGCACCTGCTTACAAAAACGGTAGGCCGGTGCGCCGGGGGCGTCAACGGGCCCGCGGTCACCGGCGCTTGAGGAGGAACGGGATGAGCCAGGACAAGCAGGTGCGCCGGCGCGACGCGGAGGCCACGCGGCGCTGCCTCGTCGAGGCGGCGGCCGAACTGTTCGCCGAACGCGGCTACGACCGCACCACCGTGCGCGCCATCGCCGACCGCGCCGGCGTCAACCAGGCACTGCTCTTCCGCTACTTCGGATCGAAGACGGCGCTCTTCGGCGAGGTCGTGGCCAGGGACGGCCGCCGGAGGCTGCGCGAGAGCCCGCCCGAGCACCTGCTGCAGGGGGCCCTGCGCGACCTGCTGGCCCCGGCCGGGACCGAGCCCGGCGACCGCTCCCTGGAGGTGTTCCTGCGCTCCGTCGGCAGCGACGACGAGGCGGCCCGCACCAACCGGCGGCTGACGCAGGAGTACACCGACGCCCTGGCCGCGCTCAGCGACGCCCCCGACGCCGAACTGCGCGCGGCCCTGGTCCTGGCCTGGCTGCTGGGCATAGGGCTCACCCGCGTCGTCGTACGCCAGGAACCGCTGGCCGGGGCGGACGCCGACCGGGTCTCCGCCCTGATGCTGGACGCGGCCCGCACGCTGCTGGAGAAGCTGCCCTAGGGGGGCAGCGCGGGGAACTGCGCGACAAGCCACGACGCACCCGCAGACTGGGGGCCGAATCGCGCCCACGCGGCGGCAGCCGCAGGGCGCTGCACGGTCCGCCGGACAGGACCTAGGAGGACTGCTTCCACAGGGTGAGCAGACCGGAGTAGCCCGGAGGGCTGTAGGGCTGCCCCGTCGGGGTCACCTCGGTGATCTTGAACATGGCCAGATTGCCCTTCGAGGTGACCGTGCACAGCACGTCGTCCTTGGCCAGGACGCCCTGGTCGATCAGGGCGGCATCGCCGAGTTCGGCCGGCAACGGGGACGCGTCGACGGCCCGGCGGCACTCCTCGGGCGTGCTCGCCCTGCTCTTGGCGGTCGCCTTCTTGAAGTTCATCCACTGCGACATGTACGTCAGCTCGGCGTCGTGGTCCGAGACGTCGCCCTGCGGAGAGACCTTCGGGGCGTCGAGATCCACGGTGATCAGCGTGCCGGTGCCCGGCGGGGCGATGGCCAGCGGGCGGTCGGTGAAGACGGCCTCGTACGCGGGCGCGGGCGCCTTGGCCGCACCGCTGCTCTGCCCGCCCGCGCCCTGCGCGGCCTGCTTGCTGCCGGAGTGCGCCGGCGTGCCACCGGTCGACGGGCCGGACGCCGCCTCGGCACCCGAGCCGCCGTCACCGCCCGACAGCGCCCACGCCGTACCGGCCACCACGGCCAGCGCCACGGCGACCCCCGCGGCCAGCGGCGCGCGGCGCCGCCACGGCGGGGTGGCGCCCACTGGGGCGAGGGGCGCCGCCGGCGGAGCGGTCGCGGCCTGCGTCGGCGCGGCGTGCACAAAACCGCCGCCGGGCGCCTGGGTGGGCACGTACGTCGCGGGATGCGGCGGCATCGCGGCGGCCGGCGCCGGCTGCGCGTCCTGCGGCGCTCCCGCCACCAGCTGCCGTACGTGGTCGGCGCGCCCGGCGATCGCGGTCGCCACCGCAGCGGGGAGCCAGCCGTCGAAGGCCCGCGGTGCGCGGCCCGAGGCCCGCTCGCACAGCTCCGCCACCTCGGCCGCGGTGGGCCGGGCGGCCGGGTCCGCGGCGAGGCAGCGCTCCAGCACGGGGCGCAGGCCCTCCGGGTAGCCGGACAGGTCCGGCGGCCGCTGCGCGGTGTTGGCGATCTGCGTGGCCACGGTCAGCGCGGCCCCGTCGCCGTACGGGTGGCGGCCGGTGGCCGCGACGGCCGCGATCAGACCGAGCGAGAACACGTCGGAGGCGGTGGTCGGTTCGGTGCCCGTGCCCTGCTCCGGCGACATGAACTGCGGGGTGCCGACGAAGCCGCCCGTGCGCGTGAGCCGGGTCGCCTCGGCGGCGCGCGCGATGCCGAAGTCGATGACCCAGGGGCCGTCGGCGCCCAGCAGGATGTTGCCCGGCTTGAGGTCCCGGTGCACCACCGCGGCGGCGTGCACGGCGTCCAGGGCCCGGGCCACGCAGCCGGTCAGCTGCAGGGCGGCCGGCAGCGGCAGCGGGCCGTGCACGGCGAGCACCTCGTCGAGCGGCAGCCCCGGCACGTACGCCGTGGCCAGCCAGGGCTGCTCGCCCTCGGCGTCGTGGTCCACCACCGGGACGAGGTGGTAACCGCGCACCTGCTTGGCGGCGCGGACCTCCTGCTGGAACCGGCGCCGGAACTCCGCGTCGCCCGCGTACTCCCGGCGGATCACCTTCAGGGCGACGGGCTGGTTCCCCCGGGTGCGGGAGAGGTAGACCGAGCCCATGCCGCCCTCGCCGATGCGGGCCAGCAGCCGGTAGCCGGCGATCTCGTGCAGTTCGTCCGCGCGCAGCGGGCGCAGCGCGCCGCCGTCGTCGTGCCCAGTGATGGATCCCACCCCCGTTGATCAGGACATGTCGAGGGCTGAATCTATGTCATGGCGGCGGGCGTCAGCACATCCACGGCCGGCACGTCCACGGTCACAGGAGGCACCAGGCGAGGACGCCGGGGAGGGCGAGCACGCCGCAGATCGAGAAGTTGACCAGCTTGTGGTCGAGGAAGACGGCCACGAACTCGCGGATCGTCGCGCTCGGCCAGAAGTACGCGGCCGTCGGCGCGCCCACGACCTGACCGTTGACGCCCGCCTTCCGTGCGGTCAGGGCCGCGCGGAAGGCGTGGAAGTTGTTGGTGACGATCACGCACGAGTAGCCGGGCCGGGCCGCCGACATGATCGCCGCGCTGTAGGTGAGGTTCTCCTCGGTGGTGCGCGAGGCGTCCTCGCGCAGGACGTGCTCGGCGGGCACGCCGCGCTCGACGAGGTGGTCGGCCATGGCGTGCGCCTCGGGCAGGTCCTCGTCCGGGCCCCGGCCGCCGGAGGTGACGATCACGGGCGGCCTGCCGCGGGCGGCCTGCGCCGCGTACAGCCGGCGCCCGCGCTCCAGCCGGCTCGCCAGCAGCGGCGGCACCCGGTTGCCGCCGACCAGACCGGAGCCCAGCACCACCACGAAGTCGACAGGGCGCCGCGGGCGCAGCCAGCCGTAGACGAAGGCGTAGGTGATGAAGCAGAAGAAGAGGAACGCGACGTAGGCGGTTATCAGCAGCAGGGTGCCGGTGACGATCGTCAGCTCCCGGGAACGGCTGACGGCGGAGGCGATCGTGAGGCCCATCAGGCCGACGATGGCGAGACCGGTGAGGAACGACAGCAGGTTCGCGGGGCTCCGCCCCTCCTTGCGGATCATCTTGACGCCGTTGGTCAGCAGGAAGACCGGCAGGACCAGGGCGCCGAGGAAGGGGATCAGCAGGACGGCCGCCGCGAACCACTCCATGGCGCGATGGCCGTGGCCGCCGCTGCGACCGGCCACCCACACCAGGCCGAGCACCAGGCAGGTGCAGGCGAGCCCGAGGTGGACGGCGTTGCTGAAGCGACGCCGGTCGCGCAGGACACCGATGCCGAAGAGCAGCAGGAAGAAGGCGGCGGGAGCATAGGCGATCACGCCTGCATGGTACGTGAATTGACGGTACGTCGGGACGGGCCGGACTTACGCCGACTTGCCCGGAACGCTCCCCGGCCGGCCCTCGTGTTGTCGCCCTCCGGTATGTGTGCCAGCCTGAAAGGAGGAAGATCGGCGGGGGAGCAGCGCAGGCAGGGGCAGAACGGCAGCAGAACAGCGCAGGCAAGGGCAGGGAGCAAGTGCCATGACGTCTTCCTTCCACGATCTCCACGGGCCCGGACTCCACGGGCGCGAGGATCCCTACGGGGGCCTCGCGGGCCTGGCGAACGCCGGCTGGCAGGCGCTGCTGGGCGCGGGCATCGCCTCGACGGCCCTGGGGGCCGTCGTGCTGGCCTGGCCCAAGGCCTCGCTCCTGGTCGTCGGGGTCCTCTTCGGCCTGTACCTGCTGGTGATCGGTGCCCTGCAACTGGCGGGGGCCTTCGCCGCGCACATCCCCGGCGCCCTGCGCGTCCTGGGCTTCGTCAGCGGCGGGCTGTGCGTCCTGCTGGGCCTGGTGTGCTTCCGCGGGCCCGCGCAGTCGATCCTCCTGCTGGCCCTGTGGATCGGCTTCGGCTGGCTGCTGCGCGGGGTGATGCTGGCCGGAGTCGCCCTGTCGGTCAAGGAGTTGCCGGCCCGGGGCTGGCAGATGTTCGTCGGCTTCCTCAACGTCGTCGCCGGCATCCTGATGATCGACCTGCCCTTCCACTCCATCGCCGTCCTGACGGTGGTGACGGGGATCTTCCTGGTGGTGATGGGCGTGTTCGAGGTGTTCCACGCCGTCCGGTTGCGCAGCCACGTCAGGAAGGCGGTGGGCTGAGCCGGCCCTGGGGCCGGCCGCAGGGCCCGTCCGAAAGGCCCGGGAATTCCGGCCAACGGGGCCCTCGGCATTCTCATCCCGCCCTCCGGGGGCCAGACTCCGCCCATGAGAAGACTCGCGAGAGTGTTCACCGCAGCAGCCCTCCTGGCCGGGGCGCTGCAGGCGGCTCCCGTTGCTGCGGCCGACGCTACGGCGATAGCCGCCGGCCCCAGCCTGCGCATGGGACGGCTGTACATGCACACGCCCAGGGGGCTGCAGGCCTGTACGGGCACCCTGGTGGCGAGTCCGCGGCACAACATGGTCGTGACGGCGGCCCACTGTCTGCACTCGGGACTCGGCGGGGCGTACTACACGGGCTTCCAGTTCATCCCCGGCTACCAGAAGGGCAAGCCGGCTCCGCTCGGGGTCTTCGACGGGGCGACGCCCCTGGTCAACGGCGGCTACGTGGGCAAGAAGGACGGGGACGGCGAGTACGACTACGGGTTCCTCGTCCTGAAGCCCAACAAGCAGGGGCAGCAGGCCGGTGAACTGGCCGGCGAGAACCCCATCGCCTTCGGGCAGCCCGTCGTCGCGTCCCGCACGGTGTGGGCCTACCTGCTCAACGACAGGACCGCCGAGTGCTTCGGGCAGACGCAGGCGTACCTGTTCCCCTTCGACAGCCGGGTGAGGATCGACTGCAAGTTCGAGCCCACCTCCAGCGGCGGACCCTGGTACGCCGACTACAACGCCACCACGCAGCAGGGCACCGTCAACGGCGTCATCAGCGGCCCCATGCCCGGGCACGAGAGCGAATCCGTCGTGCTCTCACCCTACTTCGGCATCTATGCGCAGTCGCTCTACCAGCAGGCGGAGGCCGCGTCGTGACAGCTGGTGCGGCCCGCGTGCACCTGCTGTGAGCCCGCGCGGGCTCGTGGCGTTTCCCACCGGACCACCGCAGAATTGCCCCGCGACACGGGTGCGGTGCGGGAGCATGCCACGGGGGTGAGTGTCATGGCGCGCAGGGTGGGGGGCACGGGCGGCGAGGTGCCCGGGCAGGTGCGGATCGGGCGCCTGCGTGCGCATCGTGCGGGCCCGGCGCTGTTCGCGGTGCCGTCGGCCGGTGCCCTGGCGGCCAGTTGCCGGCTCCTCGCCGTCACCGCCGACCACGGACCCACCCCGTGGCGGGCGTACGCCACGGCGGCCGTGGCCGTGTGGGCGGTGGTCCTCGCGTGGCTGCTGTGGGACGTGTGCGCCCCCGCGGCCCTGACGGTGACCGCCGGCGGCCTCGAACTGCGGGGCGGCCTGCGGCGCGTGCATCTGTCCTGGAAGGCCATCGAGAGCGTGTTCCTGGCGCCCCTGCCGCGTATCACGCCGAACGCGGCGGCATCGGCCTTCCAGGGGCTGCTCGTGGTCCGCACGCACCACGGCTGCCCGCCGGGGGTCACGCGCCGGGGGCGGCTCCGGTGGTCGGCGGCCTGGCAGGCCGTCGTGTTCGACTTACGGCCGCTGACCGCACAGGCCACGCGCTTGCACGAGGTCGTCGCACCCCACGCGCACGAGCGCTGGCACGGCGCCGCCGGGCTTCCCACCGACCGTACGGGCGCGGTGAGCGTGCCGGGCGAGCTACTGCCGGTGCACGGCCGCGCCGTGCTGTTCCTGCGGGCGCCGCTCGCCCTGGTCGGCGCCCTGGCCCTGGGGGCCGCCTCGTCCGGCCGGGGGTTCGGCTTCTGGCCGGTGGCCGCCGGCATGGGCGCCTGGGCGGTGGTGTGCTTGCGCGGCGGCTCCTGGCTCGCCGGACGGCTGGCCCGGAAATGCCGCCTGCGCATCGACGTCCAGGGCCTGCACGTGGCCGTCGCCGGCGCCGAACGGCTCCTGCGGCGCGCCGCCGTGCACACCGCCGAGGTCACCACGGCACCGGCCGGCAGCACCGTCGTCGTCCGCCTCGCGCCCGGCGCCGAACCGCCCGCCGCGCTGCCCCGCCACCGCTTCCCCCACCGCGAGGCGCAGCGCACCTCCGAGCTGCTTCCGCTGCTGTCGCGGCGCCACGGGCACCGGCACGGCCTCGCCGCCTTCCCCAGGCAGCTCTCCCGCGCGCTCGAAGACCTCGGATACGACGAGCCGCCCGCACAGCCGGCGCCGGCCGGGCCACCCGCGGCGGGGGAGCCGGTGACGCTGCGCGTGGCCCCCGGGCCCGGCTCCGCCCACCCCACCATCGCCTCGGCCCTGCGGGCGGCGCCGGCCGGACGGCCGGTACGGATACTGATCGAGCCGGGCCGCTACGAGGAGGCCCTCGAACTGTCCGGGACGGTCGAACTGCGCGCGGCCCAGGGGCAGGGCACGGTCGTCGTCGAGGCGGTGGCGGACGCGGTCGCCGACTGCACCGGCCACGTCACGCTCGACGCGCTGCACATCACCGGCCGCGGCCCGGCCGCCGTACGCGTCGCCGGCCAGGGCCGCCTGCAGGCGCGGCACTGCACGATCGAGGGGACGGGCGAGTACGCCGTCCAGGCGCTGCGGGGCGCCGAGGTGACGCTGGAGGAGTGCGAGGTGCAGGCAGGCCGCACGGAGCTGGCCGGGGCGCACGGCACCCTGCGCGGCAGCCGCTTCCTCGCCGCCAGGAGCGAGGCGGTCCTCGTCACCGGCGGCGCCGACGCCCGCATCACCGGCTGCACGGTGGAGGACGCCCGCGGTTACGGCATCCGGATCTCCGGCGCGACGGCCCGCATCGAGGACTGCGAACTGCGCGGCACCGGCCGGGCCTCCCTGGCCGTGGGCGACCACGCCCAGGCCGACATCGTGGGCTGCCGGGTGCACGAGACGCACCGTACGGGCGTCTCCTACTACGACCAGGCGCGCGGCACCCTGCGCGACACCACCGTCCACGGGGCCCAGGACGGCCTGTACATCGCCCGGGGAGCCGACCCCGCCGTCCACGGCTGCCGGTTCGAGGACTGCCGGCGCACCGGGATCAGCGTGGAGGAACAGGGGCTCGGCCGCCTGGAGGACTGCACCGTGCGCACCGCGGGGGAGAGCGGCATCGCCGTCCTGAGCGGTGGCGCTCCCCGGATCCACGGCTGCCGGGTCGCCGACGGCCGCAACGGAGTGGTGGTGCGCGAGGCCCGCGGCACCTTCACCGATCTGCAGGTCCGCGGCCAGACCGCCAGCGCCGTGCTCGTGCGGGACGAAGCGTCCGTAAGCCTGCGCGACGTGCGCCTGGAGTCGTGCGAGAGCGGTCTGTTCGCCAGGGGCGAGGGTGTCACCGTCGAGCTCGCCGACGCCACCGTCACGGACATGGCCAGCTCCGGCGTCGCCCTGCAGGACAGCGCGCGGGCGACCGTGGAGCGGGCCACGCTGGAGCGAACGGCCCTGTTCGGCTTCAACTGCCGCGGCGACAGCCACCTGACGGCCCACGAGTGCACGGTCGACGAGCCCGGTGAGGCGGGCGTTTTGACCGTCGGTTCCGCCACCGTCGTCGCCGACCTGCTGACGGTCACCCGCTCGCGCGACGGCGGCGTCCTGGCCCGCGACAACAGCCGACTGGAGATCACGCGCGCCCGGCTGCGCGACGGCGGCGGCGACGGCATCCGCCTGGACCCCTCGGTGTTCGGGCGGTTCGAGGACTGCGAGGTCACCGGGTTCGCGGGCGAGGCCGTCGCGGGCAACGACCGGGTGGTGATGGGCGACGTCCGCACCGGGGCCACGGCCGAGGACGCCCGGCAGCCGGAGGCCGGTCCGCTCGCCGAACTGCAGGACATGATCGGGCTGGCGGCGGCCAAGCGGCAGGTCGCCGTGCAGACCGATCTGATCCGGCTCGCCCGCTGGCGCGCCGACGCCGGCCTCCCGCACCCGCCCATGTCCCACCACCTGGTCTTCTCCGGCCCGCCCGGCACCGGCAAGACCACCGTCGCCCGGCTCTACGGGCAGATCCTCGCCGCCCTGGGAGCGCTGAAGAAGGGGCACCTCGTCGAAGTCGCGCGCGGCGACCTGGTCGGCGAGTACCTCGGGCACACCGCGCAGAAGACCCAGAGGGTCTTCGCCCGCGCCCGCGGAGGCGTGCTGTTCATCGACGAGGCCTACAGCCTGGCCCGCCGGTTCGGCGCCGGCACGGACCTGGGGCAGGAGGCCATCGACGTCCTGACCAAGCTGATGGAGGACCACCGCGACGAGGTCGTGGTGATCGCGGCGGGCTACACCGAGGAGATGCACACCTTCCTGGAATCGAACCCGGGCCTGCGCTCGCGCTTCTCGCGCGTGCTGGAGTTCGGCGCCTACGAGCCCGCTGAACTCACCGAGATCGTCAGCCGGCAGGCCGGCCGGCACGCCTTCCGCCTGGCGCCCGACGTCGGCCCCCTGCTCACCGAGCGCTTCGAGCGCCGGCGCCTGCGCGGCGACGCCGCCAACGCCCGGGACGCGCGCACCCTCCTGGAGGCCATGGTCGAGCGCCAGGCCGCCCGCCTCGCCGGCCGTACGGCGCCCACCCGGGAGGAACTCGTCCTGCTGCTGGCCCGGGACATCCCCGAGGCCACGGGGGTGTCCTACGGCGAAGGGACGCTGCGATGACCGCGGACGAGGCAGCGGACCGCATCCTGCAGCAGGCACAGCGGGCCGAGACCGACCCCGGCGCCCTGTCCTGGTTCCTCGGACCGGAGGCCGCCGCCGCCGGCGCCGCCGTCCGCGCCGAAGTCCTCCTGCCCGACGGCACCTTCGATGCGAAAGGATTTCACGCACTCGCCTTCGGCGAGTGGTTCCGCTACCTCGCCAGCGACGGCACCGACCGGGCAGCGCTCGGTGCGGCCGTGCTCGCCTTCACCGACCTGACGGGCCACGGCCTCGTCCTGCCCCCCGTCCTGCAGGCGCTCTGCGCGACGGTCGCCGGCCTTCCCGAAGGGGCCGGCACCGAGCCCGCCCACGCCTACGAGGCGGGCGTCGGCGCCCTGACGCTGTTCCAGCAGGGCCAGCACCCCGCCGCCCTGACCGCCGCCGAGCGGCTGCTGCGGCACGCCCTCGCCGGCTTCCCGGCCGGCAGCACGGAAGCCGGAACCTGCCTCTCGGACCTCGCCCTGGCCTTCCTCTACGCCCACGCGGCCGGTGCCGGACCCCAGGCGCTCGCCGACGGCACCGAGCTCGCCCGCGCCGCGCTGGCGGCCGCCCCCGGCGACCGCGACGAACAGGCCCGCAGACACGGCAACCTGGGCTTCGCCCTCAAACTCGGCGCCGAGGCGACCGGGGAGGCCGGCGCCCTGTACGAGAGCGCCCGCGAACTGCGGCAGGCCGTGCGGCTGAGCACCCCGCAGGACCCCCACCGCCTGCTGCACCTCGCCTCGCTCGGCGCGGTGCTCTGGCGCACCGCCGCCGAGTCCGACGACCCCGCACTGCTGACCGAATCCGTCACCCTGCTGCGCAGAGCCGTCGCCGAAGCGGACCCGGCCCTGCCGCCGCGCGCGGCGCACCTGGCCGACCTGGGCATCGCCCTGGTCATGCAGGCCATGCAGGACGGCGACCGCGCGGAGCTCTACGACGAAGGCATTGCGACCTGCCGCCGGGCCGCCGACAGCGCACCCAACGCGGTCGAGCGCACCGGCTACCTCACCCAGCTCGCCCTCGCCCTCAGGGGCCGGGCCGTGCGCGCCGACGCCACCCGACTCCTGGACGACGCACTCGCCGCCGCCCGCGACGCCGTCGAAGGCGCACCCCCGGGGCACCCGGTGCTCGCCCAGGCACGCTTCGTCCTCGCCGGCGTCCTGTGCTCCCGGAACGTGACGGGCGGCAGCATCGCCGACATGGACGAGGCCGTCGCCCTCGCCCGCCGGGCCCTGGCGGACACACCGGGGGAGGACCTGCACCGGCGCGTGATGCGCGGCACGCAGTACGCCGACCTGGCCCGGATGCGCGCGCACATGACCGACGCCCCCGCCGACCTCGCCGAGCCGATCGCCCTGCTGCGCGACCTCGCCCGGGACGTGCCCGAGCGTTCCGAGCAGCGGGCCGAGATCCTGCTCCAGCTGGCCCGGTGCCTGCTGGCCTCCGGTCGCCGTACCGGCGCCGTCGCGGCAGCAGGGGAGAGAGTCCCGGTCGGGGCGGGCGCCGACGAGGCGATCGCGTGCTTCCGCGCCTGCCTCGCCCTGCCATCCCCCGGCCGCGCCTTCGAGGCCCGGGCACGGTTCGCCCTCGGCCAGGCCCTCGCCGAAAGCGCCGACCCGGAGGACGAGGCCGCCTGGCAGGAGGGGGAGGCACAGATGCGCCGGGGGCTCGCCCTGCTCCCGGCGGGTGACGTCCGCCGCTCCGAATACTTGTCGGACCTCGGCAGCATTCACCTGCGGCGCGGTGGTTTCACGGGCCGGCACGACCTGTACGGGGAAGCGGTCCGCCTCATGCGCGAGGCGCTGGCCGCCGCGCCGCGCACCAGCCCCTCCGAGCGGGCCGCGCGCCACTCCAACCTCGGCGCCGCCCTCGCCACGTCCGGCCGGTACGCCGGGGACGCCGGCCTGCTGGCCGAGGCCGTGGAGGAGCACCGCAGGGCCGTCGCCCTGACCCCGCCGGAGGACCACTTCCGCGTCCACCGGCTGGGCAACCTGGGCGACGCCCTGCAGAGCCTCGCCGAGAACCGCTCGGACGCGGCCCTGCTCCGGGAAGCCGTCGACGTGCTGCACGAGGCGGCGGACACGGCCGGCCCGGGCACCCCCGCCCGGGCCTCCGCCCTCGGCCGCCTCGGCAAGGCCCTGCGCTCCCTCGCCCGCTTCACCGGCGACCCCGAGCCCCTGCGGGAGGCCCTCGACCGCCATCGCGAGGAGATCGCCGCACATCCCGGACCGCCCCGGCCGGGCGCGCTCCTCGGCCTGGCCAACGCGCTGATGGACCACTACCGCCACGTGCGGGACGAGCGCGTGCGCGACGAAGCCCTGGAGCACTACCGCGCCGCCCTGGCCGCCACCTCCGCCTCGTCGGGCGAGCGGTTCGTCGTCCTCACCAGCTGGGGGTACGCCGAGTGGGACCGCGCCGCCGACACCGGCGACGAGACGCTCATGGACGCGGCCGTCGACAAGCTCCGCGAGGCCGCTTCCACGGTTCCGGGGGGACACCTCAGCCGCCCCAACGTCCTGACGAACCTGGGCGTCGCCCTCATGCAACGCGCCGGGGCCAGCGGGGAGCGCACCTGGCAGGCGGAGGCGATCGCTGTACTGCGTCGCGCCGTGGAGGAGAGCGCCCCGCACGCCTTCGATCGGGCCGGGCTCCTGAGCAACTTGGCGGAGGCACTGCGCGGTTGGTACGAGTTCACCGGTGACGAGGCCGCCGCCGACGAGGCCGAGGCGTTGCTGAGCGAGGCGGCGGCCCGCCGCGGCGGCGACCGGCGCGGCCGCGACCTGGCCGTGATCAACCTCGGCGTGCTGCTGCACAGCCGGGCCCTCGCCGGTGGTGCCGACACCACCCGCGCGACCGGCGAGGCCCGGCGGGTCCTGGAGGAAGCAGTGGCCTCGCTGGGCGAGGACCACCCCATGCGCCCCTTCGCGCTGGCCAACCTCGCGGCCGTGTGCCTGGTCTCCGGGCAACTCGCCGCGGATCGCCGGGACCCCGCGACCCGGCAGTTGCTGCACCGCGCGTCCACCGCCGCCCGGGAATGCCTCGCCCGCGTCCCCGACGGCGACCCCGACCGGGCCCGGGCGCAGTGGCTTCTGGCCGCGGCCCAGGTGCGCCGGGCCGTCCTCGGCGAACGGGTGGACCTGGCCGAGGCGGCCCGCCTGGCGCGGGAGTCCGCACACAGCGCGGCCTCACCCCTGCTGACCCGCCTGCAGGCCGCCCGCACCTGGGGCGAGGCCGCCGCCAAGGCCGGCCGCAACGCCGACGCGCTCGACGGCTACACCTTTGCCGTCGGCCTGCTGCCCCGCCTCGCGCCGCGCAGCCTGACCCGTGCCGACCAGGAGGAGCGGCTGCGCGCCAGCACCGGCCTGGCCGGCGACGCCGCCGCGCTCGCCCTGCGGGCCGGCGATCCGGGCCGCGCCCTGGCCCTGCTGGAGCAGGGCAGGGGCGTGCTGCTCGCCCAGGGCCTGGACAACCGCGCCGACACCTCACGGCTGCGCGACGCCGCCCCCGGCCTCGCGGCGGAGTTCGAGCGCCTGCGCGAACAGCTGAGCACGCCGGCCGAGCGCCCCCCGGCGCTGATCGCCCCGGCCGGAGCCCCGGAGCTGTTCGACGCCGCACAGCACGCCGCGGGCCTGGCCGCCGAGGCCCGGCACGCCCTGGCCCGGCGCTGGGACGAACTCCTGGTCCGCATCCGGCAGCTGCCCGGCTTCGACGACTTCCTGCGCCCGCCCGCGCTGCCGCAGCTGCTCGACGCCGCCGCCGGCGGCCCGGTCGTCGTCGTCAACGTCAGCCAGTACGGCTCGCACGCCGTTCTCCTCACCGCCCGGTCGGGCATCGAGGTGCTCCCCCTGCCGGGGCTCACCCCACGGACCGCCCTGACGCTCACCGGCGCGTTCATCAGCGCCGTCGACGACGCCTACGGCAAGGAAGGGCCGCAGCGCGCCGTCGCCGCGACGCACATGCTGATGCTGATCCTGCGCCGGCTGTGGGACACGGTGGCCGCACCCGTGCTCCACCGGCTCGGCCTGCGCACCGTACCGGCCGACGGCGAGCCCTGGCCCCGGCTGTGGTGGTGCCCCACGGGCTGGCTGTCCTTCCTGCCGCTGCACGCGGCCGGGCACGGCGCGCCCGGCTCCGGCACCTGGGTCCTGGACCGCGCCGTCTCCTCGTACACGCCCACGCTGCGCGCCCTGGCCCGGGCACGCGGCCGCGCCGGCGGCGGGGCCCGGCCGCGCCCGGCCCCGCTGGTCGTCGCCCTTCCCGAGACCCCCGGCGCGGCGCCGCTGCCGGGCGCCTCCCGCGAGGCGCAGCTCGTCGGTGTACTGTTCCCCGAAGCCCGCCGGCTGGAAGGCGCAGCCGCCACGGTGCAGGCGGTGGGCCGGGCGCTGCCCGACCACCCGTGGGTCCACTTCAGCTGTCACGGCGTCAGCGAGCTGCTGAGCCCGTCGGAGAGCGGCCTGATCCTGCACGACGGCAGGCTCACCGTGGCCGCCGCGGCCGCCCAGCGGCCGCTGAGCCCCGAGCTGGCCGTGCTGTCGGCCTGCTCCACCTCCCGGGGCGGCATCGACCTGGCCGACGAAGCGGTGCAGCTGGCCTCCGCCTTCCAACTGGCCGGCTACCGGCACGTGATCGGCACCCTGTGGCCCGTCTCCGACGCCCTGGCGACCCGTCTGACCGGCGAGTTCTACGCCGCCCTCGCCGAGGACGCCGCCGCGGGCCGCGCCATCGACGCGGCCCTCGCCCTGCACCATCCGGTGCGGCGCCTGCGGGACCGCTACCCGCGGGCGCCGCACCTGTGGGCCGCGCACATCCACACCGGCGCCTGACGCCGGCGCGCGTCCCTCAGCGCGTGTCCGGCTCGCCGTCGCCCGGGTCCTGCCCGGCACCCGTGCCGGAGGCCGTGGTCTGTGCCGTGGCCGTGCCCGAGGGCGCCTGCGGCACGGCACCGGGCTCCGCCGCGTCGTCCGTGGGCCGGTAGGTCCTGGTGTCGGAGAACTCCGCAAGGAGGTCCTCCAGCGCGCTGTCGTCGTCACGGTCATGCCGCTGCGTCATCACGTTCGCCTTCCGTCGCTTCCTCGTCCGGCGGCAGCAGGAGTTCCAGCACGTCCACGTCCGCCGCCCGTACGTACACCCCGGCCGTCCCCGGCACCCGTTCCAGGAACCGGCCGTCCGGCCCCATCCGGTACTGCGCCTGCAGGTACAGGTCGCCCTGCTGCGGGTAGGCCGAGACCGCCGACCACGGGCCGAGCCAGCCGCCCACCCACAGCCCGCTCTTGAGCCGCACCCGCACGAAGCACGAGCCGCGGTCGTGGAAGAGGGCGTCCCAGGCGGTCGGCGTCGGCTCGTAGCGTGCCCGCGCCCGGCGCCGGCGCCAGGCGGTCTCGGCCCAGGCGGCGGCGGACGGCACGGCGACGACCAGCACCAGCGCGGCCAGCCCCGCCCGGCGCGGGTGGCGCAGCGCCCCGGCCAGCGGCCCGTCGCCGTGCCCCGCCAGCAGCTCCACCAGCCACGGCCCGGCGGCCACCGCGTACAGGGCGTCGAGCAGGGCGCCGGCGGCGAGGGCGCGCAGCAGCCGGTTCTGCGGCTCCTGTTCGGAGGCGCTGGTGCCGCGCAGCCGCTCCCGTACGGCCTGGTGGAAGACGCCGGGCAGCACCAGGACCAGCAGGATGGCCAGTTGCTCCACCGTTCCCGGAACCATCGAGCCCCCGCCCCGTGCTTCGCCCCGCCGGCCGCACCCCTGGCCCCAGCATGACGCAGGCCCGGCGTCCGCGCGACGGTCTTCTCACATGCGCGTCGATCTCACAGTGCGTCGATGCGGGGGAACGCGGCCTCCTCCAGCACGATGGCGATGCCGGCCGCCACGGGCAGGGCGATGAGGGCGCCCACCACGCCCAGCAGGGCGCCGCCGATGACGACGGCGACGACCGTCACGAGCGGGGGCAGGGCCAGGGCGTAGCTCATCGCCTTCGGCATGATCAGGTAGTCCTCGGCCAGCCGGAAACCGATGTAGAAGCCGGCCGTGCCCAGGGCGACGGGGAAGGACACCGACAGCGCCACCAGGCTGACCACCACGCCCCCGATGGTGGAGCCGACCACCGGCACCATGTCCAGCAGCGCGACCAGGACGCCGAGCGCCGCCGCGTACGGCACGTCCAGCACGATGCACCACAGGAAGGTGGCCAGGCCCGCGATGGCGGAAGTGACGACGTTTCCGAGCATGTAGCGCCCCACTCGCCACAGGATTTCCTCCGTCAGGCCGACCACGGCGGCCCGCCGGGTCTGCGGCACGAAGCGGTAGGCGAAGCGCTTGAGCTGCGCCATGCCCGCCATGAAGTAGACGGTCAGGACGACGACCAGCACCGTCCCGGTCACCGTACTGAGCACGACGTGGCCGGCGCCGAGCAGCCCGCCGAGGACCGCCGCGCCGCCGCCGGCGCCGATCTGTTCGCGCGCCCTGGCGATCAGGTGGTAGCGGTCCTCCAGGCGGCCGAGGGTGGAGTGGTGGTCGTGGAGCTCCTGCAGCCACTTGGGCACGGCATCGACGAGGGCGGCGACCTCGCGGGAGACCGGGGGGATGACCAGCGCGAGGAAGCCCGCGACCGCGGCCAGCATGCCCAGGACGACCACGGCCACCGCCCGGCCCCGGCCGAGCCGGCGGCCGGCCAGCCAGGCCACCACCGGCTCCAGGCTGATGGCCACGAACAGGGCGAGCAGCAGGAGGGTGAGCAGGTCGCTGATGTGCAGGACGGTCTGCAGCGCGGTGGAGGCGAGGGTCAGGCCCAGACCGACGCCGAAGCCGGCGGTGAACCACGACGCGGTGGGGCGTACGCGGATGCCGGGCTCCGCGTGCGGCACCCGCGGGCCGTGCCCGGGCCCGGCGTCGCCGTACGCCCCGTCGCCCGGCTCGCCACCGCCCGGGCCACCGATTCCTGCAGTCAGCGTCGGCCACCTCTCCACCGTCCGGGTCCGGTGCACCGATACCCCCGCCGCGGCCGCAGGCCCCGGTGCGGCGGTCAAGACCACCTGCAGGGACGAACGTTTGGTTGTACGATTGAAATCGTTACAGAAGTACAACTACTCAGGGGCGTACCGCCGCCCGCTTCCCGCTCCCACCCCGGAGGGGTCCTCGTGCCCGAGCTTTCGCGCCGCCGCCGGTTGCTGGTGCTGGCCATCTGCTGCATCAGCCTGCTGATGGTCAGCCTCGACAACACCATCCTCAACGTCGCGCTGCCGTCCATGCAGCGGGAACTGCACGCCTCCGTCTCGGGCCTGCAGTGGACCATCGACGCCTACACCCTCGTCCTGGCCTCGCTGCTGATGCTCGCCGGCTCCACCGCCGACCGGTTCGGCCGGCGGCGCGTCTTCCAGACCGGGCTCGTGCTGTTCACCGCCGGCTCCGTGCTGTGCAGCCTCGCACCCGGCCTGGGCTGGCTGGTCGCCTTCCGCATGGTGCAGGCCGTCGGCGGCTCCATGCTCAACCCGGTCGCCATGTCGATCATCACCAACACCTTCACCGACGCCCGCGAGCGGGCCCGCGCCATCGGCGTGTGGGGCGGCGTCGTCGGCATCAGCATGGCGGCCGGACCCGTCATCGGCGGCACGCTCGTCGAGACGACCGGCTGGCGCGCCATCTTCTGGATCAACCTCCCCGTCGGCCTCGCGGCCCTCGCCCTGACCGCCCGCTACGTGCCGGAGTCCCGCGCCCCGCGGCCGCGCCGCCCCGACCCCGCCGGTCAGCTGCTGGTCATCGCCCTGCTCGGCAGCCTCACCTACGGCATCATCGAGGGCCCCGCCGCCGGCTGGACCTCGGCGCCCATCCTCGGCTGCTTCGCCACCGCGGCCGCCGCGCTCGCCGTGCTCGTCCCGTACGAGCGGCGGCGCGCCGATGCCCTCATCGAGCCGCAGCTCTTCCGCAGCGCGCCCTTCAGCGGAGCCGTCGCCATCGCGGTGTGCGCCTTCGCCGCCCTCAGCGGCTTCCTCTTCCTCAACACCCTCTACCTGCAGAACCAGCGCGGCCTGCCCGCCCTCCAGGCCGGCCTGTACATGCTGCCCATGGCCGTGATGTGCCTGGTCTTCGCCCCGCTGTCCGGCCGCCTGGTGGGAGCCCGCGGCCCCCGCCTGCCGCTGGTCCTCGCCGGCATCGCGATGACCGCGAGCGGCGTGATGTTCGCGGCCTTCGACGCGGGTTCCTCCGACGCCCTGCTCCTGCCCGCCTTCGTCGTCTTCGGCATCGGCTTCGGGCTCGTCAACGCGCCCATCACCAACACCGCCGTCTCCGGCATGCCGCGCGCCCGGGCCGGGGTCGCCGCCGCCGTCGCCTCGACCAGCCGGCAGGTCGGCGCCTCCCTCGGCGTCGCCGTCATCGGCGCGGCCGCCGCCACGGGCGCACAGCGCACCGGCTGGTGGATCATCGCCGGGTGCGGACTCGCCGTCCTCGTCGTCGGTACGATCACCACCGGCCGCTGGGCCGCCGGGACGGCCGAGCGCTCCGCGGCCCGCCTCGCATCGTCCGAACGGAACAGGATCCCGGTGAACACGTCATGACGACCGTCCACGCGCACGAGGCGCACGACGCGCACGACGCGCACGAGGCGCACGACGCCCACGCGGCCGAGGCGCAGCAGGCATGGAGCAACCTGTGCGCGATCGTCCTGGGCGGCAACGAACGCCGCAAGGAGGTCGTCGACGCGCTCGGCATGAGCTTCTTCCGCATCAAGGCGCTGCGCCGGATCGCCAAGGGCCCCCTCACGCTGCGCCGGCTGGCCGAGGAGCTGCTGACCGACCGCCCCTACACCACGCTCGTCGTCGACGACCTCGCCGGGCGCGGCCTCGTCGAACGCTCCCCGAACCCCGCCGACCGCCGCTCCAAGATCGTCTCCCTCACCCCGGCCGGCCGCGACGCGGCCCTGCGCGCCGAACGGATCCTCGGCACGCCGCCCCCCGCCCTGCTCGGCCTGCCCCCGGAGGATTTGCGGGCCCTCGCGCGCATCACCGCCCGGCTGGCCGCCGGCCCTGGCGGCGAGAACGGCCCGGAAGAGAACGGCCCGGAAGAGGACCGCCCCGAACCGGACGCCGGCTGACCCGGCGGCGTCCGCCGCGGGACCCGGGGGCACACTGGGGCGCAGATGAATCCCCGGATCACCAAGGCTCGGATCACCAAGGAGCGAAGATGTCCTTCCACGACGTCGAGATCGGCGCCCTCACCGGCGGCCCCGCCGACCTGGCCCAGTACCGCGGCAAGGCCGTCCTGGTCGTCAACGTCGCCTCCCGCTGCGGGCTGACCCCCCAGTACGCGGCGCTGGAGAAACTCCACGCGCACTACGCCCCGCGCGGCTTCACCGTCCTCGGCGTGCCGTGCAACCAGTTCATGGGCCAGGAGCCCGGCACCGCCGAGGAGATCGCCGCCTTCTGCTCGGCGACGTACGGCGTCACCTTTCCCATGACGGAGAAGACCGACGTCAACGGCGAGCACCGGCACCCCCTGTACGCCGGGCTCGTCGGCACCCCCGACGCCGAGGGCCACACCGGCGACGTCCGCTGGAACTTCGAGAAGTTCCTCATCGCCCCCGACGGCACGGTCACCGCCCGCTTCGGCCCCCGCACCGAGCCCGACGCCCCCGAGGTCACCGCCGCCATCGAGGCGGTCCTGCCCTCCTGACGCCGCGCCGGCCGGGGGCGCGCACCGCGCCCCCGGCCGATGCCGATGCGTCCTACCAGCTGCCGCCCCAGACGGCCCGCGTGCCGACCGGGCAGGTCAGCCGGAAGTCCCACTGCCCGGAGAAGACCTCCGAGAACAGGTGGCGGCCGTCCGTGCAGTCCACGTACACGTGGTACGAGGTGCCGTTGCACGTCATGAAGAAGTTGCGGCCCCCGTCCGTGCGGCCGTTCCAGCAGGTCGCGGCCAGCTCGCGCTCGGTGGAGCTGGAGGCGCGCTGAACCGCGGTGTTCGGCGAGATGGGCGAGACCGCGGCGGTGTCGTTCTTGCTCTGCCCGTCGGTGCTGGTCGCCTGGGCTTCGGCGGTGTCGGGCGCCGGGGCGGCGGTGGCCGGTCCGGCAAGGCCGGCGAACGCCGTCAGGGCGATCGCAGCGGCAGCTGCGGCGTTCCTCAGGAACGTCACGTTTCCTCCGAGTGATGGATGTCGGGATGCGGACGGGATGTTTCCCGTCCTTTCGGCGTCATCCTGGACGATTCCGGACTTCCCGTGGAGTTGGCGACACCCCGGGGGAGCGCGGGAAGAAACGTCCCCAACTGGGCACGGCCGACGCCATGATGGTGGCGCGCTCCCGCGAACGAGTGGTCAGCGCAGCGGTGTTGCCCATCCGGGTGGGTGTACGGGTGACCGTTGGTGGGTGCACGTAAGGTCGGTGAGGACCACGTCGTCCCACCCCCGGGAGGAAAACGGAATGAAGAAACTCTTCGTCGTCGCCATGACCACCGCGCTCGCCGTCCTCGGAACCGCACTGGTTCTCCTGGCGTTCCAGCTGCGGGCGCAGGGCTACGAGCAGTACGTCGAGCAAGTGACCTTCCTGGCAGGCACGGTGTACTTCACCGCGGGCATGACCGTGGTGACGTGGTTCCGCGCCCGCCGCACGCCGTTGAGCTGAGGCCCGGCCCCCGGTTGCCCCCGGCCACCCGGCCGGGGGCAACCGTGCGCTCCACGCCAACAAGTGTGCGCTGGGCGCCAACGACGCCAGGGGGCGCCTTCGACAGCATCTCTCCCGCGTGATCACCGATGGTCGCGCCGGTGCCGCCGCACGCGCGGTGCGGGTGGGAGGAGCGAGATGGTGTCGACTTTTGGGCGCGCCCGGGCCAGGGCCCTGGGGGCGCTCGTCCTGGTGCTGGGGGTGCTGCTCGGCACGGCCCAGCCCGGCGCGGCCGCCGACTTGAGAGCGCCGCGGCCGCGTGGTGCCGCCGAGGGCACCAAGGTGACCTATGAGGACGATGCGTTCGCCCGGATCGGTCATGAATTCCGGCTCAGCCTGAGTGCCGCGAACCGCCGTGACGCGTTCGACGAATGGACGAATGTCGCCGTTGCCCTGCTCGACCCCGGCTCCCTGTCGCGAGCCCAGCTGACGGAACTCCTGGACCTCAAGCCGGACCGCGTCGGTCCCGTCAGCACGTACACCATGGTGGACCTGGCCTCCATGGAGGACTACATGACGGCCGACGACTACCAGCGGCTCAAAGCCAAGGGGGTGCGGCAACTCCTGGCTCTGCGCGCGATGAACCTCAGGGGCGGGAGCCTGCACTCCGAGGAATACATCAAGAACCGTCTGAACGAGCATTGGCGAAACCGGTTCAGGATCACGGAAGTGCCCAAAGCACTGGCGTGGTATTCGGACCGCAGACCGTGCCGTGAGTGCGCGAAGATCATAGAAGAGGACACTCCCGTCACCTTCGCGGAGGAATACGACCTCACGCCGGCCGAGCTCGCGCAGCAGAGGCGCGAGCTGTCCGCGACGGACAGCATCACGGACAACGACGCCCGTCTGGCGGCTCGCAAGGAGATCAACGCCAAGTACAAGGCCCAGAAGGACGGTCGCAACAGTGCCGCGGCAGCGGGGCTGAAGAAAAGCTTCGTCAGGGCCAACGACAGGGTGGAGCGCCGGAGCGCCGAGATCAATGCCAAGGCGTCCTCCGCCTTCAGCGCCACCAAGCCGTCCTGCCGTCCCGCCAAGCCCGAGCCGCGGCGTTCCCAGGCGCCCGGTCTCCCTGCCCAGGGGTTCATGCGGCCGGTAGCGCTGGTCCGCGGTGATGTCTGCCCGCGGCAGCCTTCCGCGGACGCCAAGCCCGCCAGCGGTCTGGGCCAAGCTCTTTCGCTGCCCGGCGGCGCCCCGGGCGGCATCGACTTCTCCAGCCTGGAGCTGCGCTACCTGTCCGATCCCGGCGACGGCAGCGGACTGCAGTATTCGTTCAGCGCTCAGCGGGATCCCCTGAAGGGGGACTCCCGGGCGTCCACCGGCCTGACGGTGGCCGACCAGACCTCCGACGCCTTCTTCGTCTGGCTCGCCCTCAACCCCTCCGCGTTCTGGGTGAACCTCAACCCCAACGAGCCCCACCGCATCGTCGACGCCAAGCTGGGGCGCACCGACGCCGGCCGCATCATGCTCGAAGCCGATCTGCAGATGAAGAAGAGCGTGGGCAAGCTCCTTCACCCCGACTCCGAGACCGGCCGCACCTTCTGGGACCGCATCTCCGGCAGTTGCATGTCGCAGCGCGTGTGGATCCTGCCCTCTCCCGCCACCGTGCGGCAGGACGGGGACAAGCTGTACATCATCGACGCGCCCCTCGACGTCCGGATGGAGACCCAGTACCTCGCCCAGAAGGGGCAGGCCTCCGCGGTGTCCTGCGCGCAGCAGGACAAGGCTGCGGAGAAGCACAACGAGGAGCTGTTCCGCAGCCTGATCCTGCCCAAGCTGAAAGAGGCGATCAACACCGGGCCCGAGTACGCCGACGTGCGGCGCGTCTATCTCGCGCGGGTCGCCGCCGAGTGGTACCGGGACCTCAGCCGCACCCGGCACACCACCTACGGCGACCTCATCGGCAAGGGGGACATCGACAACTGGCGGACCAGGACGGACTGGAAGCCCACCGACACCTTCGAGAAGTTCGTCGACTCCTACACCAAGGGCGAGTTCAAGGTCACCCACAACACCACCAGCGGTGACACCACCTACGTCCGCACCTACACCTACGGCGGCGTCGACCTGACGCGGGTCCCGTTCACCAAGGTCTCGGGCGACCGTTTCCGCACGGAGCACGCCGCCCTGTCCAAGGACATCGACAAGTCCCTGACGTCACCCGCCGCCGGCGAGGGGGACAAGGCCGTCTGGCTCGGCGCGCCCACCCCGCTGCAGGCGTCCGGGGACGCGCCCGACGACGGACCGTCGGCCCGGCGGACGGCGCTGCGCCTGCTGCCCGCCCTGCTGGTGCCGATCGCCGCCCTGCTGTGGTGGCGCCGCCGTCGCCTGAGCACCTCGGCCACCGCCAGCCCCCTGCGCCGAGCGGCCGCACCGCATCGCCGGAACCAGTAGCACCGCAAAAACCGCCAGAACCACCAGAACCGACACGACTTCCGGAGACCGTCATGACCTCCCCCGTACCGACGACCAAGCCCCCGGAACCGGGGGAGGCCCCGCCGCGGTCCCGGCCCTACGTGCGGCTGATGAGCGCGGCCGGCGGGCTCGGCGTGGTCGCCGCGCTGATCGCCGCGGTCGTCGGCCTCACGACCGATCCGTCCTTCCCGCTGCCGAAGACGATGCCGACCATGCCCGCGCTGCCGGGCATGCCCAGCGGCTATCCCACGGGCCTGCCGACCGACATGCCCACCGACGTGCCCACCGAGCTTCCGACCGCCTTTCCGACGGACCTTCCGACCAGCTGGCCCACGAACTTCCCCACGCGCTTCCCGACGCACTTCCCCACGGCCTGGCCCACGCTTCCGTCGCCGCGGCCGATGCCGTCGCTGCCCTCGCTTCCGCCGCTGCCGCCGCTGCCCCGGCCCGGAGGCACGCCATGACGACCGCCCACGAACCGCCCGTCCCCGTCCCGCCCCTGCCCCCGGGACCGCCCCCGCTGCCGCGGACCCCGCGGCGCGGGTTGCCCGCCGCGATCGGTGTGGCGCTCGTGCTGCCGGCGGCCTTCGGTATCGGGCAGGTGCTCTTCTGGACGGCGCCCGAGATCACCTCGCCGTTGCCGTGGATGCGGGTGTTCCTGCTGCCGGAACCGGACGCCTTCAAGCTGACGCGCACGTTCCTGTACGCCGGCTGGGCCCTGGCCGCCCTCCTCGGCGCCCTGCTCCTGGCCGGTCGCCGGAAGGCGACGGCACCCGCCCGCGTCGTCCGCGCCCTGCAGGCCGGCATCCTGGCGGCCCTGCTGGTGCCGTTCGCCGTCATGTCGCTGGACGTCCTGCGCCGTGCCCCGCTCACGCTGCTGCTGTGCCTGCCCACCACGGGCGCCGCGCTGCTGTGCGTGCACCGGATGCAGCTCTTCCGCCGGATGCCGGGCCGGCTGCTGCTGGCCGGCTTCGGGTGGGGCATGGTCTTCGGCGCCGGGTTCGGCACCGTCATGATCACCTGGTTCACCCGGTACGCGCCGGGCTACCTGCTCGACTGGCAGCACCCCCGGGACGCGATCCGCACGCTCTACACGCTGTTCGCCCTCAACGCGGGGATCGTCGCGGAGCTCGGCAAGGCGGCCGGTGTCGCCGTGCTCTTCCTCCTCTTCCGGCGGCACATCGACGGAGTGGTCTCCGGTGTCGTCCTCGGCGCCGCCGTGGGGCTCGGCTTCAACCTCACCGAGACCGTCGGCTTCATGAGCACGATCGAGCACGGCCAGCAGTCCGCGCAGTTCTGGATCCGGCAGGTGGTCGGGCTGATGGCGGCCCATGTGGCGTTCACCGCGGTCGCCGGCGCCGGGTTCGGCGCCGCGCGCCGGCTCCCCGAGCTGCGCGACCGGCTGCTGGTCGTGGGCGGCGGCGTGCTGGCCGCCGCCGGCGGGCACTTCGCCACGGACTCGGTGATGCCGCAGCTCGGGAAAATGCGGGAGGAGTTGTTCGGCCACGACCAGACGCTCGGCCTGCTCCTCGGCATGCCGCTCATCACGGCCGTCACGTCCGGGCCGTTCGTCGCCGTGTACGCGGTCGTCCTGCGGCGCGGCCTGAAGGCCCAGGCCGCCGGCCTGGCCGAGGCCCTGCGGGCGGAGGTCGCGTCGGGCGCCGGCGCGGTCACCGCGCCGGAGGCGGACCTGCTGCTCGCCCCGCGCCGCCGCCTCCTGCTGGAGCTGCGGGTGTGGCGCCGCGACGGCACCGCCGGCCTGCGCCACCTGCTGCGCCTGCACCAGGCGCAGCTCGACCTGGCCACCCAGCGCTGGCACCGCACCGGCCCCGGCGCGGACTCCTGCATCCCCGACGAGGGGCCCCTGCGCACGCGCGTGCTGGCGCTGAAGCACCTCCCGGCGGCCCCCGCCGGCCCGGCCCTCCCCACGGCGCAGGAGGCGCTGTCATGACACCTTCCCGAGCACCTTCCCGATGGGCACGACCGGCCGGGCTGGCCGTCGCCACCGCGCTGCTCGTCCTCGGCGCGCCGGCGTCCGCCTCGGCGCAGTGCGCGGACCCCAACTACCGTGGCACGCGCACCTTTCCGGGCGGCAGCTGCCCCACGACGGTGGCCGGGACGGCCTCGGCGGGCGTGTGGGCCGTCCTCGTCCTGGCCGCCGCCCTCTGGCTCGCCCGCCTGCTGACCCGCTCGCGCTCCACGACGGACGCCGATCTGGCGATGCTCGACGCCGTCTTCACCCCCTCCGAGGAGCCCGCGTCCCCCGGGCGGGACGCGCCCGTCCGCCGCCCCGAGTAGGCCGTCCGGCGCGGGCTTTCCTCCACACGTGACGTACGACCCGCGGTCGTTCCGGACGGCCGCGGGTCGTGCGGTGGTGTGATTGTCGGCCTGACGGCTTCCTTCCGCGCAGACCCCGATGAGAGCCTCGGTGGGGAATAGGGCGCCTTTGCACTGACTTGGGTGACGTGGGGGACGCGAAGGCGCCGACGGGGGAAAGCGAGTCGTACGGTGTCCGAGCCGACCGGTGCCACCACCGAGCCACGCACGGACGGGCAGGGGTGCCCCCTGCTGTCGTCCGCATCCATCGCCGCGACCTTCCTCGCACACGGGTCGCCGCAGCTGTATCCCGTGCTGAAGGACATGCGCGACAGCGCGCCCGTGTTCTTCAGCGAGGACCTGGGACTGTGGATCATCACGCGCTACGCGGACGTGTCCACCGCCTTGAAGGACGCCCGGCGCTTCCCGGCGTCCACACGCTCCGTCATCATGGCCGGCTACCCGCCCGATGTCCGCGACGTACTGCGGCGGACCGCCACGTTCACGGCGGCCAACATGGGCTTCGACGGGCCGCCGGACCACGACCGGCTGCGCAGGCCCGTGGCCCAGTACTTCTCCGCCCGCGGGGCGCAGCGACTCGAGCCGCGCATACGGCGCACCGTGCGCCGCGTCGTCGCCGGCCTGCCGGAGCTGCCGCCCACCGACCTGGCCCGGGACTTCGCCCGGCCCGTCGCCGATCACGTCGTCGTCGAGCTCGCCGGCCTGCCCGCCGAGGACCACGACCTCATCGTCCGCCACCACCGGGCGGTCAACGCGTTCTTCTTCGGCCGCCCGCCCGCCGAGCTCCAGCTGGCGTACGCGCACGACGTGCTGGAGTGGGAGGAGTACCTGGCCGGCATCGTCGCCCGGCGGCGCGCCCGGCCCCAGGACGACCTGATCAGCCTGCTCACCCGCAGGACGGCCGAGGGCCACGCGCGCTACTCCGACGCGGAGCTGATCAGCCTCCTCAGCTTCGACGTGGTCACGGCCGGCTTCCGGCCGACCAGCTTCGCCCTCGTGGCGCTGCTGCACGCACTGCTGGCCGAGCCCGGGCGCTGGGACGGGCTGCGGCAGGACTTCGCCTCCTTCGACGCCGTCTTCCAGGAGATCCTGCGGCACTCCGGGCCCGCCCTCGGGGTCTTCCGCACGGCGGCCGAGGACACCGAGCTGGGCGGTGTGCGCATTCCCGCCGGTGCGTCCCTGTGGCTGATGACGGCCTCCGCCAACCGCGACGAGCGCCGCTTCGCCGAGCCGGACGTCCACGACCCCGGCCGCGCCCACCTGACGAGCAGTCTGCACTTCTCCCAGGGCCTGCACCGCTGCCTGGGCGCCAACCTGGCGCGCACGGTGGCGCGGGAGGCCCTCGCGGCCCTCATGCGGCACCGCCCGGGCCTGCGGCTGGTCCCCGGCCAGAAGTGGGAGTACGAACCGAGCATCAACGTCGTCGCCCCGACCCGCCTGCTCGCCACCTGGTGACCGACCGCCATCCGCACGGGGGAGAGACCATGACCACCCGCACGAGCGTCCTGGGCCTGGGCCGCACCGGCACGGCCGTGGCCCGCGGCCTGCTGGCCGCGGGCCACCGCGTGACCGTCTGGAACCGCACACCCGCCAAGGCCGCCGCCCTCGTCCGCGACGGGGCGGCGCAGGCGGCGACGGCCGGCGAGGCCGTGCGGGCGGGAGATCCGGTGGTGGTGTGCCTGTCCGGGTACGAGGCCGTGCACGCCGTCCTCGAACCGGTGGCCGGCGACCTCGCCGGCCGTACCCTGCTCAATCTCACCCCCGGCTCGCCCCGGCAGGCGCCGGTGACGGCCCGCTGGGCGCACGGACACGGGGCCCGCTACCTCGACGGCATCGCCCTGCCGGACCCGGCGGGCACCGGCCCCGGCCTGCTGGTGTGCGCCGGGCCCCGGGACGCCTTCGACGCCCACGAGGCGGCGCTGGCCGCCATCGGCCGCCCCCGCCACGTCGGCGAGGACCCCGCCCTGCCCTCCGTCTACGACTGCGCCCTGCTGGCACTGACGTGGGCCACGCTGGCGGGCTGGCTGCACGGGGTGGCCCTGACCGGCGCCGACGGCCCCGGGGGCAACGTCACGGCGAGCGCGTACACGGAGGTCGCCGACCAGTGGCTCGCCACCGTCCGGGCCAGCCTGGCCGGATACGCCCGGCAGATCGACACCGGCAGCCACCCGGGCGGGGCCTGGCCCCTGCACCGCAGCATCGAACCCCTGGACATCCTCGTCCACGCCGGTGAACTACGAGGCGTGGACGCCGCACTGCCGGAACTGCTGCGCGACCTGACCCGCAACGCCGTCGCCGCCGGTCACGGCGACGACAGCTGCGCGAGCCTTCTCGCCTTCCTGCGCACGGAACCCCGGAAGCCGGCCGCGGTGCCGAACGGCTAGAGAACTTCAGGAAGTTCTCCCCGCCCCGGCATTCGACGCAATTTCGACCTCAACGGTCGCAGTGCGCCGGGCGGCGGCCGAACGGCGTGAATCGGTGCGGACAGCAGCGGCCGGTGTGGGGCAACGTGAGGGCCGTCGTGTCCGGCGCCCTACGGAGGTTGCATGACCGCGCGATCCGTACTCCTGCGTGCCCTGACGGCCCTGCCGCTCGCCGCGGCCCTGGCCCTCGCCCCGGTGAGCGCCACCCCGGCCGGCGCGGCCGGCCACGGCCCCGCGGCCCACCGGCAGCTGTCCCTGCCCCAGCTCATCGAGCGGGCCACGGCCAAGGTCCGCTCCATGTACCCGCAAGCGATGCTGATGGTGGCCGAGGGGGACGCGCCCGACGGGCCCACCCGCGACATGGCGAAGGTCTCCCACTGGAGGTTCGTCCTGAACAACCGCGACAACTCCTCCGCCGAGATCAGTGGGAACCTCGACGGCACGCTGGGCCCGGTGCTGCGGCACGGCTCCCGCTGGATCGGCGTGCTCGCCATCGACGAGCCCCTGACCATGACCCCGGCCGCGGCCTACGAACGGCTCGCGGCCGCGGGCCACGGGACCGCCTACCGCTACGTGTCCCTGGTCAAGCCGCTGGGCACGCCGCCGTGGCGGCTGCAGTACCACTTCTCCGGGCACCCGGGCGGCTGCGACGGCTACGCCGTCTTCGTCGCCTCCGGGGGCGTCGCGCCCATCTGCGGTCCGTCCCTCAGCGCTTGATCCTGCCCCGTACGGACAGCACCGCCAGCCCGAGCAGGACGGGCTCGGTCATGCGGGAGGCGATGTCGATGTAGGTGCCGGTGACGGTGAGGTCCTGGCCGGGAGCGCGGAAGACCGCCGCGTTCAGGGCGACGGGCACCGACCGCCCCAGCCGGCGGGCCGTCAGCCGGTCGCGCACGGCGCCCGTGGGATCGGCCGGGGGAGCGGAGGTCAGGGTGAAGTTGCCCGGCACCCCGCCGCCCCGGGCCACGGCGGTGGGGGCCGTACCGGGAAGCCCCCACAGGGCTGTCGCGAGGACGGTCGCGGTCATGGCCAGGACCAGCCACAGCAGGGTCCGCCGCAGGCGCAGCGCGTACCCGCTGACCGCCCAGTACGCGGTCAGCAGGGCGCGATCCTTCAGGGGCCGGGTGGCATCGCGGCGCCGCATCTCCATCTCGCCGTAGCGGAAGTCGGCCGCGTCGGGATGGTTCCTGCCGTCCTCCAGCGACTTGCGCAGGGCCAGGTAGAGCGGGGCGATGACGGCGGGGGCCCGCACGTCCACCCCGTCCGGCGCCGCACGCCAGCCCCGCTCGCCCTGCTGCGCGCGCCAGTGGTGCTCCTCGGCCAGCACCCGGCGCCCGCAGCGGCGGCCGCGCGCGCGGGCGAACGCGGGCCGGCCCTCCAGGCCGAGCCGGTCCAGGTGCAGGGCGCCGGTGAACAGGCACCCCGACAGGTCGGTGCCGGTCAGGGCGAGGTGGGCGGCGTCGGCGCCGTGCATCGAGCGGATGCGCACGCCCGGGTCCGCGTCGCCCAGGACGGACTCGTCACGGCGCTGGTCGTCGCCCTCCTTGCGGCGCTCCTCGTCCGGGGGCAGCAGCGGGACCGGGTGCGCGCCGATGCTCAGCTGGCGCTCGGCGACGACGTCGCAGAGGTCCACGGTGGCGTACCGCAGCCGCAGCGTGGCGGCGGAGGCCCAGTACGTCTTCGCCAGCACGAGCTCGCGCGCGGCGATCTCCAGGGCGACGGGGGCGAGGAAGCGGGCCCCGGTGAGGTCCACGCTCCCGGCGCCGACCAGGGGGCCGAGCGCGGGCGCCGCGTGGAAGACGGCGCCGGCGAAGACGGCCGGGCCGCCGAGGACCGCCGCGCCGAAGAGGGCGTGGCCCCGGAAGGCGGCCTCGCGGAAGCACGCCTCACCGGAGAACCAGGCGGCGCCGAAGTGGGCGCTCGCCGCGAACGCCGCCTGCGTGAACCCGGCGCTGCCGTGGAAGCCTGTACGGCTGAAACCGGCGTCCTTGGCGAACTGCGCGGAACCGAAGACGGCCCCGTCGGCGAAGACCGCGTCGGGGAACGAGGCGTCGGCGAGGAAGATCGCTCCGTGGAACGAGCAACTGCCCTGGAACGTGGCGCGGGTGAAGTCGGCCAGCCCCATGAACGTCGCCCCGGTGAAGCGGGCGCCGCCCCGGAACACCGCGTGCGCGAAGCGCGCGTCGGCGGTGAAGCAGCACTCCTGGAAGTCCGCGTTCCCCAGGCGCGGGTGCCCGGTGCCCGGATCGGTCAGGCGGGCAAGGAGCCGCTGCAGCAGGTCTCCGGAGAACCGGGTGCCCTGGTGGTCCACCGCGGCCCCGGGGGCGATCCCGGCCAGGTGGGCGGCCAGGGCGGCCTCGTCCAGGTGGGCCAGGCACCGTCCGCCGGCGGCGCCGGGCACGGCGCGGCCGCGGCAGCCGACCGGGTCGCGCGATCCGGCGCCGAGACCGCAGTGCGGCCACGACGGAAGCTCGTGAGAGGAGGTCATGCCGGGCCCGACGCCGGGCGGCGTACGGCGGTTGCGGTCGGTGCAGGGGCCAACGGGCGGCACCACGGCGCCCCGTAGGGGCGCGGGGAACTGCGCGATCAGCCACCGACCGCCCGCAGGCGAACGCGCCACCCGGCAGCCCGGGCGAAGCACTGCACTCCTCTGCGGGCGCGTCGTGGCTTGTCGCGCCCACGCGGCGGAGCCGCAGATCGACACTGCCCCGCGCCCCTACGGGGCACTGCCCTAGCGTCGTCGCATGACACCGACACATAACCGCACCGGCGGCAACGGCACGCGTCTGCTCGTGGTCATGGGGGTCTCCGGCGCCGGCAAGACCACCGTGGGCCGGCTGCTCGCCGCGCGGCTCGGCCCGCCGTACGCCGACGCCGACGCCTTCCACCCGGTGGCGAACAAGGAGCGCATGGCCAAGGGGATCCCGCTGGACGACGCCGCCCGCGCCCCGTGGCTCGCGGCCATCGGCGCCTGGCTGGCACAGCACGCGCACACCGGTGGGGTGGTGAGCTGTTCGGCCCTCAAGCGCCGGTACCGCGAGCGGTTGCTGCGCGACGCGCCGGGCGCCTTCTTCGTCCACCTCGACGGGTCGCGGGAGCTGATCCACGGGCGCCTGGCCCACCGCACCGGGCACTTCATGCCGGCGTGCATGCTGGGCTCCCAGCTCGCCGACCTCGAACCCCTGGAGCCGGACGAGCCCGGCATCGTCGTGCCCGTCGAGCGGTCGCCGGAGCAGATCGTGGAGCTGATCCTCCGGCGGCTGCCCGGCTGAGGCCGGCCCCGCCCCCTCAGTCCCGCTCGAAGCCGGGCCGGCCCGCCTCGGTGACGAAGCTCGCCGCGGTGCCGATGGGCGCACCGGGCCGGGTGACGTAGGGCAGGGTCCGGTAGTCGGCGCGAGCCTGCTCCTCCTCCAGCGTGACCACGACGTAGCCGCGGCGGTCGGCGAAGTACTTCATGTGCGGGTTGGCCGCCAGTACGGCATCCCGGTTGGCGGGCCGCTCCACGCCGTCGAAGCCGCTGGAGAGCGACGTGCCCGCGATCTCCACGCCGGCCGTGGGCGACCGGGGATCGTCGAAGTCCTCCTTGATGTCCATGGCGTAGTGCACGTGGGCGTCGCCCGAGAGCACCATCAGGTTCTCCACGCCCGCGTGCCGGGCGCCCTGCAGCAGGCGCCGGCGGGAGGCCGGATAGCCGTCCCAGGCGTCCATGGACAACCGCGAGCGCCCGGCGGTGGTGCGGCGCCGCGAGAAGACCACCTGCTGCGGCACCACGTTCCACACCACCGAGGAGCGGCGGAAGCCGTCGATCAGCCACTGCTCCTGGGCGTCCCCGGTGATGCTGCGGGCGGGGTCCTCGGACTTCGGCCCCGGGTACTGCCAGCCGTCGCCGTACGCCTGGTCGTCGCGGTACTGCCGGGTGTCGAGGATGTCGAACTGCGCCAGGCGCCCGTACGAGAAGCGGCGGTACAGCCGCATGTCCGGTCCGCTGGGCCGCTGCCGGCTGCGCAGCGGCATGTTCTCCCAGTACGCGCGGTAGGCGGCGGCGCGGCGCCGCAGGAAGGCGGCCACGGGGTCGTTGTGCTGGGAGACCTCGGCGGCGTAGTTGTTCTCCACCTCGTGGTCGTCCCAGGTGACGTACCACGGGTGGGCGGCGTGCGCGGCCTGCAGGTCGGGGTCGGCCTTGCCGAGGGCGTAGCGCATGCGGTAATCGGTGAGCGTTTGCAGCGTGTGGTTGCAGGAGGCCGGCAGCTCCCGGTCGCGCGGGTAGCGCCGGGCGCCGGCCTTGGCGTTGATGGCGTTCTCGTAGATGTAGTCGCCGACGAAGAACACGGCGTCGAGGTCCTCGTCCGCCAGGTGCCGCAGCGCGGTGTAGTAGCCCTCGTCGTACTGCTGGCAGGAGGCCAGGGCCAGCCGCATCTCGCGCACCGGGTCGCCCTGCTCGGGCGTGGTGCGGGTGCGGCCGGCCGGGCTGATCCAGGAGCCGGTGCGGAAGCGGTACCAGTAGACGCGGTCCGGCTCCAGTCCGCGGACGTCGATGTGGACGCTGTAGCCGTCCTCGGCCTCGGCGAGGGTGCTGCCGCGCTGCTCGACGGAGCGGAAGCGCTCGTCGCGGGAGATCTCCCACTGCACGCTCACCTCGCCCTCCTCCGGCAGGCCGGCCGAGGGCTCGTACGGGCGCGGCGCGAGCCGGGTCCACAGCACCACCGAGTCCGGCAGCGCCTCGCCCGAGGCGACGCCCAGGGCGAAGGGGTCGTCGCGCAGGCCGAGGGAGGGGGAGGGCGCCGCGTACGCCCCGGGGAGGCGGGGAGCGAGGGCGAGGACGGCGGCACCGGCGGTCAGGGTCAGGAACCGCCGTCTGAACGGGCCGGTGGCCGCGGGGGACGACTGCTTCCGCGACGACTGTTGCTGCGACGACTGCTGCGGGGGTGGCTGCTGCGGCATGCCGTGGGGCCTCCCGGAAGTGATGATCAGTCAGTACTAAAGGCTGATGCTAGGGAGGGGCCCGGCAGGTGATCCCGAGGGCGGCCAGCGTGTTGGGATCCGTACGTGCAGGAGTGAACGCATGCCCCCGAACGCGCGAGGAAGCCCCCTGCCCGTCACAGCCCGTTGCGGGCCGTCACGGCTGGTCGCGGCTTCCGTTGGACAGTTCGGCAGAGCCTGATCACCATGGAGGGACACGTGTGAGCCGAATGCCGGAATGCTTCCCTCCAGCGAATCGAGGCAGGGTCATGTCTCCCACCAGCACACGTCACCCCACCACGTCCCGGGCCGTGGCCGGCGGCCTGACCTACTTCGCCGCCGTCATGCTGCTGATCTCCGGGCTCCTGGACTTCTTCCGGGGCGTCATGGCCGTCGACCACGACGACGTCTTCGTCTCGACCCCGAACTACGTCTTCAAGTTCGACCTGACCAGCTGGGGCTGGATCCACCTGATTCTCGGTATCGTCGCGGTCGCGGTGGCCGTGGGCCTGTTCATGGCCTCTCCCTGGGCGCACGCGCTCGCCGTGGTGTGGGCCGGACTGCTGCTGATCGCCAACTTCCTCTCGCTGCCGTACCACCCGCTGTGGTCGCTCGTGGTGATGGCGCTGTGCGCGTTCGTCATCTGGGGCCTGTGCACGTCAGGACCGGCCGGCGCGGGGAAATGAGCGGGGAAACGAACAGGGCAATGAACGACTGACGGCAGGGCAGCCGCTCCGGTGCACGTCGCCATCGGCCCGTACCGACGTGACGATCCGTACCGACGCAGACCCGAGGAGCGACCATGCCCGACCGTCCCGACCACTCCGACGGCCCCGGCGCGGACGAGCTGGCCGCGCTCGACGCCCACTGGCGCGCCGCCAACTACCTCTCCGCCGGTCAGATCTACCTCCTGGACAACCCGCTGCTGACCGAGCCGCTGCGCCCGGAGCACATCAAGCCGCGGCTGCTGGGGCACTGGGGCACCTCCCCCGGGCTCAACCTGGTGCACACCCACCTCAACCGGGTCGTGCGGGCCCGTGACCTGGACGTGGTGTGCGTGTGGGGGCCGGGGCACGGCGGGCCGGCGGTGCTGGCCAACTCCTGGCTGGACGGCAGCTACGGCGAGGTGTATCCGGACGTCGGCCGGGACGCGGCGGGCATGGCGCGGCTCTTCCGCCAGTTCTCCTTCCCCGGCGGGGTCCCCAGCCACGTGGCGCCCGAGACGCCCGGCTCCATCCACGAGGGCGGCGAGCTCGGCTACAGCCTCGCCCACGCCTACGGGGCCGCGTTCGACCACCCCGGCCTGGTGGTGGCCTGTGTGATCGGCGACGGGGAGGCGGAGACCGGGCCGCTGGCCGCGTCCTGGCACTCCAACAAGTTCCTCGACCCCGTCCACGACGGAGCCGTGCTGCCGATCCTCCACCTCAACGGCTACAAGATCGCCAACCCCACCGTGCTCGCCCGCCTGCCCGAGCCCGAGCTCGACGAACTGCTGCGCGGCTACGGCCACCTGCCCATCCACGTCGGCGGCGACGACCCCCTGCAGGTGCACCACGACATGGCCGTGGCGATGGACACCGCCCTCGACCGCATCGCCCTGCTGCAGCACGCCGCCCGCCGGGAGGGCGTCACCGAACGCCCGCGCTGGCCCGTGATCGTCCTGCGCACGCCCAAGGGCTGGACCGGGCCCAAGGACGTCGACGGCGTGCCCGTCGAGGGCACCTGGCGCGCCCACCAGGTCCCCCTCTCCGGGGTGCGCGACGACCCCGGGCACCTGCGCCGCCTGGAGGAATGGCTGCGCTCCTACCGCCCGGCCGAACTCTTCGACGACCACGGCCGGCCCCGGCCGGAGGTCCTCGCCTGCGTGCCCGCAGGTCCCCGCCGGCTCGGCGCGAGCCCGTACGCCAACGGCGGGCTGCTGCTGCGCGAGCTGCCCCTGCGGCCCCTGGAGGAGTACGCCGTCCCCGTCAAGGCGCCCGGCGCCACCCGCCACGAGCCCACCCGCGTCCTGGGCGGGCTCCTGCGCGACGTCATGACCGACACCGCCGACCGGCGCGACTTCCGTCTCGTCGGCCCCGACGAGACCGCCTCCAACCGCCTGGAGGCCGTTTTGGAGAGCACGGCCAAGGCGTGGCAGGAGGACGTCCTGGCCACCGACGAGCACCTCGACCGCCACGGTCGGGTGATGGAGGTCCTCTCCGAACACCTCTGCCAGGGCTGGCTGGAGGGCTACCTGCTCACCGGCAGGCACGGGCTCTTCTCCTCCTACGAGGCGTTCGTGCACATCGTGGACTCGATGGTCAACCAGCACATCAAGTGGCTGCGGACCACCCGCACCCTGTCCTGGCGACGCCCCATCGCCTCCCTCAACTACCTCCTCACCTCCCACGTCTGGCGCCAGGACCACAACGGCTTCTCCCACCAGGACCCCGGCTTCGTCGACCACGTCCTGAACAAGAGCCCCGAAGCCGTCCGCGTGTACCTGCCGCCGGACGCCAACACCCTCCTGGCCGTCGCCGACCACGTCCTGCGCAGCCGCGACTACGTCAACGTCGTCGTCGCCGGCAAACAGCCCTGCTTCGACTGGCTCGGCCTCGACGACGCCCGCGTCCACTGCGCCCGCGGCGCCGGCATCTGGGAGTGGGCCGGCACCGAGAACGGCGGCAGCCCCGACGTCGTCCTCGCCGCCGCCGGCGACATCCCCACCCAGGAGGTCCTCGCCGCGGCCGGCCTGCTGCGCCGTCACCTGCCCCACCTGGCCGTGCGCGTCGTCAACGTCGTCGACATCGCCCGCCTGATGCCCCAGGAGGAGCACCCGCACGGCATGCCCGACCACGAGTACGACGCGCTGTTCACCCCCGACCGGCCGGTGATCTTCGCCTACCACGGCTATCCCTGGCTCATCCACCGCCTGGCCTACCGCCGCACCGGCCACCGCAACCTGCACGTGCGCGGCTACAAGGAGTCCGGCACCACGACCACGCCCTTCGACATGGTCGTGCGCAACGACCTCGACCGCTACCGCCTCGTCATGGACGTCGTCGACCGCGTCCCCGGCCTCGCCGTCCCCGCCGCACCCGTCCGCCAGGCCATGGCCGACGCCCGCGCCCGGCACCACGCCTGGGTACGGGCCCACGGCACGGACATGCCGGAGGTGGCGGAGTGGGCGTGGGAGCCGTCCTCAAGGCCCCTGGAGCCCTGACGTCAGGGCGTCCCGGCGGCCGCGGCGACCAGCTTCGCGCCGGCCGCGGCCACGGCCTTGCGGAAGGCCGTCGTACCGCGGTCGCCGGTGTCCGAGTAGTTGTTCCACACCGTCGTCACGGCCCCGTGGCTGCGGAGGGTGGCCATGTCGAAGTCCATCTGCGTGGTGCCGCCCTGCACGATCCGGACGGTGTAGCCGACGGACTCGTCGCCGTACGCCGGCAGCCCGGCGGCCTTCTTCACCGTCAGCACGGTCTTCTTGCCGCCCATGGTGCCGGTGAAGGTGCCGCACTGCCCGACGGCCGTGCGCAGGGCCGCCACGGCCTTCTCGGCCTCGGCCCGGGCGTACCCGCTGACGTCCTGTGCCACGGTCGTCGTGTCGCCCTTCTTGGTGAACACCGCCTGGGCGTTGGCCTTGCGGTCCTCCTCCAGCCGGCCGGTGTTGAGGACCGCGGTGATCGGCGCGCACACGGGCTTCACCCCGGAGATGACCTCCTCCTGGGCTCCCTGGGACTTGTCCAGGCCGGTGTCCGGCTGCAGCTGCCACCCCGCCGGCAGGTCCGCGACCGCGACGAGCGCCTGCTGCGCCTGGTCGGCGGTGAGGGCCTCCGGGGGAGCGGAGGGCGCGCTGCGGGCCTTCGTCCCGGCGCCGGCCGGGGCGGTGTCCCCGTCGCAGGCGGACAGCAGCAGGAGCGACGAGGCGGCCAGGGCCGCGAGGGCGGAGCGGCGGGGGCGGACGTGCAGCACGGGGGTGTTTCCTTACGCAGAACGGAACGCAGGGCGCAAGTATGCAGGCCCCCTTGCCGGCCCCTCACACCGGCCAGGCGTACGGCGTCGACGTGCGCGGCTCCGGGGCCGCGCCGTGGGCCTCCACGTCCTTCTCGGCCGCCTCCAGAAGACGATCGCCCAGGTCGCGCAGGGCGCGGCCGGCGGCGAACTCGTCGCCTATCGCCGGAACGTCCGCATCGCCCGGAGCGCACCGGGCCGTCCCGCGGCCGGTGATCGGGGTGCCGCCGGTCTCCAGGTCGGCCCGGGCCGTCGTCCGGCCGTCCTCCTCGTGGAGCTCGACGCGGACCTTCCACTGTGCTTCGTGCGACATTGCTCGCTCCTTGCCGTTCCGTGCCGCTCCTTGGCGTGCGGGGCCGTGCGGGGCCGCCGTGGGGCTTTCAGTGCGTGAGGTGGGCGTCCTCGTGCATGACCTCCCTGATGTCCTCGCCCGCCTTGTCCAGCAGTTGCTCGGCCAGGCCGGTCAGCGCGCGGGCGGCCGCGACCTCCTCGCCGACGCGCTGCTGCACGCGGTCCTCGGGGTTGCGGTTGGCGACGCCCTGCGAGCTGAACCGCTGGCCGTCGTGCATCCGCAGCCGTACGTCGGCCTGCGTGGTGGCGTCGATCTCGCGGAACTCCATCTCGATGTTGCAGTCGACGATCTTCTCCATGGTGATCACCCACTACTGGCTGTCACTGCTCGGTGTCCGGTGTGGTGTCAGGCGTCAGGTGGCCGGTGAACCACGCGCACGCGAGGTCCGCCACGGCCTCGAGCGTCCCCGGCTCCTCGAAGAGGTGGGTGGCGCCCGGGACGACGGCGAGCCGGTTCTCGCAGGTCAGCTGCTCGGCGGCGCGCCGGTTCAGGTCCAGTACCGTCTCGTCCCGGCCGCCGACGACGAGCAGGGTCGGCGCGGTGACCTCGGCCAGCCGGGGGCCCGCGAGGTCGGGCCGGCCGCCGCGGGAGACCACGGCGGCGATGCCCTCGCCGCCGCCGCGGGCGGCGTCGGCCGCGGCCCACAGGGCGGCCGCCGCGCCGGTGCTCGCGCCGAAGTAGCAGACGGGCACGCCGGTGTGACGGTGCAGCCAGTCCGTCACCTCGCCGAGCCGGCGCGCGAGCGGCTCGACGGCGAAGACGTTGGCCCGGTCGCCCTCCTCGGCCGGGGTCAGCAGGTCGAACAGCAAGGTGCCCAGGCCGGCCGCGTTCAGCGCGGTTGCCACCGCGCGGTTGCGCGGGCTGAGCCGGCTGCTGCCGCTGCCGTGCGCGAAGACCACCAGGCCCGGGGCCCCGGCGGGCACGTGCAGGTCACCGTCGAGGGTGATGCGCCCGTCGTCCACCGGCAGTTTCACCGGGCCCGAGCGGGCCGGGCAGCCGCAGCCCTCGCCCGTGCCGCCGCCACCGGCACCGGCCTCGCCGGCATTGCGCCGCAGCAGCTCGACGACCTCCTTGTCCGCGGTCTGGGAGAAGTCGTGGTACCACTCGCCGACGGCCGAGAACGCCGCCGGCGTGCTCAGGCAGACGAACTCGTCGCACTCGCGGCGCAGCGCCGCCGCCGCGTCGGGCGGGGCGACCGGCACGGCCAGCACGACGCGGGCGGCGCCGTGGGCGCGGGCCACCCGGCACGCGGCGGATGCCGAGGCGCCGGTGGCGATGCCGTCGTCGACGAGCACCGCGGTGCGCCCCTCCAGCGGGACGCGGGGGCGCCCGCCGCGGAAGCGCTCGGCCTGCCGGGACATCTCGGCCTGCTCCCCGCGCTCGACCTCGGCCAGGTCGTCCTCGTCGACGCGGCTGAGCCGCATGATGTCCTCGCTGACCACCCGCACCCCGCCCTCGCCGATGGCGCCGAAGCCCAGCTCGCGGTGGTACGGCACGCCCAGCTTGCGCACCAGGATCACGTCCAGCGGGGCGCCCAGCGCCCGGGCCACCTGGTAGGCCACGGGCACACCGCCGCGCGGCAGGCCGAGGACCACCGGGTCCTCGGCGCGCAGGTGCTCCAGCCGGCCGGCCAGGCGCCGGCCGGCGTCCACTCGGTCGGTGAACCGCATCCTCCACCTCCGGTCCCGGGGCCCGGGCTCCGGAAGGCTCCGGAAAAAGGGGACTTTCGGTCGGCTGTCGACGGCAAGAGGAGCCGTAATTCCAATATGACCGGATCGGCGCCCGCAGTCCACGCGAGCAGGCCCCGGCGCCCGTCAGGGGCCCTCCAGCGCCGCCCGTACCCGTGCCGCGACCGCGGCCGCCTCCTCCTCGGACGCGTACCGGCCGCGCGGCCAGAAGAAGCCCCGCAGCCCGTCCTTGCGGTTGCGCGGCACCACGTGCACGTGGAAGTGCGGCACCGACTGGCTGACCCGGTTGTTCGCGGCGACGAACGACCCGGCGGCCCCCATGCCCCGCTCGACGGCCCCGGCGATCCGCTGCACCCGCAGGAAGAACGGCCCCACCTGCTCCGGCGGCAGGTCCGTGAGCGTCTCGGCGTGCCGCCGCGGCACCACCAGCACATGGCCCGGGAACAGCGGCCGGGCGTCCAGGAAGGCCACCACCGCCTCGTCCTCGAACACCCGGTGACCGTCCGCCTCGCCCGTCGCGATCGCACAGAAGACGCACTCCACGACACCAGTGAATCAGCAGCCGTGAAGCAGCACCCGTGAAGCACCGCGGCCGCCCCGGTGCGACCCTGGGCACATGCCCCTGCTCGTCGGCACCTCCGGATGGCAGTACAAGGACTGGCGCGGCCAGCTGTATCCGCCGGACCTGCCGCAGCGGCTGTGGCTGGAGGAGTACGCCCGGCACTTCACCACAGTGGAGAACAACAACGCCTTCTACCGCCTGCCCGCCCCCGAGACCTTCGCCGCCTGGCGCGGGCGCACCCCCGAGGGCTTCGTCATGGCCGTCAAGGCCAGCCGCTTCCTGACCCACATCAAGCGGCTGCGCGACCCGCAGGAGCCCGTGGAGCGCCTCCTGCGGCACGCCGCCGGCCTCGGCCCGCGCCTGGGTCCCGTCCTGCTCCAGCTCCCGCCCACCCTCAAGGCCGACCCCGCCGTCCTGGCGGCCGCCCTGGACTGCTTCCCGGACACCGTGCGCGTCGCCGTCGAACCCCGCCACGAGACCTGGTGGACGGACGAGGTGCGCACCGTCCTGGAGCGGCACGGTGCGGCCCTGTGCTGGGCCGACCACGGATCCCGGCCCGTCACGCCGTTGTGGCGCACCGCGGACTGGGGGTACGTGCGCTTCCACAGCGGCGCCGCCACGCCCTGGCCCCGCTACGGGCACCGGGCCCTGGTCTCCTGGGCCGGCCGGATCGCCGAGGCATGGCCCGACCGCGGCGAGGTATACGTCTACTTCAACAACGACCCCGGAGGGGCCGCCGTGCACGACGCGGCCGCCTTCGCCCGCGCCGCGGCCCGCCTGGGCCGTACGGTCACCCGCACCCCGGACGTGCGCGGCTGAGCCGCCCGATCGGCGGCCCTCGCCCTGCGCGGCGCCGGGGCCCGTGCCAGGGTGGCGCTGAGCGGCCCGGTCGCGGGACGCAACTGCCCATGAACGGAGCATCAGATGCCCAGGGGATCCAGCTCGAAGCGCGAGCGGCAGTACGAGCACATCAAGGACAGCGCGCGCAGTCGCGGCGAGAGCGAGAAGCGCGCCAAGGAGATCGCCGGCCGCACCGTCAACAAGGAACGCGCCCGCAGCGGCGAGTCGAAGACCGCCAGCCGCTCCTCGCTGCGCGACATGTCCTCCTCCGAGCGCGGCGGCAAGCGCTCCCACTCCGGCGCCCAGGGCCCGACGAAGGAGCAGCTGTACAACGAGGCGAAGAAGCGCAACATCCACGGCCGCTCCGACATGACCAAGGACGAGCTGAAGAAGGCCCTGGGCCGCTGACCGGCACCCGGCCGGAGTGCGGATGCGGATTGCAGAACCGCACAGCTTGTAGGAACCGCACAGCCGCCCGCCGCCGGAGCTGACACCGGCCCCCGGTCCGCCGCAGCGCCGCCGTCGGCAAGGATGTGCGGGTGCCCGAAACCCTCGACCCCGCCGCCCCCGGCTTCGCCCGCGACCCGTACCCGTACTACGCGGACCTGCGCTCGCGCGGGCCCGCGGCCCGGGTGACGCTCGCCAACGGCACCCACGCCTGGCTCGTCACCGGCTACGACCGGGCCCGCGCGGTGCTGGCCGACGCGCGCTTCTCCAACGTGCCGCCGCAGCGCGCCGGCCGTCCCCGGCCCGACTCGCCGGCCCGGCGGGCCCAGGCGTGTCTGGCCCGGCACATGCTCAACTCCGACGCCCCCGACCACCTGCGGCTGCGCCGGCTGACCACGGCCGCGTTCACCCCGCGCAGGGTCGACGCCCTGCGCCCGCGCATCGAGCACCTCACCGACGGCCTCCTGACCGGCCTCGCGGACACCCTGGCCCGCGAGGGCAGCGCCGACCTGGTGGACGCCTTCGCCTTCCCGCTGCCCGTCCTGGTGATCGGCGAGGTGCTCGGCGTGCCCGAGGCCGACCGGGCCGACCTGCGCGAGTGGACCTACTGCGTCGGCTCGCCCGCCGACGCCCTGGCCCCCGGCGCGGCCGACGAGGCCTGGGCGGCCCTGCACGCCTACTTCTCCTCGCTCATCGCGCACAAGCGCCGCACGCCCGGCGAGGACCTGTTCAGCTCGCTGGTCCACGACGCGGGGGAGGGCGGGCTGAGCGACGAGGAACTGCTGGCCATGGCCTTCCTGCTGCTCTTCGCCGGCTACGAGACCACCATGAACCTCCTCGCCTCCGCCGCGCTGCTGCTGCTCACCCACCCCGCCGAGCTCGCCGCCGCCCGCGCCGGCGGCGAGGCGCACTGGGCGGCCGTGGCCGAGGAGACCCTGCGGCACGCCAGCCCCCTGGAGGGCACCACCTGGCGGCGCACCACCGAGGCCGTCGTCCTGCAGGACGACGACGGCCGGGCCGAGATACCCGCCGGGGAGTCGGTCCTGGTCGTCCTCGCCGCCGCCAACCGCGACCCCCGGCACTTCCCGGCGCCCGACGCCTTCCGCCCCGCCCGCCACCTGCCCGGCCCCGGCGGCCGGCGCCCCGCACCGCACCTGGCCTTCGGCCACGGACCGCACTTCTGCCCGGGCGCCCGCCTGGCCCGCCTGGAGGCGGCGATCGCCCTGCCCCGCCTCTTCGGTGCCCTGCCGCACCTGCGCCCCGCCGCCGACCCCGCCACCCTGCCGTACCGGCCCGGGCTGCTGGTGCGCGGACCGCGCAGGCTGCCCGTACGCAATGCGCCGCCCGCCCCTCCGAACGGGTGAGGTGAATCGCGCCCGGGCAGCGGCTGCCGGAAGGTGGAGGATGTGAACGCCACGCACCCGCCCCCCGGCGACCCGGACGGCCACCCGGTGCCCGACGACCACGTCGTCGTGCTCTTCGGCGCCACCGGCGACCTCGCCCGGCGCAAGCTGCTGCCCGGCCTGTACCGGCTCGCCCGGGCGGGGCTGATGCCGCGCTCCTACCGCATCGTCGGCTCCGCCCCCGCCGCCGACGCCCTGACGGACGAGGAGTTCCGCGCCCGCGCGAAGGAGGCCGTCGCCGCCTTCGGGTCCGAGCCGCCCGCCGGCGAGCACTGGCAGGCGTTCGAGAGCACCCTGACCTTCGGCGCCGCCGACCCCGACGACCCCGAGCCGCTGATCGGCGCCGTGCGGGACGCCGAGCGGGCCGTCGGCGGCAGCCCCCGCCGGCTGTACCACCTGGCCGTGCCCCCGCAGGCGTTCGCCTCCGTCGTCGAGATGCTCGGCAGGACCGGCCTGGCCCAGGGCGCCCGGGTCGTCGTCGAGAAGCCCTTCGGCACCGACCTCGACTCCGCCAAGGCCCTGGACGCCACCGTCCACGCCGTCTTCGACGAGGACCGCGTCTTCCGCATCGACCACTTCCTCGGCAAGGAGTCCGTCGACAACATCCTCGCCCTGCGCTTCGCCAACGGCCTGTTCGAACCCGTCTGGAACCGCGACCACATCAGCCACGTGGAGATCGACGTGCCCGAGACCCTCGGCATCGAGGGACGGGCCGCCTTCTTCGAGGAGACCGGCACCTTCCGGGACATGATCGTCACCCACCTCTTCCAGGTGCTCGGCATCGTGGCCATGGAACCGCCCGCCGCCCTCGACGCGAAGTCGCTGCGCGACGAGAAGGCCAAGGTCTTCCAGGCCCTGCGGCCCGTGGACCCCGACCTCGTCGTCCGCGGCCAGTACGAGGGCTACCGCGCCGAACCCGGCGTCGACCCCCACTCCGACACCGAGACCTTCGTCGCCCTGCGCGCCGAGATCGACAACTGGCGCTGGACCGGCGTCCCCTTCTACCTGCGCTCCGGCAAACGCCTGGCCGAGCGCCGCCAGGTCGTCACCCTCCACTTCACCGAGCCGCCCCTGCGCATGTTCCCCCTCGCCCCGGGCCACCGGCACGCCGCGCGGGGCGGGCGCCGCGGCAACACCCTCGTCGTCGACTTCGACGACCCCGGCTGGATCGCCGCCGGCTTCCTGGTCAAGGAACCCGGCCCCACCATGCGCCTGACCGACGCCCGCATGAGCTTCAAGTACGCCGACTCCGTCCAGCGCCGCTACGGCCTCGAGGGCTACGAACGCCTCGTCCACGACGCCATGCTGGGCGACCAGTCCCTGTTCACCCGCTCCGACGGCATCGAACGCCTGTGGGAGGTGGCGGCGCCCCTGCTGCGCGCCCCGCGCCCCGTCGAGCCGTACGCCCCCGGCTCCTGGGGCCCTGCCGCAGCCGGAGAACTCCTCGCCCCCCACCACTGGTTCCTGCCGGACGAACGGGGTAGCGGATCACCATGACGACGACACTCGGACTCCCCGGCACCATCGGTGCCTGCCTGTTCGACATGGACGGCGTCCTGACCAGGACGGCCACCGTGCACGCCGCGGCCTGGAAGGAGACCTTCGACGCCTTCCTGCGCCGCCGCGAGGGCCCCGCCTTCCGCCCCTTCGACGCCGTGGCCGACTACGACGAATACGTCGACGGCATGCCCCGGGCCGACGGCGTACGCTCCTTCCTCGCCTCGCGCGGCATCACCCTGCCCGAGGGCGACCCCGGCGACCCGCCCGAGAAGGACACCGTCCAGGGCCTGGGCAACCGCAAGAACGCCCTCGTCCTGCAGAAGATCAAGGAGATGGGCGTCGAGGCGTACCCCGGCTCCGTCCGCTACGTCGAGGCCGTCCGCGCCGCCGGGCTGCGCACCGCGGTGGTCTCCTCCAGCGCCAACTGCCACGACGTGCTCGTCGCCGCCGGCATCGACGGCCTGTTCGACGTGCGCATCGACGGGATCGTCGCCGCCGAGCGCAAACTGCCCGGCAAACCCCACCCCGACACCTTCCTCGCCGCCGCCCGGGCCCTGGGGGCCGCGCCGGAACAGGCCGTCGTCTACGAGGACGCGCTGGCCGGCATGGAGGCCGGCCGCGCCGGCGGCTTCGGCTACGTCGTCGGGGTCGACCGGGCCGGCCAGGCCGAGGCCCTGCGCCGGCACGGCGCCGACGTCGTCGTCACCGACCTCGCCGACCTGCTCGACGACACCGTGCCCGACACCACCGGCGGAGGTGCCGCGTGATCACTCATCCGGCCTACATGGTCGAACCCTGGTGCCTGCGCGAGACCGAGCTCAACCTGGACGTGCTCTCCCAGAGCGAGTCGGTCTTCGCCCTGTCCAACGGGCACGTCGGCTGGCGCGGCAACCTCGACGAGGGCGAACCGCACGGCATGCCCGGCACCTACCTCAACGGCGTCTACGAGTACCGGCCGCTGCCCTACGCCGAGGCCGGCTACGGCTACCCCGAGTCCGGGCAGACCGTCATCAACGTCACCAACGGCAAGGTGATCCGGCTCCTGGTCGACGACGAACCCTTCGACCTGCGCTACGGCAAACTCCACAAGCACCAGCGCTTCCTCGACCTGCGCACCGGACTGCTGCACCGCATCGCCGAGTGGACCTCGCCCAGCGGCCGCAGCATCCGGGTGCGCTCCACCCGGCTGGTCTCCTTCACCCAGCGCGCCATCGCCGCCGTCGCCTACGAGGTCGAACCGCTGGACGACGAGATGCGCATCGTCATCCAGTCCGAACTCGTCGCCAACGAGCAGCTGCCCCGCGCCAACGGCGACCCGCGGGCCGCCGCCGTCCTGGAGACCCCGCTCGTGCCCGAGCAGCACGCCGCCAACGGCTCCAGCATCCGCCTGCTGCACCGCACCGCACGCAGCGGCCTGCGCGTGGGCGCCGCCGCCCACCACGTCGTCAGCGGCGGCCTGAAGACCGAGACGACCTCCGAGAGCAGCGAGGACCTCGCCCGCCTGACCGTCACCTCCGTGCTGCGCCCCGGCCAGCGGCTGCGCACCGAGAAGATCGTCGCCCACGGCTGGTCCGCGGTGCGCTCCGCGCCCGCCGTCCACGACCAGGTCGACGCCGCCCTCGCCGCCGCCACCAGCGCCGGCTGGGAGGGCCTGGTCGCCGACCAGCGCGGCTACCTCGACGACTTCTGGTCCCGCGCCGACGTCGAGGTCGACGGCGACGCCGAGATCCAGCAGGCGGTGCGCTTCGCCCTCTTCCACGTCCTGCAGGCCGGCGCCCGCGGCGAGGCCCGGGCCCTGCCCGCCAAGGGCCTGACCGGGCCCGGCTACGACGGGCACTGCTTCTGGGACACCGAGACCTTCGTCCTGCCCGTGCTGACCTACACCGCCCCCCAGGCCGTCGAGCAGGCCCTGCGCTGGCGGCACGCCACCTTGCCGCAGGCGCAGGAGCGCGCCCGCCAGCTCGGCCTCCAGGGCGCGGCCTTCCCCTGGCGGACCATCAACGGCAGCGAGTGCTCGGGCTACTGGCCGGCCGGAACGGCCGCCTTCCACATCAACGCCGACATCGCCGACGCCGTGGTCCGCTACCTCCGCGCCACCTGCGACGAGACCTTCGAGCAGGAGGTCGGGCTGCCCCTGCTGGTCGAAACGGCCCGGCTGTGGCGCTCGCTGGGCCACCACGACCACCACGGCGCCTTCCACATCGACGGGGTGACCGGACCCGACGAGTACAGCGCCATCTCGGACGACAACGTCTACACGAACCTGATGGCCCAGCACAATCTGCGCGCCGCGGCCGTGGCCGCCGAGCGCCACCCCGACGTCGCCGCCTCCCTGGGCGTCGACGACGAGGAGACCGCCGCCTGGCGCGACGCCGCCACCCGCATGACCCTGCCCTACAACGAGGACCTGGGCGTCCACGAGCAGTCCCAGGGCTTCACCGGGCACCAGGTCTGGGACTTCGCCCGCACCGGCGAGAACCAGTACCCCCTCATGCTGCACTTCCCCTACTTCGACCTCTACCGCAAGCAGGTCGTCAAACAGGCCGACCTGGTGCTCGCCATGTGCCTGCGCGGCGAGGCGTTCACCCTCGAGGAGAAGGCCCGCAACTTCGCCTACTACGAGCAGCTGACGGTCCGCGACTCCTCCCTGTCCGCCTGCGGGCAGGCCGTCATGGCGGCGGAGGTCGGCCACATGCGGCTCGCCTACGACTACCTGGGCGAGGCGGCGATGATGGACCTGTTCGACCTGGAGGGCAACACCCGCGACGGCCTGCACATCGCCTCCCTCGCCGGCACCTGGTTCGCCCTGGTCATCGGCTTCGGCGGGATGCGCGAGGTCGACGGCCTGGTCGCCTTCAGCCCCCGGCTGCCCGAACAGCTCGGCCGCCTGGCCTTCACCGTCCAGTTCCGCGGCCACCGGCTGCGGGTGGAGATCGCCCGCACCCAGGCGACGTACACCCTGCTGGACGGGGAGAGCCAGGACATCCTGCACTGCGGCGAACGCCTCACCCTGCTGACCGACGCCCCGGAGGCCCGCCCCATCCCGCCCATCCCCACAGGCCCCGCCCCCGACCAGCCGACCGGCCGCGCCCCGGCCCGCCGCGGCCGGGCGCTCGGGCACGGGGAGGGGTGAGGGCGCCCGGGACGTGAGGGGGCGGGGGCTCAGTCGCGGTTGGCGAACCAGCCGCGGCGCCAGCCGTAGCCGCTGCTGCGCAGGCGGCGCTGGACGCGGTGCAGCAGCGGGTAGCGCTCGCGCTGTTCGCGGGTGGCGCGGTCGAGCTCCTCGGCCAGGCGCTCGGTGCGCTTCTCCACGTCCAGCTCGTCGAGGATGCGGTCGATCTCGGCCAGCAACGCGCCGTGCAGCTGCCACTGCCGCGGGTGGCGCTGCACGCCCTCCAGGAGCAGGTGCGCGGCGCGGTCGCGGGCGGCCCGGCCGGCGGCGAGCTCCTCCATCAGCCGGTCCTCGGCCTTCTCGGCGTTGCGGCTGACCTGGGTGGTGATGAGCACCGCGAAGCTCTCCACCGCCCGGGCGAGGTGCTGGCAGACCTCCCGCAGCGCCTCGGCCACCTCGGGGGTGAACATCGGCTCGCCCGTACGCTCCTTGGCCAGGTCGGTCAGCGTGCGGCACAGCACCCGCAGCACCACCGCGGCGATCTCCAGGGCGTCCAGGCCGGTGCGCAGCACCACGCGGAACAGCAGCCCCTCGCGTACGCGCGGATTGAGCCGCAGGCTGTCCTCGGCCTGCCGCAGGGAGGCGTCCACCTGGACGATGTCGTGGTCCAGCCGGCGGGCCTCGTGCAGCCGGGCCGCGGCCTGGGCGACCGGCGTGTGCCCGCTGACCTCCTCGCCGACGCGCCGCAGCAACTGCCCCATGCGGCGCGAGAGCTGCTCGATGGCCTCGCTCGCCGGCTGCACCCACACCGGGGGCACGAACAGGACGTCGAAGAGCAGGCCCACCACGGCGCCGATCAGGGTCTCCAGCACCCGGTCCCAGGCGGTGGCGGCCACTCTCGTGACGCCGAGCACCAGCATGGCGCTGATCGCCACCTCCGGCACGAATTCACCCGCGCGGACGAACCGCCCGATGATCAGCGAGGCGAGGATGATCAGACCCAGGCTCCACCAGGTCAGGCCCACCAGGACGCTGAAGCCGATGGCGATGAGGACGCCGGCCACCACGGAGTTGACCCTGCGGATACCGGTCGTCAGCGTCGAGTACAGCGTGACCTGGACGACGAGCAGCGCGGTCAGCGGTGCCGTCAGCGGCAGGGGCTCGTTGCTCAGCTGCAGGGCGACCACATAGGAGATCACCGCGGCCAGCGTCGAGCGGACCGCCTGCACGACGGCGGGTTCGCGATGGCGCCGTACCAGGGTCGTCAGGGGGTCGGTGAGTTCAGGCACTTTGTGCCTCTTCCCGCCCAGAAGCATCACATGACACTTCCGCCTCACCCGTACGGCGCAGCCGGCGGCTCCGGTCCCCTCACTCCGGCAGTTCGCGCACCACCCGCGCCGGATTGCCCACGGCCAGCACGCCCGCCGGCAGGTCCCGGGTGACCACGGAGCCGGCTCCGACGACCGTGTTCGCGCCGATGCTCGCACCGGGGCAGACGATCACTCCGCCGCCCAGCCAGACGTTGTCACCGACGGAGATCGGCAGCGCCCGCTCCCAGCCGGCCCGCCGCCGCCCGGCGGCCATCTCGTGCAGCGGCGTCAGCAACTGCACGTACGGCCCGATCTGCACGTCCGCGCCGACGGTGATCGGCGCCGCGTCGAGGAAGACCGCCCCGAAGTTGACGAACGTCCTCGAACCGAGGCTGATGTGGTGGCCGAAGTCGCAGTGGAAGGGCGGCCGGACGTTCACCCCCTCGCCGACCGAGCCGAGCAGCCGCGCGAGCAGGGCGCGGCGCTCCGGCGCCGTGGCCGTGGTCGCCGCGTTGAACGCCGCGCACAGCTCCGCCCGCCGCCGGGTGTCCGCGGCCAGCTCCGGATCGTCGGGCACGTACCACTCGCCCGCCAGCATGCGTCGTTTGTTCTCGCCCACCACCGCTCCTCTACGCCGATTGAAACCGAGCGAAGCTGATTGAATCAGCTCATGGTTGATCATGTGGTGGTGCGGGTGTTCACCGGCCCGGACGGCAGCGGCGGCAATCCCCTCGGAGTCGTCATGGACGGCGCGGCCGTCCCCGGCACGCGCGAACGGCAGCACCTCGCCGCCGAACTCGGCTACAGCGAGACCGTCTTCGTCGACGACGCCCGGGCCGGGCGCGTCGACATCCGCACGCCCAGCACGCCGCTGCCCTTCGCCGGACACCCCCTCATCGGCGTGGCGTCCTGGTTGCGCAGCCGGGGAGAGCCGGTGGACGTCCTGCGGCCGCCGGCGGGGGAGGTGCCCACCTGGCAGGAGGACGGGCTCACCTGGATCCGCGGGCGGGCCGCCTGGGTTCCCGGCCGGCGAACGCAAGGCTTCGCCACCGTCGCCGAGGTCGACGAGCTGCCCGCCCCGCCGCCGGGGGAGGGCTGGCTGTACGCCTGGGCCTGGGAGGACGAGGCCGCCGGGCGCGTCAGGGCGCGGGGCTTCCCGCGGCGCGGCGACGGGGTGGCCGAGGACGAGGCCACCGGCGCGGCCGCCCTCGTCCTGACCGCCGAGCTGGGCCGCTCGCTGACCGTGCGGCAGGGCGCGGGATCGCAGATCCTCACGCGCTTCCTCGGCGACGGGGTCGTGGAGCTGGGCGGCCGGGTGACCGCCGCCGGGTGAGGGGGGCGAAGCTCAGTTCCCCGTCGGCGCCGGGGGGTTCGCCGGCCCGGCCAGGTGCTCGGGTTCGAGTACGAAGACGGGGATCACGCGTTCGGTCTTCTCCTGGTATTCGGCGTACGGCGGATACGCGGCGACCGCGCGCTGCCACCACCGGTCCCTCTCGTCCCCGGTGAGCTCACGGGCGATCATGCTGTGGCGTTCGGGGCCGTCCTGGAGGACCACCTGCGGGTGGGCCTTGAGGTTGAGGTACCAGACCGGATGGCGGGGGAAGCCGCCCTTCGAGGCCACCGCCGCGTACCGCCCCTCGTGCTCCACGCGCATCAGCGGGACCTTGCGGATCCTGCCGCTCTTCGCGCCGCGCATCGTGACGATGACGACCGGCAGGCCCGTGTCCCAGAGCGTTGTGCCCCGGGTGCCCCCCGAACTCTCGTACAGCTCGACCTGTTCGCGCACCCACTGCGCCGGACTCGGCTCGTACTCGCCCTCAAGAGGCATTGCATGCGCCCCTTCCCTCGTCGTGTACGGATGATGGCGAGAGACGGCGTCGGCACGCAACATGCCCTCAGCGACGGCAGTGCCGCATCACCGGACTGCGCCGTGTCGTCAGCGCGCGGTCGAGATTGGTGGCCGCGCTGATCAGTGCCAGGTGGGTGAAGGCCTGCGGGAAGTTCCCCAGTGCCTCGCCCGCCGGGCCGATCTCCTCGGCGTACAGGCCCAGGTGGTTGGCGTGGGTGGTCATCTTCTCGAAGATGTACCGCGCCTCGCCGACCCGGCCGGCGCGCGCCAGGGCCTCGACGTACCAGAAGGAGCACAGGTTGAAGGTGCCCTCCCGGTCGGTGAACCCGTCGGCGCCGTCGGCCTGGTAGCGGTGCACGAGGCTGTCGCTGACGAGTTGCTCCTCCAGCCGCCGTACGGTGGACAGGAAGCGCGGATCGGCCGGCCCCACGAACTTCACCAGCGGCATCACCAGCAGCGAGGCGTCCAGCACGTCGCTGTCCGCGTACTGCACGTACGCCCCCAGCTCGTGGGAGTAGCAGCTGTCCTGCACGTACCGGTACGCCGCGGCGGCCGCGTCGCGCCAGCGCTCGACGGGGGCGGGCATGCCGCGGTGGCGGGCGATGCGCATGGCCCGCTCGAAGGCCACCCACGTCATCAGCGCCGAGTACGTGAAGCGGCGCCGGCCCCCGCGGGTCTCCCAGATGCCGTCGTCCGGCTCCTCCCAGTGCTTCTCCAGCCACTCCAGCTGCCGGCTCAGCGCCTCCCACAACTCGTAGGAGATCGGCTCGCCGTACTTGTTGTACAGGTAGACGGAGTCCATCAGCTCGCCGTGGATGTCCAGTTGCAGCTGCAGGGACGCGGCGTTGCCGATGCGCACCGGCCGGGCCCCGCGGTAGCCGGCCAGGTGGGTGAGCTCGGTCTCCGGCAGTGCGGCGCGGCCGTCGATGCCGTAGAGCACCTGCAGCCCGGTGTCCGGCGGCGCCTCCACGCACCGGTCGTGCAGCCAGTCGACGAACCCGGCCGCCTCCTCGGTGAAGCCCAGCCGCATCAGCGCGTACAGCGTGAACGCGGCGTCGCGCACCCACGTGTAGCGGTAGTCCCAGTTGCGCGAGCCGCCCGGCGACTCCGGCAGCGACGTGGTGGGAGCGGCGATCAGGGCGCCGGTCGGCTGGTGCACCAGCAGCTTCAGGGCCAGGGCCGAGCGTTCCACCGCCTCGCGGTAGCGGCCCTGGTAGCGCGACTGGCGCAGCCAGCCGTCCCAGTAGCGCAGGGTCTCGTCCAGCAGGCGGTCGACCTCCGGGCCGTCCACCGGCCGCGGCTCGCCGTCCCACTGGGCCGTGAGCGAGAGCGCCTGCCCGGCGGACAGCTCCACCGTGGTCAGCGCCGCGTCCCCGTCGGTACGCAGCGGCACGGAGGAGCGCAGCACCAAGCGGCCGGCCGGGCTCGTGAACACCGCGCCGACCCCTTCGACCAGCGCCACCTCGTGCGGGGCGCGGGCATAGTCGAACGCCGGGCGGCACACGACGTCCACCGTGGCGCTGCCGCGCACCACCCGCAGCTGGCGCACGATCTGCCGGGTGCCGCCCGCGGTGCAGGCGGGGTGGTCGGGGACCATGAAGTCGTACAGCTCCGCCACCGCGTCCTCGGCGAGGAAGCGCGTCAGCAGCACGTTGGAATCCGGCAGGTACATCTGCTTGGTGCGCTCGACCTCCGGCACCCGCACCGAGAAGAACCCGCCGCGCTCCGCGTCCAGCAAGGAGGCGAAGACCGAGGGCGCGTCGAAACGGGGCAGACAGCACCAGTCGATCGTGCCCTCGGCCCCCACCAGGGCCACGGTGTGCAGATCCCCGATGATCCCGTGGTCCTCGATGGGCAGATAGGGCGCGTCGTGCAATCCCGCATGGTGCGCGTGCGTCATGGCCTGTCCCTCCTCGCCTCAAGGGCGGGACGCGGCGCTGTGCGGCCGCCGGCCGCGGCCGGCCGTCAGGCGCCCGGGCGCGGTGCCAGGCGCAGCCTGACCTCCAGCTCGTGCTCGCCCGGGACCGTGCCCTGGTGCTCGACGTCGAAGACGGCCGCCAGCTCCTCCTCGACCTGGCGCACCGGATCGGCGGCGCCGAACAGGTCGGCCACCACTGCGCCGGTCAGCGGGGCCGCCGACGGTGCCCCGCGGGGCGTCCGCGTCCGGGCATCGACCACCGTGCACCACATGGTGGCAGCGCCCTCCCCGGTTCTCTGGCCGGCGGCGCTGCGGCTCGCGTCGGGCTCCGTGCCGCCGGGGAACGCCGCTTCCAGGGCGCCGAAGACGACGCCCGCATCGGCCGTGCCGCATCCGCTCAGATGCACGCTGACATGGTCCGCAGTCTCCAGGCCGCTCATCACCCACTGCTCCTTCGCCAGGTCCCTTGTCCGAGGGTACGGGAGCGGCGGCGGTGCGGCGCGGTGGAGAGACCGTTCGTGCGCACTCAAAGATTCCCTTGGGGACATAAGAGGAATCTGTTATTCGACTTATGAATCGATTCTCGGTAGCTTCGGCAACATCGTCGAAACGTTCGACGAATACCGAGCCGATAGGCGGTGTTCTGCGTTGACCCCGTGGAAGTTCATGGCCGCGACAGCGGTCCTGTGGGGCTCGGCCTTCCCTGCCATCCGCATGGCCCTGGAGGGCTACACCCCGGAGTCCATCGCCGTCCTGCGCCTGGTCACCGCCGTCGCCCTGCTGCTGCCGTGCCTGCTGACCGGCCGCATCGGCCGGCTGCGCCGCGCCGACGCCCTGCGCATGGCCGGCTTCGGCCTGACCGGCATGACCGCCTATCAGCTCCTGCTCTACGCAGGCGAACGCCACGTCGAGGGCGGCACCGCCGCCATGCTCGTGGCCACCTCGCCGGTCTTCGCCACGGCGCTGGGCATGCTCGTCCTGCGCGAACGGCCCGGCCCGTGGGGCATCGCCGGCCTCCTCGTCGCGCTCAGCGGCGCCCTCGTCGTCGCCCTCGCCGGCGGCAGCGGCGGCACCCGCTCCGGCATGGCCATGATCGTGCTCGCGGCGGCCGCCCAGGCGACCTCCTTCGTCCTGCAGAAGCCGCTGCTGCAGCGGTACTCCGGAATGGACTGCATCTTCTACGGCAGCCTCTTCGGACTGCTGCCCCTTCTCTTCTTCGCCCCCGGCGCCGTCACGCAGGCCGCGGCAGCCGGATGGCAGCAGCACGCGGCGGTCCTGTGGCTCGGACTGGGCTGCACGGTACTGGCGTTCTGCACCTGGTCGCGCGTCCTGCAGGCCGCGACGGCGTCGGTCAGCTCCCTGGTGCTGTACGCGGTACCGGTGGCGGCCCTCGGACTGGACGCGCTGCTCCTCGGCTCGGTGCCGAGCCCGATGGCCGGGCTGGGCGGCCTGATCGTGCTCGCGGGCGTCGGCCTGGCGGCGATCCGCCGCGGCGGGCCCTCCGGGCCGTCGCGGACGGTGGCGTCGTCGCGCCCGGCGCGCGCCGACGAGCCGGTGGGCACGCGCCACTGAAGCCTCCGCCCCGGCCGCTGTTCGAGGCCACCGGGCGCAGCCCGGTCCCGGGGGTGCCACGGCCTGTCCGGCGGGTCTTCGTCACGCGGGACCACGGCGCCCCATAGGGGCGCGGGGAACTGCGCGACAAGCCACGACGTGCCCGCAGACGAAGTGCCGTGCTGCGACCCGGGCCCCGTGTGGCGAGTCGGCTGCGGGCCGTCGGTGGCCGATCGCGCAGTTCCCCGCGCCCCTACGGGGCGCTGCCCGATCCGCCGGACTCGCCCTAGGGTCTGTCCGGCGGGTCAGGAGCGCAGCCAGAGGCGTACGGCTGCAGCGGTCACGGTGCCGTGAAAGACGTACGCCCTCTTGTCATAACGCGTGGCCACGGCCCGGTAGATCTTCAACC